>JBIOWP010000088.1:0-2399 GCA_044868695.1 bacterium
CTGATGAACAGTTGCTGCATGGTCGCGTAGTCCGCACCCATGAAGTTCGGGTGCATGTACGGGCGCAGGTCGAGCATCTTCGCCAGCGCCCCTGTGTACGTCGTGTCCTTGAAAGACGTGTGCCCGCGGGTCACGGCGTCGTAGAAAGCGGTCCCGCCGTAGAAGTTGGGGGCTACGACCCCGGACAGGACCTCGAGCGTCCAGCCCTCTTTCCCGCCGTTGGCCAGCGGCAGCACGCCGCGGTCCTTCAGCGTGCGCAGCACCGTGAGAAATTCATCCCAGCT
This sequence comes from bacterium, assembly GCA_044868695.1. GTDB lineage: Bacteria > Sysuimicrobiota > Sysuimicrobiia > Sysuimicrobiales > Kaftiobacteriaceae > JBIOWP01. The sequence continues at coordinate 285 of JBIOWP010000088.1, forward strand.
CTTGGGCACGGACAGATTGTTCTGGGCGAAGATCTTTTTGTTGTAGTAGATCACCAGCGACTGGGACGCGAACGGCACGCCGTACAGCCGGCCGTCCTTGCGGCCGCGGGCGCCCTCCAGCAGCTGCCGGGAGAAGGTCTTCAGCTCAGGCACGCGGTCGAAGTCCAGCGGGGCGACGAACCCAGGCGCGGCAAACGTCTCGAGGCCGCCGTAGGCGCGCAGGTGAATGATATCCGGTCCCTTGCCTCCGGTCAGCGCGGAGGACAGGATCGTATTGTACTCCGTCGCTTTGAAGGGGACGAACTCGACCGTAATCCCCGGGTTGCGCTGCTGGAACACCTGGATGATCCTGTCGTAGGCCCACTTGTCCTCGACCCGCCAGCTCCAGAACGTGAGCTTCACCGGCTGCTGGCCGGTGGCCACCGCCGGGTACAACGTGGCAACCAGCACACACACCAAAAGCCCAACAAGTGCTCGCCGCCTCACGAGAACACCCCCTACTCCCCCTGTGAATACCCTATGCGTTCGCGCCGCCGGGGATCTCTCCTCCGCGCGAGGATTCGCGGTCGCCGAAGCCTAAGACCCCTGTAGGAGGAACCCGCTATGGAGATCTTCCGCCCTGAGGACGTCCCCGCCGAGCAACCCGAAAATATGCCCGGCGTGAAAATCCGGTGGGTCATCGACCGCAAGCGCGGCGCCGAGAACTTCGCCATGCGCGTCTTCGAGGTCGATCCCGGTGCCGCCACGCCGCTGCACGACCACTGGTACGAACAGGAGATGTACATCCTGGAAGGCCAGGGGATCATGGTCGGCGACAACGGCGAGCACACGGTCAAACCCGGCGTCGTGCTCTGGGTCCCGCCCCACGAGCGCCACCAGATCAAGAACACGGGGAAGGACACGCTGAAGTTCATCTGCTGCGTCCCGCAAAAGAAGCCTTGACCGTCGCCCTGACCGTCTACGAAGGCGCCAAGACCATCGGCGGCAACAAGATTCTCCTCGAAGACGGCGACACCGCCGTCTTTCTCGACTTTGGCACATCCTTCGACGCCCGCAGCCGCTACTTCGAGGAGTTCGTAGCCCCCCGCTCTCGCGCCGGATTGATCGACCTGATCCACATGGAGCTGCTGCCGCCTCTGCGCGGGATCTACCGCTCCGACCTGCAGGACCCGGCCGGCCGCGTCTGGGAACGGGCGGAACGCTTCCCGCACTTCCGCAGGCTCAGCGTGGACGGGGTGCTTCTTTCGCACGCCCACATGGACCACATCGGCTACATCTCGTTTCTGGACACCGGCATCCCCATCGTCGCCACCGCGATGACGGCGTACCTGGGCAAGGCCATCCAGGACTGCGGCGCGCACCAGTTCGAGGGCGAGATGTCATACGCGACGCCGAAGATCGCGGACAAGGACGGCAACATCGGCGCCGCCCCGACGAAAGGCTTTCCCTATGAGCGGCGGTCCTATCTTCTCGCCGACAAGTTACCCGACGACGGAGGCGAGTTCTGGAATCTGTCGCCGGCTCCCACGAAGAGCCGGCATTTCCCCCGCAAGCGCCTCAAGGTCGTCGACCGGGTGGCCGGTTTTGACTTCCAGTATTTCCCGGTCGACCATTCGATCTATGGGTCGGCCGCCATGGCCATCAAAACTTCAAGCGGCTGGGTGGTGTACACCGGCGACCTGCGCCGCCACGGGCTAAAGAAAGCTTCCACAGAAGCGTTCATCCAGGCGGCGAAGGCGCTGCACCCGATCGCGATGATCTGCGAGGGAACCAACATCGACCGCGGCCCCGGAGCGACCGAGGAAGAGGTGTTCGTGTCCTGCCTGCAGGCCGTGCAGGCCGCGGAAGGGGAGTTCGTCGTCGCCGACTTCGGCCCGCGCAACGTGGAGCGGCTGCTGACCTTTCTCGAGATCGCCCGGCGAACCGGCCGCCGGCTCATCGTCAGCGACAAGGACGCCTACGTACTCACAGCCATGCGCGCGGCCGATCCAGAGATCCCGACTCCCGCCTCGGATCCGCACCTGGCCGTGTATCGCCGCGCGCTCCTCAAACCTGACAACTGGGTCAAGCAGGTGCGTGAGTGGTATCCCAACCAGGTGACCGCGCCGGAGATCG
>JBIOWP010000089.1:0-14764 GCA_044868695.1 bacterium
CAGATCAAGCCCGAGATGCGGGTGAAGATGCAGGCGGCCATTCAGCAGCACATCGACCACTCCATCAGCAGCACCGTGAACCTGCCGCGCGACACCACGCCGGAGGAGGTCGAGCGGGTGTACTTCCTGGCGTGGAAGCTGGGCTGCAAGGGAATAACGGTCTATCGCGAGGGTAGCCGCGAGGGCATCCTGCTGACCCAAGAACAGGCGTCCGCCCAGGCCGCGCCCGCAGCCGCTCCGGCGGGTGACGTCCGGCAGGCCGCGGCGACCCCGCGGCCACGGCCGAAGGTGACCGCCGGCCGGACCGAGCGGGTCGAAACCCCCCGCGGCCGGATCTATGTGGTGGTCAACGAGGACGAGTGGGGCGTCTGCGAGGTGTTCGTCCACTCTCTGGACGTCGAGGCCGAGGCCTGCGGCCGGCTGGCCTCGCTCGCGCTCCGGGGCGGCATCGATCCACGGGAAGTCATTGAGCAGCTGTGGCGGGTGCAGAGCAAAGAGGTCGCGTTCGACCGGTCCACAAGCGGCACGGTCGTCCGCGTGACGACGATCGCGCAGGCGGTCGCTCTGGCGCTCGGACGGGCCCTGTACGGAGACGACTTCCGGCCCGACAAGGAGTTCCCCCGCGCGGATGTTCTGCCCGAACCCATGACCCCCGCGCGCCAGGAGCGGCTCAAGTTCGCCGCCCAGGCCAAGGGGGCCTCCCCGGAGGCGGAGGCGGTAGTGCATACGGGCAACGGCAACGGCGACCGGTCCGCCCGCCTGGAGTTCATCGGCATCTGCCCGGACTGCGGTGCCCAGCTCGTTCATGAGAACGGGTGTGCCCACTGCGAGTCCTGCGGCTACTCGAGGTGCTGACCGCAGCCGCATGGTGCAGGTCCTGACGGCTGGACGAGGGGAGGGCGGTTGCCCTCCCCTCAGACGTTCATCCCGTTAGGGCTATCCCGGGCGCGCACATCTGCCGATAGTGGAGAGTAGATGCTAGAATAAAAGTACCACCGCGGGGCGGAGGGTTCGATGGCGGTCGAGTTCAAGGCCGGGCTGAAAGACGTCGTCGCAGTCAACTCCGCGATCTCCACCGTGGATGGGGACGCCGGCGTTCTCATCTACCGCGGGTACGACATCCGCGATCTGGCCCGCTACGCGACCTACGAAGAAGTCGTCTATCTCCTCTGGCACGGTGAACTGCCGACCGCCGCGCAGCTGAGCGCGTTTGGCGCGTCGCTGGCGGCGCCGCGGCCGCTGCCGGAACCGGTGCTGGCCTCGATGCGCGCCTATCCCAGGACCGTGCACCCGTTGGAGGCGCTGCGCACCGCGGTGTCCGTCGCCGGCCTGTACGACCCGGACGCCCACTCCACGGCGGCAGACGCCACGCTGCGCAAGGCCGTGCGCCTCACCGCGCAGATCCCGGTAATGGTGGGCGAGTGGTCTCACCTGCGGCAGGGGCGCAAGCCCGTGCCGCCCCGGATCGAAGGGGCGACCGCCGAAGACTTCTTGTACGTGCTGACCGGCAAGCCGCCGTCGCCGGTCGCGGCGCGGACGATGGACATGATTTTCATTCTGCACGCGGATCATGAGATCAACGCCAGCACCTTCGCCACCCGCGTGGCCATCGCCACCTTCACCGACTTGCATTCCGCGATCGTGGCCGCGGTGGGCACGCTCAAGGGCCCGCGCCACGGAGGCGCCAACGAGGACGTGCTGGCGATGCTCCTGGAGATCAGCGACCCGTCGCGGGCAGAGGACTACATCCTCAAGAAGTGGGCCTACCGCTCCAGCCTCCCCAAGGAGGAACGCGCCAAGCCCGAGAACCGCATCCCGGGATTCGGCCATCCCGTCTACAAGGTCGATGACCCGCGGGCCGGCGTCCTGCGGGAGATGGCCCGGCAGCTGAGTCAGGAGGCCGGCACCGTCAGGGTGTTCGACACCGCGGTCAGGGTCTACGAGACCATGCACCGGGAGACCGACCTGCCGGTGAACGTCGACTTCTTCTCCGCCGTCGTCTACTATGCGCTGGGCATTCCGATCGACCTCTGCACCTCGATCTTTGCAAGCGCGCGGATTCCGGGATGGTGCGCGCACGCGATGGAGCAGTACCACGACCGCCTGCTGCGGCCGCGGGCGCATTACACCGGACCGCCTCCGCGGGCGTTTGTGCCGCTCAACGAAAGACGGTAAGAGAGACCCTATTGAATCCAATAGATCCGATGGATCCAATAGATTCAGTATTACAGGACCCCGTCCGCCGTATCCCGAAGTACTCACTATAAACCCGGATGAGAGTTCCCACAGGGGAGGGACACGCGTGAAATCACTAGCCAGAACCATGCTGTGGCTGGGCGTCCTGGCGGTCGCCCTGACGACAGCCGTGGTGCAGAGCGCGCCGGTCGCGGGGCAGACCAAGCTCGTCATGGTGTTCGTCCCCTCGCGAGAGACCGACGCCGTGCTCTTCAGCGGCCAGCAGATCGGAAGGATGCTAACGGTCTCCCTCGGTGTGCCAGTGGAGGCCGTCGTCTCGACCAGCTACACCGCAGCCATCGAGGCGATGTGCGCAGGGCGCGCGGATATCGGCGCCCTGAACCCCTTCAGCTACGTCCTGGCGCACGACAAATGTGGTGTCGAGGTGGCGGCGATCTCGGTGCGATTCGGGCTGCCGTACTACCGGTCGCAGATCAGCGTTCGCGCCGACGCCAACATCAACCAGCTCATCGACCTCCAGGGCAAGCGCTTCGCGTTCGTGGACCCGGCGTCGACCTCGGGCTACCTGTTCCCCGCGGCCATGCTGAAGAAGATGGGTTACGATCCCGACAAGTTTTTCTCCCAGACGGTGTTTGCAGGGTCCCACCCCAACGTGATCCTGGCCATCTATCGCGGGCAGGTGGACGGCGGCGCCAGTTTCGAGGACGCCCGCACGAACATCCAGGCGCAGTTCCCGGATGTGCTTCAGAAGGTCAAGGTCCTCACTTACACCGACCCGATCCCCAACGACACCTGGAGCCTGAGCACCAAGCTCGCGCCAGAACTGCGGGCCAAGATCAAAGACCGCCTGCTGCGCATCGCGGCCACGCCCGACGGCAAAGAGTCTCTGCGGACCCTGTACAGCATCGAAGGGCTCACTGCGGTGGTGGAGCTGAGCGACGATCAGGTCCGCCGGCTGGGGATCCGGTTCGACATGGCCACGCAGGAACGCATCACACGCAAGGGGGACAAAGTCGTCATTCCCATCGGGGACTGGTATTTCCAGCCCATCCGGGATGCGGCCACGTATCTGGGGCTGGATCTAACGAAACTGGCGCGCTAGTTCGCCGGTCGGTGCCGTGTGGGCAGGGGGAGGGTAGGCAATCCCTCCCCTTGTGTGTCTGTGATGGGAGTGATGACATGAAAGGCGCCGCCCTGCGGGTGGAGCACCTCACCAAGATTTATCCCGACGGCACCGCCGCCCTGCGGGACGTCAGCTTTGCGGTTGAGCCGGGCCAGTTCGTGGTCATCATCGGTCTGTCCGGCTCCGGTAAGTCCACCTTGATGCGGTGCATCAACCGCCTCATCGAACCCACCTCAGGCAAGATCTTCATCGACGATATCGACATCACGACCCTGTCCCCGGTGGAGATGCGCCAGGTACGCCGGAACATCGGCATGATCTTTCAGCAATTCAATCTGGTGAAACGCTCGCCGGTCCTGACCAACGTGCTCGCCGGCCGGCTGGGGTATCTCTCGCCGGTGTGGGCTCTGGCGAACTACTTCCCCAAGGATGAGGTCGCGCGCGCGATCGCCAACCTGGAGCGGGTCGGCATCCCCGAGAAGGCCCGCACCCGCGCGGACCAGCTCTCCGGGGGGCAGCAGCAGCGCGTCGGGATCGCCCGCGCGCTGATGCAGGAACCCACGCTGATCCTCGCCGACGAGCCGGTGGCCAGCCTGGACCCGGCCACCTCCCACTCGGTGCTGCGATACGTCGAGGAGCTGAACAAGAAGGACGGGATTACGGTGCTGTGCGCGTTGCATTTCCTCAGCCTGGCCCGGAGGTATGGGACGCGCATCCTCGCCCTCAAGGCCGGCCGGATCATCTACGAGGGACTGCCGGCCGATATCGACGAGCGTCGGTTTAAGGAGATTTACGGAGAGGAAGCCGTGGAGGTCGAGATCACGTGACGCAGGAGGTCACGCGCGCCCGGCCGCCGCTGCTGCCGATCCGGCCGTGGTTTGCCAGCGCGAAGTTCCTGCTGCTCCTATTCGGTCTGCTCCTCGTGTATGGGTACGGATGGCGGGTCACCAGGATCGATCTCGGAGAGCTCATCTCGGGGACAAAGTTTGTGCGGCCGTTCGTGGTGGATTTGCTGCGGCCGGATGTGGTCTCCCGGGCGGTCCAGACTCAGGAGGTCCAGCTCGGGATGTCGGTCGATCCCGCCGTTCCCCCCGAGGACGTTGTCCCGCCTTCCGGGGGGCCGCAGCTCCAGGTCCCGGCGCGGGTCGCAACCGTCGGCGCGCAGGTGCCCGTGACCGGCCGCGGGTTTCACCCCAACGCAGCGGGAACCCTGCTTTGGCTGAACCCGATCGGCAACCCGCAGCAGGTGGCCACGATCCGGACGGACGCGCAGGGCGCGTTTGCGGTGACCATCACGGTCCCCGAAGCCTTCCGCGGTCCTGAATCCGGCCCGCGGGGCGCCCAGCAGCGCCTGCAGGCCCGCGTGACCTGGGAAGTCGGCCCGTTGCGACCGAGCCGGACGCTGCTGCTGGTCGGTGAAAAGATCGTCGAGACGGTGTTCCTGGCGCTGATGGGGACGACGCTGGCGATTGTCGTCGCGATCCCGCTGTCGTTTCTGGGCGCCAAGAACCTGACGGCGAAGAACCCGGTCGGGACGACGGTCTACTATCTCACCCGGACGTTTTTCAACGTCATGCGTTCAGTCGAACCGCTGATCCTGGCCATCGTCTTCACTGTGTGGGTGGGTCTGGGGCCCTTCGCCGGGGTCATGGCGCTGGCCCTGCATTCCATCGCGGCGCTGGGCAAACTCTACTCCGAACAGATCGAGTCGATCGACCCCGGTCCCATCGAGGCCATCACCGCCACGGGGGCCAGCCCCCTGCAGGTCGTCCGGTACGCGGTGGTCCCCCAGATCGTGCCGCCTTTCATCGCGTTTACCATCTACCGCTGGGACACCAACGTGCGGATGTCGACCGTGATCGGCTTCGTCGGCGGCGGCGGGATCGGGTTCATCCTGCAGCAGTACATCAACCTCCTGCAATACCGCCAGGCCGCCACGGCCGTCTGGGCCATTACGCTGGTGGTCGCCGCGCTGGACTACCTCAGCGCGGTCGTGCGCGAGCGCGTGGTATGATCGGCTCGCCGCCGCTGCTGTCCCATCACCTGCGGGGGTGCGGGATCGCCCACGGGTTCACCACGCGCCACGGCAGTGACCACCCAGACCTCGGCCTCCGCGGCGCGGCGCGCGTGCAGCCCGCCCAAGTGCACGGCGCGGTTGTGGCCGTGGCGGGGGCCGCCGACGCCGGCCGCGTCATCGACGGCGCCGACGGTCTCGTCACCGCCGACCCCGGGGTGATTCTGGCCGTCCGGGCGGCCGACTGCGTGCCCTTGCTCCTGGCCGACCCCAGACGGCACGTGGTGGCGGCGGTGCACGCGGGCTGGCGGGGCACGGCCGCCGGGATCGCCCAAGAGGCGGTCACAATAATGGTTCACCGCTTCGAGTGCCGTCCGGGGGATCTGCGCGGGGCTATCGGGCCCTGCATCGGTCCGTGCCACTACGAAGTCGATGAGCCGGTGCTGGCGCGGCTACGCCGGTGGCCGTGGTGGGAACAAGTTGTGACACCCAACGCACGCGGCCGCTGGCAGCTTGATCTGCGGGACGCCAACCGCCGGCAGCTCGTCGAGGTGGGGGTGCCCGTGGTGCAGATCGAGACGCTGGACTGGTGCACGTTTGAGCATCCCGACCTCTTCTACTCCTACCGCCGCGACGGCACCACAGGCCTCATGGCCGCGCTCATCGCCCTTCCCAGCTAACCCCCTCGCCGCCCGCCGCCACTATGGTACCTGGCACCGTGGTGCCAGGTACCGTGGTGCCAGGTACCGTGGTGCCAGGCACCGGAGGGGGCACCCGGAGGGAAAGGGTGGGGGGCCTCGAATAGGGTCGTGGTGCTAGACGTCGCCGCGAACGTGGCCCGGGTACGGGAGCGGATCGCGGCTGCCGCCCGGCGCAGCGGCCGGCGCGCCGAGGACGTGACGGTGGTCGCCATCACCAAAGGCGTCGACCCGCCTCAGATCCTCGCGGCGGCTGCGTGTGGCATCACCGAGATCGGTGAGAACCGTGTCCAGGAGGCGGTCCCCAAGATCGCCGTTCTGCGCGCGGCGCACCCTGCACCATCCCTGCGGTGGCACATGGTCGGCCACCTGCAGCGCAACAAGGTTCGCGCGGCGGCGCGCTCGTTCAACGCCGTCCATTCCGTGGACAGTGCCGATCTGGGGCGTGCGCTGAGTGCTCAGATAGTGGTCCAGCCGGACCGGACCCTGGATGTCCTGATCCAGGTGAATATCTCGGGCGAGCCGCAGAAGTTTGGGATCGCGCCCGCAGTCCTGCCGGCACTGCTTCGAGACATCGTGCGGCTGCCCGGCCTGCGGGTGATCGGCCTGATGACCATCGCGCCGCAGGCCGATGATCCGCAGACAGTGCGGCCGGTGTTCTCCCGCCTGCGCCGTCTCCGGGATGAGGCGGCGCGGCTGGGCACGGCGCCGGGGCTCGTGCACCTGTCAATGGGGATGAGCGATGACTTTGAAGTCGCCGTCGAAGAGGGCGCCACCTTTGTACGCATCGGGCGATCGATCTTCGGCGGGCGGACCGGACACAGTGTCGTAGAGTACGGGAGAGGGAAAAACGATCCAGGGAGGAGGGAGAGTCCGCCCCACTGACCCGCACGGGTGCGGGCCGGTGGGCAGTTGGGGGTGCGCCAGTGGGCGCGTTGCAGCGATTCATGACCTTTCTCGGGTTCAATGAGACGTCCGAGGAGGAGAACGGTTTCTCAGTCGAGCCGGATGGCGCGGAGACAGGCCACCGGCGCGGACAGCTGTTCAACCTCCACGCCCAACGGCAGCTGGAGATCGTGGTGCTTCAACCGAAGACCTTCGACGACGCGCGTGCGTCGGCCGACTATCTCAAGATGCGCCGGCCGGTCGTCGTCAATCTCCGGGGGACGCACTCGGACCTGGCCCGCCGGATCGTGGATTTTACCAGCGGCGTGACGTACGCCTTGGACGGGCACCTGCTCCGGGTGGGCGAGGAGATCTTCCTCTTCACTCCCAACCATGTCGTAATTACCTCCGACGTGGGCGCCGAGGACTCTCACACGCTGTTTCCGCTCGAGTAGGCACGTCACGTTCGCGGTCGGGCGGTCGGGCTGGACATGCACAAGGCATTAGCGTGGGATAGGGGAACGCTCCGGCTGCTCGATCAGACCGCGCTGCCGCACCAGACGCGTGTCGTCGTCTGCGCGACGGCGGCCGACGTGGCCGATGCCATCCGCGCAATGAAAGTGCGGGGCGCCCCGGCCATTGGGGCCGCGGCGGCCTACGGCATGGCGCTCGCGGGCGCCGCGCCGGGCGGCGACCGGGCCGTTCAGGCGGCGCGCGTCGAGGACGCCGCCCGGATGCTGGCCCAGACACGGCCGACGGCGGTCAACCTCCGGTGGGCCATCGAGCGCATGCTGGCGGTCGTGGCGCGGATGCCCGACGCCCCGGTCGAGGCGCTGGCCGCCGCCCTCCTCACCGAAGCCCATGCGATTGCGGAGGAAGACGTCCGTGCGAACCGCGCCATCGGCGCCCACGGCGCGGCGATGATCCAATCCGGTGAGCGCATCCTCACCTACTGCAACACCGGCAGCCTGGCCACGGTCGACTACGGCACCGCGCTGGGGATCATCCGCGCGGCCCACGCGCGGGGGACGGCGCTTCAGGTCTACGTCTCCGAGACGCGGCCTGTGCTGCAGGGCGCGCGGCTGACCGCGTGGGAGACGCTGAACGATCGCATTCCCGCGACGCTGATTGCGGACAATGCGGCCGGATGGCTGATGCGCCGCGGGCTGATTGACCGGGTGATCGTCGGTGCCGACCGGATCGCGGCCAACGGCGACGTGGCGAACAAGATCGGCACCTACGCCCTGGCCGTCCTCGCCCGGGCCCACGAAATCCCGTTTGTGGTCGCCGCCCCATTGTCGACGGTCGACTTCCGCATGCCAGACGGCACCGCAATCCCGATCGAGGAGCGGGCGCCGGAGGAGATCACGCATGTTGCCGGGGTCCCGATCGCGCCCGTGGGGATGCCGGCGCTGAATCCCGCGTTTGATGTCACGCCCCACCATCTCGTCACCGCCATCGTCACCGAGGCCGGTGTGGCCACGTCCCCGTATACGCGCACCCTCCAGGATCTGGCCGCTGCGCGCGCGGGCCGGTAGGCTCGATGCGGCCGCGCGCGTCGAGCCACCTCATGCTGGGCACGCTGGCGATGCTGTGGACGGCGGCCGTCGCCCACAGCCTGCGCCCGCGGGAACTGCCGTGGGTGCAGGTCCTCTTTGTCGATATCACCTGGCTGCAGGCGCTGCTGCTGATCGTCGGTATCCTCGGCGCGTTAATGGTGCTGGCCGGGACTCTGAGCCCCGCGCCGCGTCTCGGGCGCGCGCGCGCTCCGCTGCCGTTCGTGGGCATCGTCGTGCCGGCCAAGGACGAGGAAACGGTGATCGAGGCCACGATTCGCCGACTCTGCGCGCTCGACTACGCGGAGCGTGGCCGCCCGCACTTTGAGGTCATCGTGGTTGACGACCGTTCCACGGACCGCACCGGGGAGATTCTCGGTCGCCTGGCGGGTGAACTGCCCATCACCGTCGTCCGGACGCCGGCCGGCAGCGTCGGCAAGGCCGCGGCCCTCAACCTCGGGATCACCCGGACCCGCGCGGAGATCATCGCGGTGTTCGACGCGGACGCGCGCGTCCCGCCGGATTTCCTGATCCGGATGGTGCCCCACCTCGCCGAGCCCAGCGTCGGCGGGGTGCAAAGCCAGCGCAGGCTCTACAACGCGCGGCAGAACCTGCTGACTCGGATTCAGGACGACGAGTACCGGCTGTTCCATCATCCCCTGCAGCGCGCCCGGCGGGTGCTCGGTGGGATGGTCTCGTTTTCGGGGAACGGCCTCCTGCTGCGCCGCGAGGCGCTGGATGATGTCGGCGGCTGGAACGAGGAGGCGCTGACCGAGGATATCGATCTGTCGGTGCGCTTCCACCTCGCCGGGTGGGACATCGATTACTGCGAGGAGGCAGTGGTGTGGGAGGAGGCGGTGCCGCACCTGGCGCAGCTCATGCGGCAGCGCGTCCGCTGGTTTGAAGGTGCCACGCGATGTCTGGGCGACGCTCTCCCCGGGATCTTGTTCGGCGGGGTCAACCTGTTCAAGCGCATCGACATGCTGAGCTTTCTCGGCGGGGGCCTGATCGTCACGCTGTGCCTGCTGACGACGTACCTGTATGGATTCATCGATCTTACCGGGCCTGTCGTCCTGTACCTCCAGTTGCCGCGCCTACTGACGACCTGGGGATCGGGGGTCGTCACCATCTGCGTTTTGCTGGCGATGCTGGTCGAGCTGCGCGGGCGCACCAGGGAACTGTGGCCCGTCCTGATCCGCTCAGGTCTCTTCTCGCTGCACCGCCTGATCGTGGTCCCGCTGGCCATCCACCGCTACCTCCGCAGCGCCATCACGGGGCAGACGACGTGGGAGAAGACCGCGCACGGCCTCGCGCCCTCGCCGAGGGAGCATGACCTCTAACCGAAATTTCTGTCAGTTGACGAGTTGTTCGTAAATCAAGCGGAGCCGCTGGCCGATCAGTTCGAGTGAGTTGGCTTCAGCATAGCGGCGGGCGCCGGCAGACAAGCGGGCATACAGATCGGGATCAGTGGCGAGCGCACGGAGGTGGGCGGCGAACTCTTCGGTGGTGGAGCCTTTCAAGCAGGTCACGTCGTGTTCGAAGCGGCCGGCAAAACACTCCGCGTCCCGCAGCACGAGCGGCTTCCCGCACGCCGCGGCTTCCAGGATGGCGATGCCCTCGTTCTCGACCGAACTGGGGAAGAAAAAGATATCTCCCGCGGCAAACGCTTCCACAACGTCTTCCACGTAACCGGGGAAGATGACGTTGTCCGGGGCGTCCTGGATGGCCCGCAGGGTCTCCGTCTTGGCCGCCTTATGCACCCGCCCGAACCACACGAATGCCAGCTCGGGCACGAGCCGTCCAGTCTCGACGAACAGGTCCACCCCCTTGCGCAGCAGCGCGAGCCCGACGGCGAAGGGGACCAGACCCTCTAGGCCATACCGCGCACGTCCCAGCAGGCGCCGCCGCTTGTCCGGGGAAAATCGCGTGACATCGACACCGTTACTGACCACTTCGATGGGCTGCCCGAGTTCGTACCGGCGCAAGACGCTTCGCGCATATGGTGACGGTGCGATGAGCACGTCGGCTTTGCCATAGAAATAGCGGAGGTACCGCCCGAGGTACGGCGCGATGTGGTCGCTCATGCGAAAGGAGTTGGCGAAGTCTTCGGCGGTGATGTGACTGTTTATCAGCAGCGGGCGGCGCCCGCCAAAGCGCTCGGCAAGATAGAGAGATCGCGGCCCGATGGAGTGGAGATGGAGGACGTCAAAGGCCTCGCTGGGGTCGGTGGTCACGGCGACCCCGGCGCGCTTCAGGGCCTTGACTTGGTTTTCGTGCGCACGGCGGATGCCTCCGCTCCATTGAGAAGAGTTGCCGTGCTCCAGGTAGACACAGATCCTCACCCGTGTCCCCCCCGACGGAGACTATATGCTCCCTGTCCGTGAATTCCTGTTCTACCCGGAACCGACCGGCTGCGGCAGACGGCGCGGCGTGATCCTGAGACGGTCGCTGTGCGCGATGGCCTCCTCGACGAGCGAGGAGACCGGCAGCCCCCCCTCCGCCGCTTCGCATTCCGCCAGGTCCGGCTGTGTCCGGGGATGCGCGGGCACAAAGAGGCTGCAGCAGTCGTCGTACGGACGGATCGAGATAGGATACGTCCCGATGCGCTCCGCCTGGGCGACAATCTCGGTTTTGTCCGCCCCCACCAGCGGGCGCAGGACCGGCAGGCGTGTGGCGGCGTTGATGGCGGCAAGCGATTCGATGGTCTGGCTGGCGACCTGCCCGAGGCTCTCGCCGGTGAGCAGCGCCTGGGCGCCTTCCCGCGCGGCGAGACGCTCCGCGATGCGCATCATCATGCGGCGCATGATCACGACCCGCAGCGCCTCGGGCGAGTTCAGCTGAATGGCGCGCTGGACGTCGGTGAAATGCACGATCCAGAGCCACAGGGGGCCGGCATACTCGGCCAGCACGCGGCTGAGGTCGATGACTTTCTCCTTCGCGCGTTCGCTGGTGAAGGGGAAGCTGTGAAAGTGCACCGGGATGACCACCAGGCCGCGGCGCGCGCCCAGCCAGGCCGCGACCGGGCTGTCGATCCCGCCGGACACCAAAGCCATCGCCTTCCCACCCGTGCCGACGGGCAGGCCGCCGGGCCCGGGGATGGTCTCGGTCGCGATGTACGCCTGCTCCCGGATGTCGATGCGCACCAGGAGGTCGGGGGTCTCCATGCGCGCCCGCAAATGCGGGAAGCGAAGCCGCACCGCTTGTCCTACCTCGCGGCTCGTGTCCATCGATGTGACCGGGAACCGCTTGTCGGCCCGGCGCGTGTCGATCTTGAAGGTGGCGACGTCCGGACGCGCGTCTAACACCGCCCCCACCATCTCGACCACCGCCGGTGTCAGCTCCGTCAGCACCGGGGCGACGGCGCGGACCGGGCTCAGCGAGACGACCCCGAACACTTTGCGCAGCCGGTCGATGACCACGACGGGATCGGCATCGACCTCGGCGACGATCCGGCCGAAGGCGGTCCGCACCCGTGCGGATCCCAGGTCGGCAATAGCGTGGCGCACGTTGCGGGTGAGGACGTCGAGAAAGAACTGCTGATTCTGTCCTTTGAGCGCAATCTCGCCGTAGCGCAGCAGATAGGTCGCCATCAGATGGTCATCGCACCAGCGCCCGCAGGTCGGCGACCGCGCGGCCCAGAGCGTGCGCGGCGAGATCGATCTCCCCGGCGGTCGTCAGCCGGGACAGACCGAACCGGATGGTGGAGCGCGCGTCCTCCGGGCTCACTCCCGCGGCCAGGAGGACGTGGCTCGGCGCAGCGTCGTGGCTGTGGCAGGCCGAGCCTGTAGAGATGAAGATCCCGTCCTGCTCCAGCCGGTGCAGCAGCATCTCGCCCCTCACGCCGCGGAACGTCGCGCTGAGGATGTGCGGGACACCGTCCTGGGGTGTGTTCACCCGGGAGTCCGGGATCGCCTCGATCTGGGCCCGCAGGCGCTGCGCGAGCGCCCGGACATTTGCGATGACAGTGTCAACATCGTCGAGGAGCAGTCTGGCGGCGGCGCCGATTCCGGCGATGCCGGGCACATTCTCGGTCCCGGGCCGGAGGCTGCGCTCCTGCTCGCCCCCGCCCAGCAGCGGGGCCAGCTGGACGCCGCGGCGGACGTAGAGGGCGCCCACGCCCTTCGGGCCATGCACCTTGTGGCCGGACAGCGCCATGAGGTCCACACCCCAGCGGGCCGGGCGAAGCGGGACCTTGCCCCACGCCTGGACGGCGTCGACATGGAACAGGACCCGGCCGCCCGTGCTGTGGTGCCGCCGTACGGCGCGGGCGATCTCCTCGATCGGCTGGACGGTACCCAGCTCATTGTTGACGGCCATGATGGAGACGAGTGCCGTCTCGGGCCGAAGCGCGCGTTCGACCTCCGCCGCGGCGATCCGCCCGTCCCGGTCCACCGGCATCTCAGTCAGCGCAAAGCCGTCCGCCGCCAGCCGGCGCATCGGGACGAGGACGGAGGAATGCTCGACCGCGCTCGCGATCAGATGCCGCCCCCGGGCCAACCTGGCCGCGCCCACAATCGCCAGGCTGTTGGCTTCGGTGCCGCCTGAGGTAAAGAGGACTTCTTCCGGGTCAGCGCCCAGCGTCTGCGCCACCGCTTCCCGGGCGGCTGTTATGATGCGCTCGGCCGCGACCCCCTTCCCGTGGAGCGATGAAGGGTTCCCGTAGTCGGCTGCCAGCGCGCGGGTCACCGCCTCTACGACAGCCGGGTGCGGCGCCGTCGTGGCGGCGTTGTCCAGGTAGATTTCGGGACCGGAAGGTGTCATCGCACCGTCATTTTAGCACACGGAGCCTTCCCACCAGGAATTCCATGGAGGTCCTTGGGGGAAACACCTGATTTCCTTGTTTGCGGCCGCTCGGTACAAACGCCTGGGGACCACCCCGTCGCCCGACCGCCCCAGCATGCGACCAACCGAGGTGACTGTATGGCGATGCGTCCCAGCAAGAACGGACACGGCCCCGAGGATCAGCGACCCTCTGCCCGCCCGGATGTGCCGGCGGGCCCGGGCCGGCGGAAGTTGGGTGAACTTCTCCTGGCCGAGGGACTGCTGACGCCCGACCAGCTCAACCGCGCCCTCGAGATCCACCGCGCGACCCGCGAGCGTCTGGGACGGGTGCTCCTGGACATGGGGGTGGTGGATCAGGACCACCTGGCCCGCGTGCTCAGCGCGCAGATCGGGGTCGCCTACGTGCGTTTGATCGGATCTCCGATGGGTGATGACCTGCTCGCTCTGGTGCCGCCCCAGATGGCCAGCCGCGTCCAGGCCATTCCCATCAGCCGCCAGAACGGTGTGCTCACCGTCGCAATGGTGGACCCGCTGGACGTGATGGCGATCGACGAGCTGCGGCGTGCCACGGGGCTCGACATCAGGCCGGCGCTGACGACCGTGCAGGACTTCCAGTATGGGCTCAGCCAGTATCCGACGCTCGACGCCGCCGATGAGCTGGTGCGTGACTTCCCGCGGCCGCAGACCGTCGACGAGGATATCTCGCCCGAGCGGCTCCGCCATATGGCGGAGGACGCGCCGGTGGTGCGGCTCGTGAACCGCCTGGTTGAGGAGGCGGTGCGGACTCGTGCCAGCGATATTCACGTCGAGCGGCACGAGCGCCACGTGCGGCTGCGCAACCGCGTGGACGGCGTGCTGCTCACCCGCGGGACGCTGCCCGCGCACGTGCACCCGCAGCTCGTCTCCCGGGTCAAGATCATGGCAAACATGGACATCGCCGAGCGGCGCGTGCCGCAGGACGGCAGCTTCCAGACCCGGGTGGACGGGCGGGCGATCGACGTCCGCGTGTCCACGATACCCGCGTTCTACGGCGAGAAGGTAGTGCTGCGGCTGCTGGACAAGTCCGCGCCGATCTACGATCTGGACAAGCTGGGGCTGTCGGCGTCCAACATCGAGCGGCTGCGCCGGGTGATCCGCCGGCCCCAGGGCATCTTCCTGCTCACCGGGCCCACCGGCAGCGGGAAAACCACGACGCTGTACGCGATCCTCAACGAGCTGAACAACGAAAAAGTGAACGTTCTCACGATCGAAGACCCGGTGGAATACCAGATCGCGGGGATCACGCAGATGCAGGTGAACGTGCGGGCGGGGGTGACGTTTGCGTCGGCGCTGCGGCACTTCCTGCGGCAGGACCCCGACATCATCATGGTGGGGGAGGTGCGGGACCAGGAGACGGCGCGGATCGCGATCCAGGCGGCGCTGACGGGGCACCTGGTGCTGAGCACGCTGCACACCAACGACGCGCCGGGCGCGATCACGCGGCTGCTGGATATGGGGATCGAGCCGTACC
>JBIOWP010000090.1:0-12421 GCA_044868695.1 bacterium
GGGGCCGGCATTGTGGCCGACTCCGTCCCGGAACGCGAGTACGTGGAGACGGTCAACAAAGCGAAGGCCTTGGTTCGCGCCTTGGAGCGCGTCAATCGCGCGAACCAGGGAACGCGGGAACGAGGGAACACGGGAGCGCGAACGCCGTGATTGTCGTCATCGACAACTATGATTCGTTCACCTACAACCTCGTGCAATACCTGGGCGAGCTCACGGGAGACGTGCGGGTGTTCCGCAACGATCAGACGAGAGTGGGGGAAATTCTGGCGCTGGCCCCGGCCGCGGTGGTGATCTCTCCTGGGCCGTGTACACCCAACGAGGCGGGGATTTCGACGGAGTTGGTCATGGCGCTTGTCGATCGCGTCCCCGTCCTGGGCGTCTGCCTGGGGCACCAGTGCATCGGCGCCGCGTTCGGCGGCCGGATCGTGCGGGCCCCGGTGCCGGTGCACGGCAAGGTCTCGGCGGTCCGCCACGACGGCCGCACGATCTACGCGGGGCTGCCCAACCCCCTGGTCGGGACCCGCTACCACTCGCTCGTGATCGACCGCGACACATTGCCGGAGGCGCTCGAAGTCTCGGCTGAGTTACCGGACGGCACCATCATGGGCGTACGGCACAAGCGGGCGCTGCTGGAAGGAGTGCAGTTTCATCCCGAGTCGGTGCTGACCGCCGCGGGGAAGGATCTGCTGCGCAACTTCCTCACGCTGGCGGCCGACGGGAGGTAAGCCGGGTGGCCATCAAAGAGGCGCTAAGGCGCGTCATCGATCGTGTGGATCTCACCGAGCAAGAGGCGTGGGCCGCCATGGGTGAGGTCATGGACGGGCAGGCCACGCCGGCGCAGATCGCCGCGCTGGTGACCGCGCTCCGAATGAAGGGCGAGACGGTGCAGGAAATTGCCGGGTTTGCGCGGGCGATGCGCGAGCGCGCTCAGCGGATTACCCCCAAAGCGGACACGCTGATCGACGTCGTCGGCACAGGCGGCGACCGGATGAGCACGTTCAACATCAGCACGACCAGCGCGTTCGTCGTCGCCGCGGCGGGTGGCTACGTGGCCAAGCACGGGAACCGGGCGGTCTCGCGGCTGTCCGGCGCTGCGGACGTGCTCGAGGCGCTCGGCGTGCAGATTCAGGTGGCCCCCGACGTGGTACGGCGGGCCATCGAGGACATCGGCATCGGCTTCATGTTCGCGCCGATCTACCACTCGGCGATGAAGCACGCGGTCGGGCCCCGAAAGGAGATCGGGATCCGGACGGTGTTCAACATCCTCGGCCCTCTGACGAATCCAGCCAACGCCAGCGCCCTCGTCGTCGGCACATACGATCCGGCGCTGACCGAGGTGATGGCGCACGTCCTGGGCGAGATGGGGGCGCGCCGGGCGATGGTCGTGCATGGACTCGACGGGATCGACGAAGTCTCGACTGTCGGGCCGACGCGGATCTCCGAGGTGCGCAACGGGGCCGTGCGGACGTACACGATTACGCCGGAGGATCTGGGGCTGCCCGGCGCGTCGCCCGAGGCGATCGCCGGCGGCCGGCCCGAGGAAAACGCAGCGATTACGAGCTCCGTGCTGCAGGGAGAACGCGGTCCGCGCGGCGACATCGTGCGGGCGAACGCCGGCGCGGCGTTGATCGTCGCGGGGCTGGCCGGCGACTGGAAAGACGGGATCGAGCTGGCGGGGCGCGCGATCACGTCCGGCGCTGCGTACGAGAAGCTGGAAGCGCTCCGGGCGCACTCGCGGGCGGCGGCGTGATTCTCGACGAGATCGTCGCCGACAAGCGCGCGGAAGTGGCCTCGCGCATGGCGCGGCGGCCCGCCGCAGACATAGCGGCGGCCGCGAACCGTGCGGAGCCGCCGGAGGGGTTTCGCAAGGCGCTGTCGGGCCCGGGGCTGGCCGTCATCGCCGAGATCAAGGGCGCGTCGCCATCGGCCGGAGTGATCCGGAACTGGTTTGATCCCGCCGCCGTGGCGCGGGCGTACGAGGCGGGCGGCGCGGCCGCACTGTCGGTACTGACCGATGCAAAATATTTCGGCGGATCATGGGAGGCGCTGGCGCTGGTGCGCCGCGCCACGCGGCTGCCGGTGCTGTGCAAGGAGTTTGTCGTGGACGGCTATCAAATCGATGAGGCTCGGGAGTCGGGCGCGTCGGCCGTGCTCCTGATCGCGGCGATCCTTACCGGGGCGCGGCTGGCTCAGTTTCTGGACCATGTCCGCCGCCGTGGGATGGACGCGCTAGTGGAAGTGCACACGCCGGACGAGGCCGCGGTGGCGGTCGACGCCGGCGCCGACCTCATCGGCATTAACAACCGCGATCTGCGGACGCTGCGCGTGGATCTGGGGACCACGCCGCGGCTGCGGCCGATGATCCCGCCCGGGATCGTGGTGGTCAGCGAAAGCGGGTTTGAGACGAGAGAGCAGGTGGCCGGCGCCCAGCGGGCGGGAGCCCACGCGGTGCTGGTCGGCACCAGTCTGATGGCCAGCCCGGATCCGGCCGCCAAGCTCCGCGAGCTCAGAGGTATTCGGTAGGCAGAGGGTTGGTGAGGGACGAATGGCGCAGCGAACAGACGTCCGGCAACGCCCAGCCCCGACGAGTACCACGCGGGTGCCGGTGCGCGTATTCTCCGGGATCCAGCCGACCGGCGTCGTGCACATCGGCAATTACGTCGGTGCGATCCGGCAGTGGGCCCAACTGCAGCGGGAGTTCGAGTCCTACTTCTGCATCGTCGATCTGCACGCGGTCACGGTGCCGTACGATCCGCCCGAATTCCCGCAGCGGGTGCTGGAAGCGGCCGCGGCCAACGTCGCCGCCGGGATCGATCCTGCGCAGTCGGTGCTGTTCGTGCAGTCTCACGTTCCCGAGCACTGCGAGTTGATGTGGCTGCTCAACGTCCTGACGCCCGTGGGGCAGCTCGAGCGCATGACCCAGTTCAAAGAAAAGAGCCGCCGGGCCAAGACCGGGGTGATGGCCGGGTTGCTCAACTATCCAGTCCTACAGGCTGCGGACGTGCTGCTGTACAAGGCGTCGCTCGTGCCGGTGGGGGAGGACCAGGTGCAGCACGTCGAGCTGATGCGGGACATCGCCGAGCGTTTCAACAAGCAGTACGGCGAGACGTTTCCGCTGCCGGCGGTGCGGCTGACCAAGGGCGCGCGCATCATGGCCCTCAACGATCCCAAGGCCAAGATGAGCAAGAGCGTGGCGGGCAGCTACATCGCGCTGGTGGAAGATCCCGAGTCGATCCGCAAGAAGGTGCGGGCGGCGGTGACCGATCCCGGTCCGCCGGCGAAGGGATCGAAGCTGGACGACGCGAGTCCCGGCGTGGCGAACCTGTTCACGCTGCTGGAGGTGTTCGCGCCGCAACGCTACCAGGAGTTTGCGGAGGCGTACCGCCAGGGGACGATCCGGTACAGCGAGCTGAAGCAGGCGCTGGCCGACGCGATCGTAAACACGTTTGCGCCGGTGCGCGAGCGGTACCGGCAGCTGGTGGGCCGCCCGGACGACGTCCGGGATATCCTGACCGACGGCGCGCGCCGCGCCCGCCCTGTGGCGGAAACGACCATGGACGAAGTCAGAAGGAGAATGGGGTTGCGATGAGGCTAAACCGGGGGACCAGGGACCAGGGACCGGGGACCGGACCGTGCGGTGGCGATTCACAGAGTATTTCCTGGTCCCGGGTCCCGGGTCCCCGGTCCCGCAGCGTCGTATCATGACCCGGATCAAGATCTGTGGTATCGCGGATGTCGACTCCGCGCTCGTGGCCGCCGAGGCCGGCGCGGACGCGGTCGGTCTGATCTTTGCTCCGAGCCGGCGGCAGGTGCCCCCCGAGCGGGCGGCCGAGATCGCGGCCTCCCTGCCGCCGTTCGTATCCAAAGTGGGCGTGTTTGTCGACGAAGCGCCGGCCAGAATCGAGGAGCTCGTGGCCGCCTGCGGCCTGGATGCCGTGCAGCTCCACGGCAGCGAGCCGGCGGAGGCGTGCGAGGCGTTTCGTGTTCCGGTGATCAAGGCGATCCGCGTGAAGGACGCGTCATCGCTTGCATTGATGGACGGGTTTCGGGTGGGCGCGTTCCTGCTGGACACGTACGATGCCTCTGCCCTGGGTGGGACGGGAAAGATCTTCGACTGGTCCCTGGCTGCCCGCGCGGCGCAAATCCGCCGCATCATCCTCTCCGGCGGGCTCACCGTTGACACTGTGGCCGGTGGGCTCGACCGTGTGCGTCCTTACGGGGTGGATGTCAGCAGCGGCGTGGAGACCGGCGGGCGCAAGGATCACGCGAAGATTCGAGCGTTCGTCCGGCGTGTGCGGGAGTGGGATGCTGCACAGGTGCGCGATGAGTAGCGTGACCGAGAAGGGCCGCTTCGGCAAGTACGGTGGGCGCTACGTTCCCGAAACGCTCATCCCCGCGCTGGAAGAGCTTGAGCGCGAATACGATCGTTACCGGCAGGACCAGAAGTTCCAGGAGGAGCTGACCTATTATCTGCGCCGGTACTGCGGCCGGCCCACACCCCTGTACTTTGCCGAGCGCCTCACCGAGCGGCTGGGAGGCGCCGCCGTCTACCTCAAGCGAGAAGACCTCCTGCACACCGGCGCGCACAAGATCAACAACACCATGGGCCAGGTGCTGCTCGCGCGGCGCATGGGGAGACGGCGGGTGATCGCCGAAACCGGCGCCGGCCAGCACGGGGTGGCCACCGCGACGGCCGCGGCGATGTTCGGCCTCGAGTGCGAGGTGTACATGGGCTCCGAGGACATGATCCGCCAGGAGCTCAACGTATTCCGGATGCGGCTGCTCGGCGCGCGGGTGATCCCCGTGGAGAGCGGCAGCCGGACGCTCAAGGATGCGATCAACGAGGCGCTCCGCGATTGGGTGACCAACGTCCGGACGACCTTCTATGTCATCGGCTCGGTGGTCGGCCCCCACCCGTACCCGACGATGGTCCGTGATTTTCAGTCCGTCATCGGCAGGGAGGCCCGCGCGCAGATCCAGGAGGAGCGGGGGCGGCTTCCCGAGTACCTGGTCGCCTGCGTCGGGGGCGGCAGCAACGCCATGGGTCTGTTCTATCCTTTCAAGGACGATGCGGGCGTGAAGATGGTCGGCGTTGAGGCCGGCGGGCTGGGGCTCGCCACCGGACAGCACGCGGCGACCCTCGGCGTGGGAAGGCCGGGCGTGCTTCACGGCGCGTTTTCGTACCTGCTCCAAGACGGGGGTGGGCAGGTCGCGTCCACGCACTCTGTGTCCGCGGGGTTGGACTATCCCGGGGTGGGACCGGAGCACAGCTACTTCAAAGATACAGGCCGGGCGCAGTACGTCGCCGTGACCGACCAGGAAGCGCTGGCCGGGTTCCGGCTCCTGGCCGAGACCGAAGGCATTATTCCCGCGCTTGAGCCAGCCCACGCGATCGCCCACCTGCGCACACTGGCGCCGGCGCTCGGCCGGGAGCAGGCCATCGTCGTCGGGTTGTCCGGCCGCGGCGACAAGGACGTCCAGCATGTGTCCAGGATCCTCAGGCCATGAGCCGGCTCGCGGCCACCTTCGACCGGCTGCGCCAGGCGCCGCGGACGGCGCTCATGCCGTTCGTCGTGGCCGGTGATCCCGATCTCATGACGACGGCTCAGGCCATCGGCGCGCTGGTCCGCGCAGGCGCTGACGTCATTGAGCTTGGCGTCCCGTTCTCGGATCCCGTCGCAGATGGTCCCGTCAACCAGCGGGCGTACCAGCGGGCGCTGGCCGGCGGCACAACCCTCGGGATGGTGCTCGGCGCGCTGGAGCGCGAACGACCGCCGGTGCCCGTAGTCCTGCTCTCCTACTACAACCCGATCGTGCAGTACGGGGTGGCCCGCTTCTGCGCGGATGCTGCGCGCGGCGGCGTCGACGGCGTGGTGATCCCCGACCTGCCCGCCGACGAGGCCGACGAACTGATCGCCGCGGCACGCCCGGCCGGGCTGGACACAATCTTCCTGCTGGCCCCGACCAGCACCGATGCCCGCATCGCCCTGGCTGCCGCCCGGTCGAGCGGGTTCATCTACTGCGTTTCGGTCACCGGTGTGACGGGGACGCGTGACCGGCTTCCGGAAGAGCTCACAGGGTTCGCCCGGAAAGTGAAAAGCCTCACCGGGCTGCCGGTGTGCGTGGGGTTCGGCGTGTCGACAGCGGACCACGCCCGCGCGGTCGCGGAGTGCGCCGACGGCGTCATAGTCGGCAGCGCCCTGGTGGCGATGCTCGAGCCGGGCGGTGGGGGCGTCGCAGGAATGGAGAAGTTCGTGGGTGAACTCCGCCGCGCGATCGACACTGTCGCGGCACGGGGAACCGGATCGCCCTGATCTCCCTCCGCACCCTGTGCTTCCTGCGGCGAGATACTCGCGTCCTGCTGATCCACGGCCGCAACCCCCCCAATGCCGGGCTGTGGAACGGGATCGGCGGCAAGCTTGAGGGCGGAGAGGACCCTTACACCGCGTGCCTGCGTGAGATCCGCGAGGAGACCGGCCTTTCGGTCGACCATCCCGTCCTGCGCGCGCTGCTCGTCGTGACGATGAAGGCGACCGGAGACGTCCAGGTGGTCTTCGTCTTTGTGGCCGACGCTCCGGGGGGAGACCTCGTCCCTTCGAGCGAGGGCGATCTGGAGTGGGTGGAGGTCGACCGGGTCGCGGCGAGGCCGGTGCCCGGCGACCTTCCGGGGATGCTGTCCCGCATCCTTGACGGCGGTGATGTCTACGTGACGCGCGTGGAGGACGAGTCGGACCCTGCCCCATCATGAATACCGTCATCGTCGCCGACCTCCTCATCCTGACGCTCGTGCTTGCGCTGCCCCTCGCGTCCCACCGCGTCGAGCAGAACCTGGAGGCGTTTCTCTTCATCATGGGAGTGCTGTCGGCCCTCGCCGCCGGGGTACTCTCCGGCACATTGGTCCGGGACGCGTTGACTCATCCCGTCCCCATTACGCTGGCGGTGCTGGCGTCCGGCTTCCTCTTCAAGTGGACCCGCCACCGTATCGGTCCCGCCCTCGTACAATTGAGGCTCGTCATCCCGATGCGGGTGATGCTCGGCGTGCTGGTCACCGTCCTGGCACTGTTGAGCAGCGTCATCACGGTGATTATCGCCTCGCTGGTCCTGGTCGAGGTGATCAGCGCCCTGCGTTTCCAGAGCGAGGACGAGTCCCGTCTGGTGGTCGTCGCCTGCATGGCTCTTGGGCTGGGGGCGGCGTTGACCCCCATCGGCGAGCCTCTGTCCACCATCGCCACCGCCAAATTGCATGAGGACTTCTGGTTCCTCATGCGGCTGCTGGGGCCGTGGGTGATTCCCGGGATCGTCTTGCTCGGCGTGTGGACAGGGTTTCAACCGCTGCGGTACGCCGGCGAGACGCTCACAGAACCCGAGGAGCAGGAGACGACTCGCGGTGTGGTGACCCGCGCGCTGCGCGTGTACTTGTTCGTCATGGCCCTGACACTGCTCGGGGAAGGATTCAAGCCGGTCATCGACCGTTTTGTGATCGCCCTGGACGCCAGGTCGTTGTACTGGATCAACCTGGTGTCCGCGATCCTCGACAACGCGACCCTGACGGCAGCGGAGATCAGCCCCAAGATGCACGTGGATCAGGTGCGCGCGGTGCTGATGGGCCTGCTTATCAGCGGCGGGATGCTGATTCCGGGGAACATCCCCAACATCATCGCCGCGAGTAAGCTCAAAATCCGCAGCCGGACCTGGGCCCGGTACGGCATCCCGCTCGGACTCGTCCTGCTCATTGCATACTTCATCGCCCTCTTCGTGATCTAGTCGGCAGGGTATCCTCGCACCCGCCCGAAGTCCCAACGCGTGCTCCTTGACGAGGTGATGCCGCACTACGACGTGCGCGAGGTGCACTCGATTGTAATCCGCGCCTCTCCCGCCGAAGTCGATGCTGCGATCAGAGCGGTGACGCCTGCGGAGATGCCGGTGGTGGGGATGCTGTTCGCCCTCCGGGCCCTTCCGAACCGCCTGCTGGGACGGGGTCCTGGGATTCGTCCGGCGGCGGGGACGCCGCTGATGGACCAGGCGCTGCAGGCCGGGTTCGTCCTGCTGGCCGAGGCGCCGCAGCGGGAGATCGTACTCGGCACGGTGGGGATCTTCTGGTCGCTTCGCGGCGGGCCGTCGGACAGGCTCGCCTCCCCCGGTGCGTTCACCGCTTTCGTGACGCCCGGGCATGCGAAGGCGGCGATGAACTTTCTGCTGGAACCGCTCGACGGGGGCCACACCCGTCTACGGACTGAGACGCGGATCGAGGCAACCGATCCTCCCTCCCGCCGTCGATTCGGCCGATACTGGCGTGTGATTCATCCGGGGAGCGCGTTGATTCGCCGGATGTGGCTGCGCGCCATCAAGGCTCGTGCGGAGACTACCTGAGGAGATCCTGTGCACGTCGAACACTCTCAACTCCTCCAGTTCCTCCTGCTCCTCGCGCTGATCATCGCTGCGGCCAAGATCAGTGGGTGGGCCAGCCTGCGCATCGGACAGCCGGCGGTATTTGGCGAGATCCTGGTCGGCGTCCTGCTGGGCCCATCGCTGTTGAACGTGCTGGCTTGGCCGCCGTTTCAGGGGGCGGGTCTGGACGCCGTCGTCGCGCATCTGGCCAACATCGGCGTCATCTTCCTCATGTTCATCGCCGGGCTGGAGACCGACCTTGGACAGATGCGCCGCGTGGGAAAGGTCGCCGCGGTCGCCGGTGTGGCCGGCGTGTTCATGCCCCTCGCACTGGGGGTGGGGGTGGCCCTGTCGTTTGGCTACGCGAGCGAGCAGGCGGTCTTCATCGGCATCGTCCTGACGGCGACGAGCGTGAGCATCACGGTGCAAACCCTGATCGAACTGCGTCAGCTGGAGTCCAAGGAGGGCACGACCCTGCTCGCGGCGGCTGTGATCGACGATGTCATCGCCCTCATCGTGCTGTCGGCGTTCGTCGCGTTCAGCGCTGGCGGGGGCGGCGGGGCCGGGCGGGTGGGCGCCGTTGCGCTGAGGATGCTGGTGTACTTTACACTGTTTGTGTGGGCAGGGGCATGGTTCATGCGGCGCGTGTTGAAGCAGGCCGAACGCCTGCCCGTCAGCGAGGGGCTCCTGGCCCTCGTCGTGGTGGTCACTCTGCTGTACTCCTGGGCGGCAGAAGCCTTCGGTCAGGTGGCGTCCATCACGGGCGCCTACCTGGCAGGCGTGTTGGTGGCGCGGGCCGGATTCCGAGAAGAGATTGAACACCGGCTCCGCGCGTTCACCTATGCCGTGCTGGTTCCTGTGTTCTTCATCAGTATTGGGCTGCAGACGAATGCGCGTCTCATGGCCGCCGCGGACATCCCGTTTGCGCTGCTGATCATCGTGGCGGCGGTCGCGGGGAAAGTTCTTGGATGCGGCGGCGGCGCCCTGGCTGCCGGATTCACCAGGCCGGAAGCGCTGCGCGTCGGCGTGGGGATGGTCAGCCGCGGCGAGGTGGGGCTGATCGTCGCCGCCATCGGGCTGCAGGCGGGACTGCTGGCCGAACAAGGATTCGCGGTGATGGTCATCATGGTGCTGGCCAGCACCATCGTGACCCCGGTGCTCTTGCGGATGACGTTCCCCCGGCCCGCCCGGGCGCCGACGGAGGCAGAGGCCGTCGCCGCCGTCATGGGCAAAGAGAAGTGACAGCGGTGCCGGAAGTCCGTTTCTTCATCGACCTGGGTCTGCTTTTTCTGGCCGCGCTGGGCGGAGGACTGCTCGCGCAGGCGGTGCACCAGCCCCTGATCGTCGGCTATATCCTCGCGGGAGTGCTCATCGGCCCGTTCACGCCAGGCCCGACGATCTCCGATCCCCACACATTCCAGTTGTTCGCGGACATCGGCGTCGTGCTCCTGATGTTTACCATCGGCGTCGAGTTTTCGGTCGAGGAACTGCTGCGGGTCCGCAAGGTCGCGCTCCTGGGCGCGCCGGCGGGGATTGCGTTGATCGTCCTCCTGACCATCCCGGTGGGGACGCTTCTGGGATGGACGGTCACACAGAGCCTGCTGGCCGGTGCGGCCATCAGCGTGGCCAGCACGATGGTGCTCCTAAAATTTCTCCTCGAGCGAGGCGAACTGGCGACGCTGCACGGGCGCGTCGTGGTTGGGATCACGCTCGCAGAGGACCTCGCGGTGGTGGCGCTGACCGTGCTGATTCCGGCCCTCGCCTCGCCGGGCGAACAGCGCGTAGCCGTGTTCGGGCG
The DNA here is from genome assembly GCA_044868695.1 of bacterium. GTDB lineage: Bacteria > Sysuimicrobiota > Sysuimicrobiia > Sysuimicrobiales > Kaftiobacteriaceae > JBIOWP01. The sequence goes on from JBIOWP010000090.1 coordinate 10,187, forward strand.
GGCCCTGCTGGAGGCCGCGGTGCTGCTGGGCCCGCTGCTGTGGCTGGCGCGGCGGGCCGTTCCTCAGTTTCTGGCCAGGGTGGCCCACACGCGCAACATGGAACTGTTCTTGCTGGTGGCGATGGCCATCGCCATCGGCACCGCCGCGTTGACGGCCGGGTTGGGCCTCTCGATCGCGTTGGGGGCGTTCCTGGCCGGGCTGGTCATCAGCGAATCGGAGTTTGCGCACGAAGCGCTGGCGCGCGTGTTGCCGGTGCGCGACATCTTCGTCGCGATCTTCTTTGTGTCCATCGGAACCCTGATCCGCCCCACTCCGCTGCTGTCGGAGATGCCGGCGGTGGTGGCGCTCGTCCTCCTGGTCGTAGCCGGCAAGTTCGCGGTATGGACCCTGGTCGTCCGCGGTGCAGGCTATCCCGCGTCCACGGCCCGCGCCGCGGCGTTGGGACTGACCCAGATCGGAGAATTCTCGTACATCTTGGCGAGCGTGGCGCGGACTCACGGTCTCATCACCTCCGCCATCTACGACGCCGTGCTGGCCACGTCGCTGCTGACCATTCTCATCAACGCGGTAATCTTCCGGCGGACCCCGGTGTGGTTGCAGCGGTTGGTCAGGGGAACAGAGCCCGCGCCACAGTCTTCGGCCGAGGCGACCTCAACGGAGGGACGGGTGATCATCTGCGGATTCGGGCGCGTGGGCAGAGAGGTGGCCGACGCACTTGACGCCTTCCACATTTCCTACACCATCGTCGACCTGGATCCGGAGGCGACGCGCGCCGCCAGGGCGCGACACGCCGATGCGATTTTTGGTGACGCCGGCAAGGAGTCGATCCTGCGCCACGCCGGAGCGGATCGTGCGCGCCTGGCGGTGGTCGCGGTCCCGGAGTTCGAGGCGGCGCGCCGGGCTGTCACAGCCCTCCGGGCGATCAGGCGAGACCTGCCGATTCTGGTGCGGGTGCATCAGCAGCGCCATCACGCGGAGCTGATCGAAGCCGGTGCGACCGAAGTGATTCAGCCCGAGGTGGAGGCTGCCCTGACCATCGTCCGGCACAGCCTGGACCTGCTCGGTGTGGACCACCGCCTGTCCCGCCGCCATATGGAAGGAGCGCGGGCGCACTGGCCGGAGGCCGCGCGCACCGAAGGCATGGCGGCGGAGGCGCTGGGGGTGCAGGAGGTCACGGTGCGGGACCCGGCCCTGATCGGGCAGTCGATCGAGGTGGCGCGCATCCGCGAGCGCAGCGGCGCCGCGGTCGTCAGCATCACCCGGGCCGACGGGCATGAAGTTGTGAATCCCCGTGCCGAAGAAAAGCTCCGGGTAGGCGACCGGCTCCTGGCAATCGGAAGCCAGGAGCAGCTCGAGGTCCTGCGCCGCATGTGTGGAGAACATGGAGACCCCGACTATCCTGGATAGCGACGAGGAGATCCTCGTCGTGCCCCGGCACCTGCTGCTGGCGGGCCCGCTGGCCGGATTCACTGCGATCGGGGTCGATCGCTACCTGCACGCGGTTCGACAACACGGGGAGTTCCGACCGCGCCGGGAGATGGAATCGAACCCCTCGATGAAGCAGGTCATCCCGTACCTTATTGTGCGGCACGGCGCCCGCCTGTTTTTGTTCCAGCGCTCCGCTGCCGGCGGTGAGCCGAGGCTCCACGGAAAGTACAGCATCGGCGTCGGAGGCCACGTCAACAAAAAGGACGTCACGGATGCCCGCGACGCGGTGACCGAGGGCATGCGCAGAGAGCTGGAAGAAGAGTTGCGCCTTGAAGGGGCGTGGCGCGCGCGGCCCGTAGGCGTCCTCAACGATGACACGAATCCCGTGGGTCGCGTCCACTTCGGGCTGGTCCACGTGGTTGAGGTGGAACGGCCCGGTATCGCAGTGCGCGAGGCGGAGACGCTGTCGGGACGCTTGGCCTCGCTGGCAGAGGTGCGCGCCGTACGCGGGCAGATGGAGACGTGGTCCCAGCTGATCCTGGACTCCGCGGATCCGACGGCGCTGTAGCCGTGGCCGACTCGTCCGGCCACCCCATCGCCGGCATCGTGGCGCACACAATTCCGGTCCGCCCCCCGTACGACCTCATCCGCACGCTGCGCTGCGGACAGGCATTCGGCTGGCGCCTGGATCACGCCGGCGCCACCGGCCAGTGGGACGGCCGGCCCATCCGGGTGCGCCAGACGCCAACGGGTATCATCGTCGAGGGGCTGGGCCATGACGACGATCTGGGTCGCCTGCGCCTGTT
>JBIOWP010000091.1:0-14933 GCA_044868695.1 bacterium
AATGCTCTCCTGGATGCCCGCGCCGATGGACACGACGACGGCATCGAAGTTGGTGATGCCGACGGCGCGCGGCGCTTCCGGATCCGTGGAGTCCAGCTGGACCGAATGTGTGGACGAATCCTGGACACGGCGCAGTGCGTCTTCGTCTTTGTCAATCGCCAGGACGCGGTGGCCCATCTCGTACAGCGTACGCACGACGTTGCTGCCAAACCGCCCGATCCCGATCACGGCAAAATCCATATGCCTCGCCTCCGCGGTCCCACGCTATCCAATGTACACCCGCTCCTCGGGGTACCGGAAGTTCGCCGGCTGCAGCCGCCGGGTCAGCGCGAACGCCACCGTCAGGAGCCCCACACGTCCGGTGAAGATCGTGGCGATCAGCAGCACCCGGCCCATCATCCCGAGGCCGGGCGTAATGCCCGTAGACAACCCGACGGTGCCAAACCCGGACACCACCTCAAACAACGCGGAAAGGAACGGCAGGCTCTCGGCCAGTGACAGCAAGGTGGCCATCGTGACCACGAACGCCACCCCTCCGAGGGCGATGGTCACCGCTTTGTAGATGACGACCGGAGGCAGGCGGCGCTTGAACAGCTCCGGGTCAGGACGGCCGCGCAGCATGGAGAGAATGACGGCCATCGGCGCAACGAACGTCGTGGTTTTGATGCCGCCCCCCGTGCCGCCCGGCGAGGCGCCGATGAACATCAGCGCAATGATCAGCATGAGGGTCGGCTCCCGCAGGCCGGCTATGTCCAGCGTATTGAACCCGGCGGTCCGCGGGGCGACGCTCTGGAAGAATGCCGCGAGCGCCTTCCCGCCCCACGACAGGGAGCCCAGCGTCCTCGTGTTGGATGCCTCCAGCAGCAGGATCAGAAGCGTCCCCAGCAGGATCAAGATCGCCGTCGTCGTCAGCACGACCCGGGCGTGCAGGGTGTACCGCCGCGGGCGGAAGAGGTCAGTCAGCACCGTGAATCCCAACCCGCCCGTGATGAAGAGGGCAGCGAAGGTCAGAGTCAGCACCGGATCGGTCACGTACTGGGTCAGGCTGCGGAATCCTCCCATCAGGTCGAAGCCCGCGTTGTTGAACGCCGAGATGCTGTGGAAGACGGCGAAGTAGACGCCCCGGGAAAACCCGAACTCGGGGACCCACCGCAACGCAATGATCGCTGCGCCGGCGAGCTCAATCACCAGAGTCAGCAAGGCGACGGTGCGTGTGAACCGGACGATGCCGCCGACGGTATAGAGGTTGTGGGACTCCTGGAGGACGAGCCGCTCGCGCAGACCGATCCGGCGGCCGATGACCAGCGCCATGAGCGTGGCGACGGTCATGTACCCCAGACCGCCCAGCTGAATCAGCACGAGGATGACCAGCTCGCCGAACCGCGAGTAGTAGTCGGCGGTGTCGACGACGACCAGCCCGGTGACGCAGGTGGCCGACGTGGCGGTGAACAGCGCGGTCAAGAACGGGCTCGGCGTCCCATCCGCCGTGGCGACCGGGAGCGACAACAGCGTCGCCCCCGCCAGGATGATGACGGCGAATCCGGCAATGATGGCCTGCGCAGGATTGAGTTCGAGCCGGGCAAGTGCTGAGCGCTTGGGCAGGACCAGCACCCTGGCCATGGCGCCTCCCTACCGTCGCACGGTTACGACTTCAGGCCCTCTTTCGCTTTGGCGACGAGCTCCGCAAACGCGACGCTGTCCCGGACCGCGAGATCGGCAAGGACCTTCCGGTTCACCATCACGCCGGCCTTGCGCAGACCGTTGATCAGCCGGCTGTACGATACGCCGTTGGTTCGAGCCGCGGCGTTGATGCGGGCGACCCACAGGCGGCGGAAGTCGCGCTTGCGCGCGCGCCGGTCGCGGTAGGCGGCCGCCAGCGCCCGGACCACGAACTGGTTGGCCAGCTTGTACCAGCGCCGTTTGGCCCCATAGAACCCTCTGGCCAACTTGAGCACCTTCTTGTGCCGGCGGCGTACCGTTACGCCGCGCTTGACCCGCGTCATCTACCCTCACCCCGACTCACATTTCGAATTGCGAATTGTCAATTGCGGATTGCACTGCTGCTCGTCAAATCCGCAATCGTCAATCCGCAATTCGCAATTGTGTATCTATCGGTACGGCAGCAGCGCTTCAACCTTCCGCCGGAGGCGCCGGTCGACTTCCACCTTCTGCGCCAGCGTCCGCAGCCGTTTCTGTGATTTGACGACCTTCAGGTGCCCGGCCATCTGCCGGCCCCGCATCAGCTTCCCGCGGGCGGTCACCCTGATGCGCTTCGCCGTCCCCTGGTGCGTCTTGGCCTTCCCCATCGCGATGCTCCCGTCACCCCTTCTTGGGGGTGAGAATCATGATCATGTTGCGGCCTTCCATCAGGGGCGGCCGTTCCACCATCCCGACGTCGGCCACGATCTCCGCCAGCCTGGACAGCAGCTGCTCTCCGGCTTTGGGGTAAGCCATCTCCCGGCCGCGAAACCAGACCGACGCCCGGACCTTGTTCCCATCTTTGAGAAACTCGTAGACGTGCTTCGCCTTGACCTGAAAGTCGTGCTCGCCGATCTTCGGACTCAACCGCATCCCCTTGATGTCGCTGGCCCGGCGGTGGCTTCCCCGGCTCTTCTTCTGCTGTTCATACTTGTACTTTCCGTAATCGATGATCCGGCAGACGGGCGGCGTCGATGTCGGCGCCACCTCGACCAGGTCGAGCTCCGCCTCGGCGGCTTTCGCCAGCGCCTCGCGGATGTTCAAGATACCAAGCTGCTCCCCGTTGGGTCCGATGACCCTGACCTCCCGCGCACGGATCTTCTCGTTCACTCGTGGCTCGCGTTCGATGCTCCCCTACCTCCTGCGTCCTTTGTGACGAACGGTCGCGGCAACAAAAACGGGAATGGCAGCAGCCATCCCCGGCAACGTCTTCGTTCCGTCGGTGTCGACCGGCACGACCTGGTTGCATCGGCCGGTGAGAAGCGGATGGCTTCTACTTTGGTCGATCACAACGCTGCGAAGTATAGCATAGGGCCCTATCCGGCGCAAATAGTTCAGCGGGCAGGCTACCCTCCATCTTCCCTCAGGATCTCCAGCGTGGCCTGCAGCGTCTTGATGCGGAGTTTCCGGTCGCTGATCAGGCCCTCTTTGTCGTCCGCCCCCGCATAGCGCTCCAGTATGGCCCGGTCGTCGAGATCCCCTTCAAGCGGCTCCACCTCGCCGCGCATCAGCGCTAGGTCGCGCTGGTAGCGGTCGATGGTGCGGCGGATATGCCCGACTGACCGGAAGGGCCGCGCCGCCACCGTCCAGGGGCGCCCTTCTCGCGTCCGGCCGCCCTTGAGCGAGATCATGCGGACCAGCGTGCCCATCGGGCTGCTCTGACATTCCACGGTGTCCATCAGCGAGCGGATCAGGTGCATCCCCCGGCCGATCTCGGCGTCGGGTCGATATGGGTGATCGAGAATAGCGGTGTCAAACCCCTCGCCGTCGTCCTCAACCTCGATCGTCATCGCGCGGGGGTCCACGGCGTAGCGCAGGGTGACCCAGCTCGTCTTTGCGTGGACGATGACGTTCGTGTAGGCCTCCGACATGGCCACACTCATCTCAAAGGCCTGGGTCTCCGTGAACCCCGCATGCAGCGCAGTCGCGCGCAGCAACGCGCGGGCGAGGCCGACATATCGCGGCTCCGCAGGATACAGCAGCTCAGCAAATCCCGTGGCATCCGCGCGGGGGCGCGGTCCCATCGTCCGACCTCCACCGGAGGAGCGTTCACGGCCTAGTTCCGCTTCTGGGTGGGAAACCCTTTGGCTCAACGTGTTGGGGCCAGCGCCGTCGCCACGCGGCCGATCGCCTCAAGCGCGCGGTCAACCTGCGCGGCGGCGACGTGGCGATGGGTAACCATGCGGATCGTCGAGGGTCCCGTCGCCAGCGCCAGTACTCCCGCATCTTTGAGGCGGGACGCAAATTCCGATGCGGAGAGGGGGCCGTCCACGCCGACCAGCACGATGTTGGTTCTCACCCGGTCGAGGTCCACGCGCAGCCCGGGGATACGGGCCATTCCTCCGGCCAGCCGCCGGGCGTTCGCATGATCCTCCGCCAACCGGGCGACCATGGTGCGCAGCGCCACCACGCCGGCCGCGGCGATGACCCCCGCCTGGCGCATGCCACCCCCGACCATCTTGCGGAAGCGCCGCGCCCGTTCGAGAAAATCGCGCCGCCCGACCAAGACCGAGCCGACGGGAGCCGACAGTCCCTTGCTGACGCAGAACATGACGGAGTCGGCGTGGCGGACCAGCGCAGCCGCCGGCGCGCCCACGGCGACGGCGGCATTGAAGATCCGCGCCCCATCCACATGCACGGCAAGCCCGAGTTCATGGGCGACCAGGCAGGTCGCCTCCATCTCATGCGCGTCAAACGGCATGCCGCCCGCCCGGTTGTGGGTGTTCTCCAGGCAGAGCAGCCGCGGGATGGGATAGTGGATATTCGGCGGGCGGACGGCGCCGCGGACCTGATCCGGGGAGATGTAACCGTCGCGCCCGGGAATCGGCCGGGGCACGACCCCAGCCACGGCGGAGATCGAGCCGACTTCGTAGTAGTAGGTGTGAGCCTCCGCCTCCACCAACACCTCATCGCCCTTCTGCGTGTGGGTCATGACGGCCACGAGGTTGGCCATCGTCCCACTAGGCACGAACAGCCCCGCCTCCTTGCCCAGCATGTCGGCCGCCAGCGCTTCCAGCTCGCGGACCGTGGGGTCTTCCCCGAAGACATCGTCGCCCACCGGAGCATGCGCCATGGCCTCGCGCATCTGCTCGGTCGGCTGCGTAATCGTGTCGCTGCGGAGATCGATTATGTCCATATCCTCAAACCAAAATCCGCAATTATTGCCCTGCCTCCTGTCGTGCCGCCTCGTAGAGGGCGATTCCCTTGCCGGCGATCGCCGACGCCACAACGCCCATGATAAGGAGGAGTCCACTCTTGAACACCAGCGCTCCCGGCAGCGCCATCCACCGGGAGACGGTTTGACCATCGGCCGTCGCGATCAGGTCGCGGTACGCGAGCCCGAAGACCGCGACCAGCATCGCGATGCCCAGGACAAACACCCCGATACCCAGCGTCTTGCCGGCCGCGTCGGCCGCCGCCGACCGGACCGTAATCACCTGCTGTGCCATCTCCCTCTCACCCCACTCTCGCGTGTGCGAGCGCGGTCGCGCACGGACAATTGCGTGCCGCCGGGATTGCGGCGATCATGCGCAGCACCAGCTCCCGCAGCCGCTCGGTATTCTCCTTGAACCGCACCAGCACCTCATGCGCCGTCACCGGAGCCACCCGCGGATCGCCCTCGACGCCCACATCGTAGTCGGTGATCAGCGAGATGTTCACGTAACAGATTTCCTGCTCGCGGGCCAGCGCGCACTCCGGATACTGGGTCATGTTGATGACCTCCCAGCCCTGTGAGCGGAACCACCGGCTCTCCGACCGCGTCGAAAACCGCGGCCCCTGAATCACGACCACCGTCCCGCCGTCATGCACCGGCCAGTCCATCTGCCCGGCCGTCCGGACCGCAACGGCGCGCAGCGTTGGGCAGAACGGCTCGGCCATGCTGACGTGCGTGACCTCCGGCCCGTCGTAAAATGTGTCTTTCCGCCCGGAGGTGCGGTCCACATACTGGTCGCAGATCACGAGGTGTCCGGGGGCCACGTGAGGCTGCAGGCTGCCCACGGCGCAGGGACCCAAGATCCGTGTGACCCCGAGCGACTTCAGCGCGTAGATGTTGGCCCGGTAGTTGATCGCGTGCGGCGGGAGGGTATGCGTCCTGCCGTGGCGGGGGAGAAACGCGACGGTGCGGCCGGCCACGTCTCCAACGGTGACCACGTCGCTCGACGGCCCATACGGGGTCTCGACCCGGACCTCCCGCGCGCCCGCGAGGAGCGAGTAGAAGCCCGAACCTCCAATGACGCCGATCTCAGCCTCTTGCATACGGACTCAACACATTTCTTCGCGCGGGGGGAAGCCCCTCTCCTCGTTCCCTATGTGAGGTCCGCCAGGGTGCCGTCGTCGGTAAACCGGAGGTCCTCGGGCCGCCCCACCGTCACGCCGGCGTGACCGGCCAGGTCGGGGATCACCGACTCGGACACCCGCAACTCCTCCAGGTGCAGCGTGTTGCGAATGCGGGCCATCCGGGCCCGGGTGGGATCCGGCAGCGCCAGGCTGGCCAGCGCGGCGGCGATGGCGTCGCGGTCCGAGGGCATGGTGATCGGAATGAACGCCCGCTCGAGGAACGTGCTCACGATGTTGTTGACATAGGTCGTGACCGGATCGATGGCCCCGACGAGGCGGTTCGTGACCACGTCGGCCAGGCCGACGCCTTGGGCGTTGCCTTCCGACGCCTTCGAGAGACGCAGCGCGACAATGCGGCGGACGCGCGGGCTGGCCGGCTCGGGCATCCCGGGCAGGCGCCAGCGGCCGATGACGTTGGTGTCCATGCCGGTCCCGCTGTAGTCCTTGCCCATCTCGTCCACGATCAGCACGTCGAGCGCGTCCACCGGCAGGCGCGCCATCATCTGCCGCGCGTCGCCGAAAAGCTCTCGTTCACGCTGCGGAATCGAGACGGGCAGAATGCCCTCAACGGCCGCCGTCTCGTCATAGGCGTTCTCCACGATGGCCAGGCCCCCCAGCACGATGCCCGTATCGATCATGACGCGGGCGATTGCGTCGATCGCCGCGGCCATGCGGTCGGCGCCCTGCCGGTGGATCTGCGTCGCACCCGGTGCTTTGCCCAGGCCAACGGCCAGCATCTTGAGCACCCCACTGCCGAACGGGTCGGCGAACGCGGTGTGTGGTTTGATCCGGTTGACGACCAGCAGGCCGTCGCAGGCGGCGGCGTTGCGGTCGCAGTAGACTGTCAGCCCGTCAGGGGTCCGGCCCAGCTCCACGGTGTCCATGTCCGTCATGATCGGAGCGCCGACCGAGTCGGGCGTGATGCCCAGGTGCGCGAGGAGCGCGCGCTGCCCCGCGGCGGTCGCCCCGCCGTGGCTGCCCATGGCGGCAACGACGATGGGCTCGGCTCCGCGTTCGCGGAGCCAGGCCGCGGTCGCGGAGAGCACCGGGACGATGTCCCGGATGCCCCGGCTTCCGGCGGTGAGCGCCACGCGCCGGCCGCGAAGGTCACCCAGGCGCAGCGCATCGAGCTGGCCGCGTACGGCGGCCCGCAGATCGGCCACGCGCGGCCTGGGAAACGTCACACGCACCGGCGCCATGCGGGGAAAGCTGGCGATGCGGAACGGAAGGGGAAACGGCGCGCGCGCGTCAGTAGGCCGCTTCAAAGAGTGCCAGGATGTCGCTGTATGTCGTGGCCCGCGGGTTCACGAGGATATTGCCGCTCTTCATCGCGTCCTCCGCCATCCGGGGAATCCCCTCGCGGCTCACGCCCACGTCACGCAACCGTTCGGGAATCCCCACGTCCCGGGACAGCCGCCGGACGGCGTCCACCGCGGCCTCCGATGCCTCGCGCGCCGACCGTCCGGTGACGCGTTCTCCCAGCGCCTCCGCCAGTTGCGGGTAGGTCTCGTAGCACGCGACGAGGTTCCAGGCCATGACAGACGGCAGCAGGATGGCGTTGGCCACCCCATGTGGCACGTCAAAGTGCGCCCCCAGCGGATGGGACATCGCGTGGACGTTGCCCAGGCGGGTGCGGGTGAATGCCATCGCCGCCATCGTGGACGCCAGCAGCATCGTCGTCCGCGCGCCGACGTCCTTGCCGCTCGCGTATGCGGTGCGCAGTGAGCGCCCGATGAGCCGTACCGCTTCCAGGGCCAGGGTCTTGGCGATGGGGTTGTGGACGGTATTTACGTAGCACTCGATGGCGTGGGTCAGCGCGTCCATCCCCGTTGCCGCGGTCAGCGGCTGGGGCATCGACAGGGTCAGCTCCGGGTCGCACAGGGCCACCTGCGGGACGATATGCGGACTCCCCACGGTCATCTTGAACTTGCGTTCACGGTTGGTAATCACCGCGAAGATCGTGACCTCGCTCCCGGTCCCGGCGGTCGTGGGAATCGCCACCACCGGCACTCCCGGCCCCGGCACTTTCCCGATCCCTTCGTAGTCGAGCACCGTGCCTCCGTGGGCGGCCAGGACGGCGACCACCTTGCCGACGTCCATCGCGCTCCCGCCGCCGGCGGCCACCACAAAGGATGCCCGTGTCCGGCGGAAGAGGTCGTGCGCCGCGTGCACCGTCTCCACGCTGGGGTTGGGCTCGACCTGCGTGAACGAATCCGCGGCCACGCCGGCATCGTTGAGCGCGGCCAGGACACGGTCGAGGATGCCGGCCTTGACGATGCCGGGGTCAGACACCACCAGCGCGCGGGGACCCATCCCGGTCACCAGTTCGGGCAGCTTCGCCAGCGTGCCGGCCCCAAACGTCAGCCGCGTCGGCGCTTCAAAGGAAAACGGATCTGATGTGATCACGCGCAGGCCTCCATCCGCGGGCCGCTATCCGTGCGGGTCACGTTCCCTGGTTCCCTCGCTCCCTCGTTCCCGTATTTCTCCTTTTTGCGCCGCCTTCAGCCTGGCGATGTACAGCCGGGCCGCCTGCTCCATCGACTCCGATGCTGCCGTGTCCGGCTCCACAAACGTCCAGCGGTCTGCGGCGGCGTACTGCCGTTCCTCTTCGATCTCCTCCGCCGTGGGGTCTCTGGTCACCCGGGCACGGATCGCGCCGGCCAGCGCGGCGAGATGCTGGGCGATCGCAGGCATCCTCCGCACCGCGATTTCGATCACGAACAGTCCCAGAGCGGCGCCGGCGAACGCCGGCCATGCCGGCGCCGCCGCCCGCGCCGTGCGCAGCGGTGCGACAGCCTCGGCCGGATCCTCGATGATCCGCCCACCGGTGAGCTCGGTGATGTGCGCCAGGAGCGTGCGGTTGACCGTCAGGTCGCGCAGCTCGGAGGAGTATGGAACGACAAATCCAGCCGTCCGCATCCGCACCCGGCCGGAGGCGCGCTCGCGCGCGATCACGGTCGTCGCGTACGCGCCGGGCGCGGGCGCCGTCATGCGTCCCTCGTACCGGCCGGGAGCATTCTGCACCAGCGGCAGGCGCGCGCTCAGCGGGCCGCTGATCCCGGCCTGCACATCCAGTCCGTCCAGCGGCACTCCGTCCGGGGTCAATGCGTCCGCGATCACCGCCACGCCGTCCGCGCGGCGGTCCATGGTCACCTGCAGATCGTCCGTATCGCCCCGGGCCGTCCAGCGTACGACGCGCGACCAGAACCGGCCGCCGTCGTTCCAGCGCATCCATTCCGCAGCCCACCGGGCCGTCGCGTCCGAGGTAAACGCGGCGGCCCGGCCGATGCCATACTGCCATACCACCAGCACCGGATCTTCCTGCCCGGAGACCAGGTGGACCGCCGACGCCGGCTTGGGGGCGGTCGCGACGTACCCGCGCAGGGCCGGCAGGGCGAAGTCGTCCACGAGCCCGGTTCGTGACGGCTGCGGGACGAACCGCTCCTCGACAATGTACGCGCGCGACGCAATCAGTGCCTCGGCGGTGAGGATCTGGGGGATCGTGTAGAGGTCGCGCGCCGCGTACCAGCGCCCACCGCCCCACCGGCCCACATTTTGCATCAGCTCAAGGTCCGCGTCGGCGCCGATCGCAACCGACGAGGTGGTGATCTTCGCCGCCGCCATCCGGCTGAGCAGCCCCTGGAAGTCGCCCGGATCGGTCTGCCCGTCGGACAGGACGATGACGTGGCGCACCTTCGCCTGCGACCGGCGCAGGTAGTCGTAGGCCAGCTGGATCGCGGGATACATGTTCGTACCGCCTCCTGCCTGGAGGCGCGACACCTGGTCCATCACCTCGTCCCGGTTGCGAGCCTCGGTCGGTACCGCCAGCCAGTGCGCGTCCTGATCAAAGGAGATGATGCCGATGATGTCACGCTCGCCGAGCAGGTCGACGACGGACTGTGCCGTTTCCTTCGCTAGCTCCACCTTCGCAATCTGCGTGCCGAAGGCGCCCATGCTGCCGGAGGTGTCGATGACCAGGAGGATGGCCATCGATGGAATCGCAAGGCGGTGCCGCACGTCCATGGTCACGGGCAGGGCCTCTTCCAACGGGGTCCCCGCATATCCGCCCACGCCGTAGCTGTGCGGCCCGCCCACAACCACCAGACCGCCGCCCAGCACGCTGACGTAGTCGCGCAGCGCGGCCATCTGCGCCGCCGAAAGCTGCAGCGCGGGGACGTCGTCCAGCACGACCGCGGCGGCGGGCCGATACCCTGCGGCCGACGCCGGCAGCGCCTCGGGGAGGACCTGCCGGACCCGCAGCGCCTGAGCGGCGAGGAGGGGCGCCAGCGGTCCGGGCGTCCGCGCGACATACCACACCTCAGGCGTGCCGCGTACGAAGACCAGCGCCTCTGCCCGGTTGTTGCCCTCCGTCTCGTCGGGGTCGGCCGTCACGGAGGCGGCATAGCGAAGAAGACCGGAGGCGCGCGCGACCTGGTTCACCGCAATGATCGTTCGTCCCGGCCGCAGCTCCAGCCGCCGCTGCTCGATCACGGCGCTGCCTGCGGTGACGGTCACCTGCGCGGTTGCAGGGACGGTCGCCGCCACGGCGATCTTGACGGCAAACTGCTCGCCGATCAGCACCTCGTCGGGTGCCGTGATGTCGTCGAGGAGCACTTCCTGCTGCCGCCCGGGCGACAGCGGTACCGCAGAGATGGTGACGTCCTCGCTGCGCGCGAGAGCCAGTGCATCAGCCAGTTCGCCGCGGTTGTCGTTGCCGTCGGTGAGCAGGACGATACGCCGGGCCCCCTCCGGAGGGAGCGCGCCCAGCGCCGCGCGGATCGCCTGTCCGAGATCTGTCGCCGCACCGTCGGGCCGCGCGTGAAACACCAGTTGCGGATGCTGCGCCGGGAATTCCTCGACGACTGCGCCGGAGGCAAAAGTGACGAGGCCGATGCGATCGCCCGGCCGCCGGCGGGCCGCCGCAGCGCGCACGAACTCCTCCCCGGCCTGCGCGCGGTCGGCGGGAATGCTGTCCGAACGGTCCAGCGCAAAGATGACGGTGAGGTCTCCCCCGCGGGAGGCCAGATAGGGCGAGGCGAGCCCCGTGACCAGCAGCGCCAGGACCATCGCCCGCAGGGGCAGCGCGAGCCGGGGGAGCACGCGCCTGCGGGCCAGCCCCGCGGCGACCGGCACCAGCACCAGCAGCAGCAAGGCCGCGGGTACCGCAAACCGCACCAGGGTCACCGCCGCACCACGGTGGGCTGCCGCCGGGCGGCCCCGGTGCGGGGAAGCCCGCGCAGCCACAACGCCCACTCCACGAGTAGAATCATGAGTGCGGCCAACAGAAACGCCGGCGCGATGTCAGCGGCCCGGCGGGTGGACGCCCCGGCAGGGACGCCCGGGCGCGCACCGTTGGGGTATTCCGGCGCAATCACCGACTCCGCCGGCGACGGGTTCACGGCAACGCGCCGGGTGCGCCCGCCGAACGACAGCGCGTACACGCCGGCGCGCTCCAGCACAGGCACGACGAACTGCCCTCCCCCTGCGCGCAGCTCTGTGCGGGATCCGTCTGCCATTGTCAGCAGCGCGTCCTCGTGCGGCCCGGAGGGCACGACCAGCGGACGGCCCGTCTCGTAGCCGGCGCCGATGCCGCTCAGCCAGGACAGCGCGTTGTTGAGAAAGATCGGAAACGCGATCTGCAGCGGCAGATCGGACTCGTGCAGGGCGAACCCCACTACGAGCGCCCGGATCCCGCCGCCGCTGTAGGCCCAGACCAGCGGGACTTCGCCCTCCGCCAGCACTTCGCCGCCGCGGGGCCGGAGCGCCAGCGCCCGCGCGATCGTGAGATCTCGCAGGTCCACGTAGCGCATCACCGGATGACTCCGCGACCACCGCAGCACCTGAGGGGCGCTCACGATTCCCTGCGCGTCGATCGGTAGATTCGGCGCGACCGCACCCACGAGGAGGTAGTTTCCCGGAGGCAGCTCGACGGGCGCGGTCCGGTTGAGGACGATGAGATCCGCGGACGCGATGGTCCCCGCATCGATCCCGCCGGACGTCAGGATCTGAGCGCCCGCGGCGCGCAGGCCTTCCTCGAGCACGCGGTCGCGCTCACCGGCCACCACCACCCGGACGGCCCCCGTGTCAATGACCGCATAACCGGCATCATCCGCCGCCAGGGGATCGCGCGGGTCGATCCGCGCCACGAGGATGCCGTCACCGTCGACCCGCACGGGAATCGACACGGTGCCGCCGGCGGGAAGGTCCACGACGCGATCGACGATGTGCCGGCCGTCCAGGGTGACGCTGAGCGGCACCCGCTCGGCTGCGCGGCCGGCAGCGGAGATCTGCACGATGGCCGTCGTCCCGCGCACGGTGCGCTCCGCGCGGAGGCCGGTGATGCCGAGGTTGCGTCCGCTGACCCCCACGATGCGGTACTCCACGGCAGGCGCGGGCGCGGGTGCACGATCGGTGAACGCGATGACGCGCACCCCGCGGCCTGGGAGCCGCTGGGCCAGGGCCGTCGCCAGAGCGGGCTCCAGCCGCCCTGGCGCATCGGTCGGCCGCAGCCGGGCGAGCGCATCGCGCGCGGCGGCGGGGTCCACGAAACCGGTGACGGCGCGGGGCTGCGGTCCGGCTTCGATGATCATCACCGGCCCGCCGGTCTTGTTGACCTCGACCAGCGCCTGCGCGCGGGCCGCTTCAAACCGTGACGGGGCGACGTCGGTCGCCTGCATGCTCGCCGACGTATCAAGCACCAGCACGGTGCCAGGGCCGCCGCCGGCCGGCAGCGATAGTAACGGCCGCGCGAGCGCCAGCACCACCATCGCTGCGATCAGCAGCTGCACAATCAACAGGAGACTGCGTTCCAGCCGCCGCACCGGCTGCTGCACGCGGAGATCCCGCAGCGCGCGCTGCCACAGGAGCGTCGAGCTGATCGGAACGTCCTGCCGCCGCGCCCGCAGCATGTATAGCAGCACGATCAGCGGCAGCACCGCAACCAGCCACAGGGCACCCGGCGCGCCGACGCTCACTGGAAGAGCCCCCCGAGCCGGAGGTACCGGAGGACGAGGTCTTCAAACGGGATCGAGGTCGTAGTCCGCACGTAATCGATCTGGTGGCGCAGGCAGAACTCCTCCACATCGCCGAGATAAGCGTCGCGGGTCCGCGCGTACACGTCCAGGGCCGGGCCGTCGACGCTCACGTCGACGGCGTCGTGCGTCTCCACATCCACCAGCCGCGCGTCGCCCCGCACCAGCGGGGCCAGCTCGTCTTCACTGAGGACGTGGATGACGAACGGATCGAAGTGGTGGTACCGCGCCAGTTTCAGGCCGTCCTCATAGCCGTCGGGATAGAGGAGATCGCTGACGATGACCAGCAGGCCGCGCCGCCTGGTCTGATGCGCGTACTCCCACATCGCGCGGGCCAGGCTGCTGGCCGCTCCTTCCGCCTGGGCCGACCCTGACAGGAAGTCGAAGAGCCGGAAGATGTGGCCGCGCCCGCGGTGCGGCGGCAGCACATGCTGCACGTGCTCGCCGAATATCACGGCGCCGACCCGGTCGAGACTGACCAGCCCAACGTAGCCGATCGCCGCCGCGATCCGGATGGCATAGTCCAGTTTCCTGGGATCGCCCCAGGCCATCGACCCGCTCGTGTCCACGAACAGGTGGACGTTGATGTCCTCGTCCTCGCTGAACAGCTTGATGAACAGGCGGTCGAGCCGGGAGTAGATGTTCCAGTCGATGTGCCGGTAGTCGTCGCCGATCTGGTAGCTGCGGTAGTCCGCAAACTCGACCCCGCGGCCCAGCGTGCGGCTGCGGCGCTCTCCCCGGAGCCCGGCCCGCACCGGCCGGCGCGCGTGGAGGCCAAGACTGTCCAGCTTGCGGAGGAAGTGAGGATCGAGCAGCGTCACTGCGTGTGCGCTCCCTCCAGCTCCGGCGTCTCCTCCAGCACGTTGCGGACGATGGCATCGGGGTCGATGCCCTCGGCCTCGCCTTCAAAGTTGAGGATGAGGCGGTGACGCAGCGCGGGCATGGCCAGCGCACGGAGATCGGCAAACGCCACGTTGGCGCGCCCCGCGATGAGCGCGCGCACCTTCGCGGAGAGGATCAACGCCTGTGCGCCGCGCGGGCTGCTGCCGTACCGGACGTACTTCCGGGCCATCGAGGCGCCGCCGGCGTGATCGGGGTGTGTGGCCTGGATGATCCTCGCCACGTAGGCCTTGACGTGGGACGCCACCTCCACCTCGCGCGCCAGCCGCATCATCTCCAGGATCTGCGCCGCCGGCGCGACGACCCGCGCCTGCGGGACGGCGGGTGCGGTGGTGCGGTCGATGATCTCGACGAGATCGGCTGCGCCGGGAAACTCGACCCGCAACTTGAACAGAAAGCGATCCAGCTGCGCCTCGGGCAGCGGATATGTGCCTTCCATCTCGATCGGGTTTTGGGTCGCGAGCACGAAGAACGGCTCCTCCAGCGGATACGACGCGCCGGCCGCGGTGACCGCGTGCTCCTGCATGGCTTCCAGCAGCGCGGACTGTGTTTTGGGCGTGGCGCGGTTGATCTCGTCGGCCAGCAGGATCTGAGAGAAGACCGGGCCGCGCTGGAACTCGAAATACCGGCGGCCTCCCGCGTCCTGCATGACCATGTTGGTCCCGATGATGTCGGCCGGCATCAGGTCGGGCGTAAACTGGATACGCGAAAAATCCAGCTCCAGCGCCTGGGCTATCGTCTTGACGAGCAGCGTCTTGCCCAGTCCTGGGACGCCCTCCAGGAGCACGTGCCCACCCGCCAGCAGGGCGACCAGCACATCGTCGATCAGCTCGTGGTGGCCGACGATGACCTGGCGGACTTCCTGGCGGATGCGATCAAACGTTGCCGCGAACTCTTCCGGCGTCATCGGACCCCCCTGACTGCTGACGCGTTCCCGCGTTCCCGTCATTTCATCTGCGCCAGCCG
>JBIOWP010000092.1:0-7671 GCA_044868695.1 bacterium
TACTTCTCGCACTTTGACGACCAGCGGCTCTATCGTGTCCAGGCGGGCAAGGGCCCTGAGCCGCTCACGCCGGCAGGCCCGTATCAGTATGCGGACGGGATTTACGACCGCCGCCGCCGGCGCATCATCTGCGTGCACGAGGACCACTCGCAAGGTGACCAGGAGGCGCGGAACACGCTCGCGGCCGTCCCTCTCGACACGTCTCAGGGGAAGGGCGTGGGCCGCGTGCTCGCCGAAGGCGCAGACTTCTACGCGTCCCCCCGCCTGAATCCCGACGGCACCCGTCTGTCCTGGCTGACCTGGAACCACCCGAACATGCCGTGGGATGGGACGACGTTGTGGGTCGCCGACGTGCTGCCGGACGGGTCGCTCGCGAGGCCGCACCAGGTCGCCGGCGGTGCGGAGGAGTCGATCTTTCAGCCCGAGTGGTCTCCCGACGGCAGGCTCTACTTCGTCTCCGATCGGACCAACTGGTGGAACCTCTACCGGTGGCGTGAAACGGACGGCGCCGCCGAGCCGCTAATGCCGATGGATGCGGAGTTTGGCCGCCCGCAGTGGGTCTTCCGCATGTCCACCTACGGGTTTCTCGCGCGCGACACCGCCGTGTGCACATTCACGTCTGGCGGCATGTGGAAGCTGGCGTTGCTGGACCTGCCGGCGAAGACGCACGAGGTGCTCGAGCTCCCCTACACAGACATCAGCCAGGTGACGCCGGCCGGCGGCGCAGTGTACTTCATCGGAGGCTCCCCCACGGAATCTTTATCGATTGTGCGCCTGGACGTGCGCACGCACCGGACGGAGACGCTCCGCAACTCGCGCACCGTCTCCGTTGACCGGGGCTACCTCTCGGTGCCGGAGGCCATCGAATTTCCGACAGAGGGCGGCGTCACCGCGCATGCGTGGCTGTACCCGCCCACGAGCAAGGATCTTGCCGGCCCGCCGGGCGACCGGCCCCCGCTGCTTGTGATCAGCCACGGCGGTCCGACGGCGTTCTCATCTGCCGTCCTGCGATTCGAGGTACAGTACTGGACCAGCCGGGGATTCGCCGTGGCGGATGTGAACTACGGCGGCAGCACGGGGTACGGGCGCGCGTACCGGAACCGCCTGCGCGGCCGGTGGGGCGAGGTCGACGTCGACGACTGCGTGAACGTGACGGCGTACCTGGTGAAGCGCGGGCGCACGAATGGCGACCGCCTGGTCATCCGCGGCGGCAGCGCGGGCGGGTACACGACCCTGTGCGCGCTGACGTTCCGCGACGTCTTCCGTGCCGGGGCATCCTACTACGGTGTCAGCGACCTGGAAGCCCTGCACCGCGAGACCCACAAGTTCGAGTCCCACTACGACGAGACGTTAATCGGGCCGTACCCTGAGCGCGCGGACCTGTTCCGCGCCCGCTCGCCGATCCACTTCGCAGACCGCATCCGCGCCCCGTTGATCCTCCTGCAGGGCCTGGAGGACAAAGTCGTGCCGCCGAATCAGTCGGAGATGATGGTCGCCGCCCTGCTGGACCGTCACGTCCCCGTCGCGTATGTGCCGTTCGAGGGCGAGCAGCACGGGTTTCGACGGGCGGAGAACATCAAGCGCGCGCTGGAAGCGGAGCTGTACTTCTACTCCCGCATTTTCGGGTTCGAGGTGGCCGACCGGGTGGCGCCCATCCCCATCAAGAACCTCACCTGACGCGCTACTTCAACGCGCCGGACAGGAACGCGAACCAGTTCTCGCCCATCACCTTCGCCGTGTCCTGCTCGCTGAATCCGTGCGCGAGCAGGGCCTCGGTCAGGCGGGGAAGCTCCGCGTGGGTGGGAATCTCGGCCACCGTCTTGTGCGCGTTCCCGCCCGGAGGTGCCTCGGACGGGAGAAAGTCCAGCTTCATCAGGTCGATGCCGTCTATGAATGTCGTGAAGTCGTACCCGAAGCCCACGCGGTCGATGCCGACCAGCGAGACCGCGTGGTCGACGTGGCGCAGGAACTCCTTCAGCGTCGCAATGGCCGGGCTGATGACGAACGACTGGATCATCAGGCTGACGATGCCCCCGCGCTGGGCGATGGCCTTCATCTGATCGTCCCCGATGTTCCGGTTGTGCGGGAAGAGGGCGCCGCAGTTCGAGTGAGACGCGACGACCGGACCGGTCGAGGTCTCCATGAGATCCCAGAAGCTGCGCTTGTTCAGGTGCGACACATCCCAGATCACCCCGAGCCGGTCGCCCTCGCGCACCAGCGTCTTGCCCAGCGGCGACAGCCCTTCCGTGTCGTCCTGCTTGGCGCCGCTGGCGAACGCGTTCCGCTCGTTCCAGGTCAGCCCGACGACGCGGGCCCCCAGACGATAGAAGACCTCGAGCATCGGCGGATCGTAGCCCAACGGCCCGCACCCTTCCAGCCCCGGGATGAGCGCGGTCCGCCCGCTCTCGACGGCTTGGCGCAGCTGCGTCCCCGAGGTCACGATGGCGAAGTCATCAGGGCTCTGCGCGACGGAGCGCTCCAGGCGCATGAACGCGACGAGCGCCCGGCGCAGACCCTCAGGAGCGTACTCGAGTTCGACCCATGTGGGGCTGATGAGCACGTCGATGGCGCCGGTCCGGATGGACCGGCCGACCGGCATTGCGGCGAGCGGTGGGATGCCACCCCGGACGTCGGCGGCACGGGTGACGGCCAGCGGCAGGTCGCAGTGCCCGTCCACGGCAACGAGGCGCCGGTGAACCGAGGGGGCGTCGGAGGTGGGTCCTACCATCTTATGGTTCGCTCTTCCCGATCAAGGTGCGGATGGATTTCGTCTCCAGATACTCGGCCAGCCCCTCGGCGCCCAACTCGCGGCCGATGCCGCTGTCTTTCACGCCGCCGAAGGGGGCTTCCGGCAGGCTGAGCGGTTTGTAGTTGACCCACACCATCCCGGACCGGATGCGGTCGACGAAGCGCTCAACGGTCCGGCTGTTCTGGGACCAGATCGCGGAGCCCAATCCATACGGGGAGTCGTTCGCCCTGGCGATGGCGTCGTCCAGGTCGCGGACCCGCTGCAGGGGCAGGACCGGACCAAAACACTCTTCCTCCCAGATCGCGGCATCGTCGGGAACGCCCGTGAGCACCGTCGGTTCCAGAAAGTATCCGTTCGCGTACTGGGGGCCCGCCGGCCGCGATCCGCCGGCCACCAGCACCGCGCCGCGCCGCAGCGCGTCCTGCAGGAGGCGCTCGACGTCGTCGCGGACCTGCGCGTTGTTGAGCGGTCCCATCTCGACGGATGGATCCAGCCCGTTGCCGACCTTCAATTTTCTCGCCCACTCCCCGGCCGACCGGCTGAACTCATCGAAGACGCTCTCGAACACGTAGACGCGCTTGACCGACGTGCACGACTGCCCTGCGTTGCGAAATCGCCCGCTGCGGACGATCGTCTCGGCTGCGGCTGCAAGGTCGGCATCATCACACACGACGGTGGGATCGCTGCCCCCCAGTTCGAGGGTGGCGTGCTTCAGTCCGGCCGCCGCCGCGGCGTAGATGACCCGGCCGGTGTCCGTCGAGCCGGTCAGGGCGATCTTCCGCACCGCAGGATGCCGGATGAGCGGGTCACCGACCTCTGCGGAGGGGCCGGTCACCAGGTTGGCAATGCCGGCGGGGACGCCCGCCTCGACGAACAACAGCGTGAGCGCGATATCGGTCAGCGGCGCCGTGGTGGCTGGTTTGATGATGACGGCGTTCCCGGCCATCAAGGCCGGCGCGACCTTCCAGGCGTAGAGCGAGACGGGGAAGTTGAAGGGCAGGATGGCGGCGCACACGCCGATGGGCTCTTTGCGCGTCTCGACCTTGATGACGTTGTCGCCGTCTTTCGCGTAGGTCACGGTGCCGGTGATTTTCCCGCCGTATCCCGCGTAGTAATCGAAGGTGTTGATCAGGCTGTCGAGCTCGCCGAGCGACTCGCGATACGCCTTGCCCTGCTCCCGGGTCAGCAGGCGGGCGAGGTCTTCCTTTCGCGCCTCGACCAGCGAGACGAACTTCTGCAGGACGCGGCCCCGGCGGCGCGACTCGTGGATCCGGGGCCACCAGGTCGTGTCATACGCCTGCACGGCCGAGGCGACCGCCTTCGCCACGTCCTCCGGCCCGCCCTTGGGAACGGTCCCCACGACCTCGTCCGTGTCGGCAGGGTTGCGGACCTCGATGGTCCGGCCGCGGACCGCGGGAACCTGCCTGCCGTCGATGACCATCTACCGCACGCCCATGCCGGTGAACGAGGTGGGCCGCAGGTGCAGGCTGACCCGCTTCTCCGGCGAATCGGTCGGCGGGTATTTGTACGGCTTTCCGCCGTAGCGCATGGACAGCCGGTCGATGTCCCGGGCGCCGTTTGCCGGGTCGAGGCGCACCTTGCCTCGGATCTGGACGTACATGTAGGGATCATCGCGGTCCACGACGGCGATCGCCGCGTGGGGATTGGCCTGCAGATTGCGCAACTTGGCCCGGCCGGCTGACGTGTTCATCAGGATCTCACCGCCGTCCAGGACGAACCAGACCGGCGTGGCCTGCGGCCGACCGCCCGGACTCAGAGTGGCCAGCACGGCGAGATTTGGTTTTTCGAGGAATTTCTTGACGTTGTCCGGCAACTGCATGTTGTTCAACCTCCGCCTGTGGGATTTGTGTGATTTCATAGTACCTTATCCTGTAGCGGGGAGTCACGATTCACGAATCACAAGTCACTGGGGGTGTGGCATGGCGGAGCGATACAAGAATCTGGTGGCAGGTGAGTGGGTCGATGGCCGGACCGGCGACGTCCTGACCGACATCAACCCGGCGGATACCAGCGATGTGGTCGCGCTCTTTCCTTCGATGGGCGCCACCGACGTCCACCGCGCGATTGACGCCGCGAGTGAGGCGTTCCCGGCGTGGAAGGCGATGACCCCCGTGGCGCGGGGCGCCGTCCTGCGCCGCGGCGCAGAGCTGGTCCGGGAGCGGCTAGAGGCGATCGCCCGCGATCTGACCCGGGAGATGGGGAAGACCCTAAAGGAGGCGCGCGGCGAAGTGGCCCGCTCGTCCTACTTCTTCGACTACTACGGAGCGTACGGCCGGCTGCCGGTCGGCGACTATCTGCCTGATGAGCGCGACGGGGTGTTCACGTTTACGACGCGGGAGCCGCTCGGGGTCGTGGTGGCCATCGCGCCGTGGAACGATCCGATCCTGACCCCGGCCCGGAAGATGGCGCCGGCGTTGATCGCCGGGAACACCGTCGTGCTAAAGCCTGCAACGCTGACCCCGCTGTCGGCTTGGCACCTCATCCGTGCGCTGCACGACGCCGGGATGCCGCGTGGAGTCGTCAACATGGTCACCGGTCCCGCGAAGGTCGTCGGCAGCGCGCTGCTGGATCATCCTGCGGTGCGCGCGGTGACCTTCACCGGCAGCACCGCGGTGGGGTTGGATCTGCAGGCGAAGGTGGCCGGCCGGAACATTCGCGTGCAGACCGAGATGGGCGGCAAGAACGCGATGGTCGTGCTCAAAGACGCCGATCCCGTTTTGGCGGCCGAACTCGCGGCCGCCGCCGGGTTTGGACAATCCGGCCAGCGGTGCACGGCGACCAGCCGCGTGATCGTCGAGCGGGCCGCCCGCGACGCGTTCGTCGAGGCGTTCGTCAACAAGGCCAAGCAGATCACGGTGGGGCCGGGGCTCGAAGAGACGACGACGATGGGTCCGGTGGTCGACCGCAGCCAGCTGGACACGGTGCTGCAGGCCGTGGACACGGGCAAGCGGGAAGGAGCGGCGGTGCTGTTCGGCGGCGAGCGGCTGCAGGGGCCGCGGTACGAGCGGGGCTACTTCGTCGCGCCGACGATCCTGGACCGCGTGGCGCCGCAGATGCGTGTCGCGCAGGACGAGATCTTTGGGCCGGTCGTGGCCGTCATGGAGGCCCCGGACGTGGACGGCGCCATTGCGCTGGTGAACGGGACCCGCTACGGCCTGTCGGCGTCGGTGGTGACGCGCAGCCTCGCGGCGGCGCACGCGTTCGCGCGGGGGGTCGAGACCGGCTGTGTCGCCGTGAACCTGCCCACGGTGGGCTGGGACGTCCACGTGCCCTTCGGCGGGTTCAAAGACTCCGGCTCCGCGTTCAAAGAGCACGGGCGGGAAGGCCTGCAGTTCTACACAAGGGTCAAGAGCGTCGCCATGCGCGTGGCCGGGATCTAGGAGTAGGACCGCTCCGGCGGCGCACCGAACCCTCCTGTCTACATCCTGACGGGAGCGAGGTGATCGTTCATGTGCGTGCCCCAGACGTTTGGCGCCGTCAAGATCGAGCGCCGCAACTTTCTGCGGATGGCGACCGGGACGGTCGTCGGCGCGGCGTTAAGCAGCACTGCGCTGCTGACCGCGCCCGCTCAGGCCCAGCCGCGGTCGATTTCGTTTCGGAACATCCTCGACCTCACGCACGTGCTGCACGAGCGCTTTCCCAGCTTCAACCCCGATGAATTTCCGCGGCTCTCGCGCAAGCCGTTCGTGACGATCGAGAAGAACGGCTTCTACGGGAACATCGTGTCTTACTGGGAGCACACGGGGACCCACATGGACGCGCCGCAGCACTTCGCGCCCGGGAAGTGGTTTGTGCACCAGATCCCGGTCAGGCGGCTGATCGGACCGGCCGTGGTGCTGCACATTCACGAGCGGGCGGCCTCAGACAGCGACGCGCAGGCGACACCCAACGACGTCAAGGCCTGGGAGGACAAGTACGGCCGCCTGCCGGAGGGCGCCGTCGTCTTTATGCACAGCGGGTGGGAATCGCGTGTCAATGATGAACGCGCGTTCCGCAACCCGGACTCCGGCGGGACGATGCACTTCCCGGGGTTCCATCCCGAGGCCGCGGAAATGCTGGTGAAGGACCGCAACATCGTCGGCATCGGCGTCGACACGCTGAGCCTCGACTACGGCAAGAGCACGGACTTCAAGACTCACGTGACGGTGTTGGGCGCCAACAAGTGGGGGTTGGAGAATGTGGCCAACCTCGCGAAGATTCCCGCCAACGGCGCGACGGTCTTTGTCGGAGCGCCGAAACTCAGCAGCGGCTCGGGCGGTCCGCTGCGGGTGATTGCGATCTGGTAACCCCCAGGGACCAGGGACCGGGGACCAGGGACCGCAGCGGCGTGTGGCGGGGGGTGATCGAGGAGTACCGGCACTACTTGCCCGTCACCGACGCCACGCCGGTCATCACCCTGTGCGAGGGGGGGACGCCGCTGCTGGAGTCCCGCCTCGGGCAGCCCTCCGGCGTGCGCGTGCTGGCGAAATACGACGCCGCCAACCCCACCGGGTCGTTCAAGGACCGCGGGATGACCGTCGCGGTGTCGAAGGCCGCGGAGAGCGGGGCGCGCGGCATCATCTGCGCCTCGACCGGCAACACCGCGGCGTCCGCCGCCGCCTACGCGGCCCGCGCCGGACTGCGCTGCACGCTTATCGTCCCCGCCGAGGGCGTGGCGCCCGGCAAGCTCGTGCAGGCCGTCGCGTGCGGGGCCACCATTCTTCCGGTCACCGGCACGTTTGACCACGCCCTCGCCCTTGCGCGCGAGGCCTCCGCAGCGTTCGGCCTGACGCTGGTCAACTCCGTCAACCCCCACCGGCTGGCCGGGCAGAAGACCGCCGCGTTTGAGATCTGCGATGCGCTGGGACGCGCGCCGGAGGCGCTGGCGATTCCCGTCGGCAACGCCGGAAACATCACCGCGT
>JBIOWP010000093.1:0-5547 GCA_044868695.1 bacterium
GCGACACCTACCAGCATCTCCTGCCAGGCGCACAAGAGGCCGCTGTGCGGGCACTGGAAGCCCGGCTCTTCCCTACACCTGGTTTACTCCTCGATTCGCCGACTGAGGCCGTTCAGGACGCACGACAGGGGGCGCGCAAAGTCCGCGGCTGATGAGTGGTTGGAGTGGCTGGGGGAGGAGGATTCGAACCCCCGCTAACGGGTCCAGAGCCCGTCGTCCTACCACTAGACGATCCCCCAGCGTGAGTGACAACGTGAACGTGAAGCACACTCATTATAGAAACGGTCCTCGGCACCGTCAATTCACACGTCTAGTGATTCCGTCCACAGGGCAGGTTGCACTCGGAGGCCTCATCTTCATCGTCCCCCCGTTACCGCCTGCATGACAGCACCTGCGTGTCCTCAGCGCGTGAGTCCGCGCCGGAGGAGCAGTGAGGTGCTGCAGGTGAGGCCCGGGGAGTGAGTTATGTACCGACCGAAAGTGGGCGAGCGCATCATGCTCGACGTCCTGCCCTCGGGGGATTCCTATTCGGGCGAGGTGCAGGCCGTCGACAGCGGCACGATGCGGGTCGCTCCTGCAATGCGGGGACCGGATCTCCCCGAGCCCGGCACCGGCGTGCGGATCACGTTCGTCCGCAAGGACGGGATCTACGAGGAACACGGCACGATCACCGAGTTGGCGGTCGATCCGGAGATCCAGGTCATCGTCCAGCTGACGGGCGAGATCGCCCGCACCCAGCGCCGCGACTTCATTCGCAAGGACGCCAGCCTCAACGTTGACCTCACGGTGCGCAACCAGGCCTATCACGGCGTAACCAAGGACGTGAGCGGCGGCGGCGTCAGCCTGCTGTTCAGCGAGGTGCCGCCGGTCGCCGATAACGAGGAGTTCGACATCGTGCTTAACGTTCCGGACGGACGCGGCCCAGTCCGGGCACGATGCCGCGCGAAGTACGTCCGGGAGATTCTCCGGGGATCGCGCTGGCTGGTCGGCAGCCAGTTCGCGGTCATCGGCGAGGAGGAGCGCCAGCGGCTGGTGCGCTTCGTCTTCAGGCTCGAACTGGCGCAGAAGCGCCCGGTAGGAAAGAAATAGGGGTTCTAGCGCGCCGCCGCGAGAATCTCCGCTTTGAGGACGCCGATGAAGGGCAGATTGCGGTACAGCTGCCGGTAGTCCAGCCCATATCCCACCACGAACTCATCCGGGACTTCAAACCCGCGGTATTGGATCGGGAGGCCGTCCGCGATGCGGCGGGCCGTCTTGTCGAGCAGGGTGCAGATCCGCAGGCTCGCGGGGTCGCGCGCCCGCAGGGTCCGCAGGAGGTAGTCGGCCGTCAAGCCCGTGTCGATGATGTCCTCGACCAGCAGCACGTGCCGCCCCGTGATCTTCTCATCCAGGTCTTTGATGAACCGTACCGCGCCGGAGGACGCCGTCTCATCTCCATACGACGTGATCGCCATGAAGTCGATCGTGATGGGGACGGTGATGGCGCGTGAGAGATCGGCCATGAAGTAGAGCGCGCCCTTCAACACGCTGACCAGCAGCGGCGTCTTCCCCGCGTAGTCGCGCGAGATGTCCGCCCCCAGCGCCCGGATGCGGTGCTGGATCTGGGTCTCGGTCAGCAGGACCCGGGCGATGTCGTCGGCGAGCGCCATCAGGTGGACGGTGAACGTGCGGCGGTTTTGGCCAGACCGTACTTGAACAGCAGGCTGCGGTAATCACGGCCGTAGAAGATCTTGACGCGGATGCCGGGGTAGAGTTCCCGCAGGCGGCGGAGTTTCCGGTTCTTCTTGGTAACCAGGCTCTGCTTGAGGGTCGTCAGCTCAATGTATAGGTCCATGTCTGGCAGGTAGAAGTCGGGGTTGAAGCTTTCGACGACCCGTCCCTGCGCATCCCACTGGAGCGGAAAGCTGCGCGGTTCGTACTCCCACCGGATACCATAGAAGTCCAGCAGTCGGGAGAATTCAGCTTCACTCTCGTGTGCGAAGCGGGGGCGGGTGGATGCGGCGTCGCCCTGGCCTGTGCGGTCCCCCACCGGGTGGGTTCCACCTCCTGGACCCCGCCCCTCGTGGTGCGGAGCCGCGCCCGATTGCGGGCGGAGATTTCGCGTTTCAGTATAGCCGCGCCCCGTTAGTGATGCAAGCAGAGGAGTCGCCTGCGTCCCGCAGAACTCCAGTAGGATAAAGGAGATGGCCGTGACCGAATCCACCCCCACGCAGGACGCCGACCTGAAGCGCTGGCTGGGACAGTTAAGGAGCAACGACGTCACGTTGCGCAGCGATGCCGCGCATCAGCTGGGCAAGCTGGGCGACGAGCGCGCCGTGCCGGCCCTGGTGGAAGCCCTCTCGGATTCGGACGAGTACGTGCGCAAGAGCGCGGTCACGGCGCTGCGCCGCATCGGCGGGCCCGAGTCCATGGCGGGGCTGCGGCAGGCGCTGGGCGACCGGTCCGAGCAGGTCGTGCTGCAGGCGGTCAACGGGCTGCGCGACATGCGCGACCGAGAAGCCGTTGAGCCGCTCATCCGGGTGCTGACCCGCCGGGAGCGCTCGCTGCAGCTCGCGGCCACGGACGCCCTGATCCGGATCGGCACGGACGCCGTCGGCCCTCTGATGGAGGCGTTCAAGGACCGCGCCCTGCGCCGGCGCATCGGGAACCAGATTTGGAAAATTCTGGTGGACATGGGCACCAAGTCCATCGATCCGCTGCTGCAAATGCTGACCGACGAGAACCAGTACGTCCGGCTGACGGCCATCTCGGTCCTCGGGCGGATCGGGGACAAGCGGGTGGCCGCCCCGCTGGTGCATCTGTTCCTTGATGACCCCCGGATGCAGGAGGCGGTGGTGACCACCCTGGCGCGGCTGGAGGAGCGGAAAGTGCTCGAGCCGCCGGCGTCGCAGGCCACCGACCGGGAAATCTTCCTCCCGAAGGACGCGGTCGACGGATTTCTGGATCGCCCACGCGAGGACGTCACCAAGGTCTTGACGGAGGCGCTGGAAAACCCCAGCGCAAAAGTACACCGGTTTGCGCTGAAGGCCATCTACGCGTTGTTTGGGGATACGGCGCTCGACCGCCTGGTGGCCGCCCTGGACGACGAGGACATCGACGTCAAACGCCTCGCCATCAAGATCATGGGCAAGATGCGGAACAAGCGCGTGGTGGATCCCCTGATCCAGCTCATCCTCCACGACGGGGAACAGGTCGAGGAAGCGGCCTGGAATACTCTCAAAGTCCTCACCGACCTCCGCGAGTACGAGGAGCTGCGCGCCCGCGTGGCCAAGGAGCGCGCGGGTTCGCGGCCGGCGGTCCGCCGGTACACGAAAACCAAGGATGTTTCGCCCGACTGGTGGCGCGAGCAGGACTGACACACTGCAGGAAACGGGAAGCGGGTAACGGGAAACCGACACACAGCATTGGCGAGGTGTTCTCCGGTTTCCGATTCCCGTTTCCGTTGATGTTCGCTTCCCGATGCGGGTCCTGATTACCAACGACGACGGCATCGCTTCGCCAGGCCTGCAGGCGCTGGTCCGCCGTTTTGACCCTGTCGCTGAAGTGTTTGTCGTCGCCCCCGAACGGGAACGCAGCGCCACCGGCCATGCGATCACCCTGCACAAACCGCTGCGGACTCATGCGGCGGTGATACCCGAGTCCTCCGCGCGCGCCTGGGCGACCAATGGAACGCCTGCCGACTGCGTGGCGCTGGGCATCCTCGATCTCCTGCCGGCCCGCCCGGATATCGTCGTATCGGGGATCAACGTGGGTCCGAATCTGGCTCGTGACCTTACGTATTCGGGGACGGTCTCGGGCGCCATGGAGGGGGCGATCTTCGCGGTTCCCAGCATCGCCGTCTCCGTGGGCGCATTCCGCAGTCCCGTCTTTACGGTCGCGTCGGGCTTTGCCGTTGGACTGGCGCGGGCGATTCTCCTCCACGGCCTGCCCGATGATACGCTGCTGAACGTGAACGTGCCCAACCTGAGTGCGGACCGCATCGCCGGTGTGACCATCACCCGCCAGAGCGCCAACCGCTACATCAGCCGCGTCGAGAAGCGGGTCGATCCGCGGGGGCGCACCTACTACTGGCTGACCGGGGAGCCGTCCCCGCAGGAGGAGGTCGAAGGGACCGACTCCTGGGCCCTGGCGCACGACCGGATCTCCATCACCCCGATCACGCTGGACATGACCGACGACCGCGCGGCGGCCGCGATGCGCGCCTGGGACCTGTCCTGGCCGCCCGCGGACGCCTAGACAGGAAATTCCTTCCCCGCGTAGAATCACAGCCAGGACGTCACGCGTCGCACCACACGTCGCACCTTTCGTCGGAGCAGCGGATGGTCCAGCTTGAGGACGTCACCAAGGCGTTCTCCAACGGCGTCGTCGCCCTGCATCACGTCTCCCTACGCATCGATCCCGGCGAGTTCGTGTTCGTCGTCGGGCCTACCGGCACCGGCAAGTCGACGCTCCTGCGCCTCATCTACCGTGACGACGCTCCGACCTCCGGCCGCGTCCTCGTGTACCGCAGGGATGTCGGGCGCCTCCGCACCCGGGGCGTCGCGATGCTGCGCCGCCGGCTGGGCGTGGTCTTTCAGGATTTCAAACTCCTGCCGAACCGCACGACCTACGAGAACGTAGCCTTTGCCCTCCGGGTGATCGGGACGCCGTCGGATGAGATCCGGCCCCGGGTGCTCCGCGTGCTCGATCTGGTGGGACTCGTCAAGCGCGTGGATGCGATGCCGGTTGAGCTGTCCGGCGGCGAGCAGCAGCGCGTGAGCATCGCCCGGGCGATCGTCAATGACCCCCCGCTGCTGCTGGCCGACGAACCGACCGGCAACCTCGATCCGAACTCCTCGTGGGACATCATCCAGCTGCTGTCCCAGATCAATCTTCGCGGCACGACGGTCGTGGTCACCACGCACAACAAGACCATCGTCGACATCCTACGCCGCCGCGTCATCGAACTGTCCGGCGGCCGGGTCGTGCGAGACCAACCGCGCGGTCTCTACGCGGTGGAAGCGTAGATGCCCCGCCGGCTGGCGCGCGTCCGGTCCCTGGCGGAGCAGGCGGCCTATTTCGCCGCAGAGTCGGCCGCCGGATTCCGCCGCAACGGGCTGATGACGGTTGCCGCGGTCACGACCATCATCGTTGCGCTGATGGTTGTGGGCACCGCGCTGCTGCTGGGTCTGAATGTCTCCCGCCTGGCCGCCGCCCTCGAGGCGCAGGTCGAGGTCGTCGCGTTCCTGCGCGACGGGCTCGCGCCGTCTGAACTGGCCCGGACGCGAGACGCCATCGCGGCGCTGCCCGGCGTCAGGGCCGCGCGCTACGTGAGCCGGACCGAGGCCTTGGCCAGGCTGCGGGAGCGTCTCGGGGACGCGGCCGCATTCGACGACCCGGAGACGGCCAAGCTGCTGCCGGATTCGGTAGAGGTCTCGCTTGCGGATCCCGGGAGCACGAAGGTCGTGGCCGCGTCGATCGCCCGCACCACGGGAGTGGAAGAGGTGACCTACGGGGCGCAGGTCACCGACCGCCTGCTCGCCCTCACCCGTGGGGTCCGCATCGTGG
>JBIOWP010000094.1:0-5752 GCA_044868695.1 bacterium
GGTCTGCCCCGTAATGTAGCTGGCCCGCCGGGATGCCAGAAAAAGCACGGCCTTCGAGATTTCTTCGGGTTCGGCAAACCGGCCCAGCGGGATGTCCGTGGCGATGCGCGTACGCTGTTCAAGCGTCAGGTGGGCGAGCATGGCCGTGTCGGTGTAGCCGGGGGCGACGGCGTTGACCCGGACCGCGGGCGCGAGGGAGGCGGCCAGGGTTTTGGTGAACGCGATGAGGCCGCCTTTGCTGGACGCGTATGGCAGCGAACTGCCGCCGATCAGCCCGCGGATGCTGGCGACGTTTACGATCACGCCCTCCGAGGCCCGTAGGGCCGGCATCGCGGCCTGGCTGCACAGAAAAGCCCCCGTGAGGTTGACGCCGACAACCGCATCCCATTCCCGCAGGGTCAGCTGATCCAGCGGCGTGCGCACGGCGATCCCGGCGTTGTTCACGAGCACGTCGAGCCGGCCCCACGAACGAAGCACCGCCTCCAGCAGGGTCGAGACGTCGGTCGCCTTGGCGACGTCGGCCCGGACGGCCAGGGCCCGGCGCCCCGCCCGCCGCAGCGACTCTGCGACGGTCTCGGCCTCCTGGGTCCGTGAGGCATACGCGATCGCTACCGCGGCCCCTTCCTGCGCGAAGGCCCCGGCAATCGCGCGGCCGATGCCGCGGCTGCCCCCGGTGACGAGGACGACCTTGTTGATGAATTCCACACTACGGAGATTCGGGCGGGCTAGTGGACGGTCCCTTTGAAGTCGGAAGGCTTCACTTTTTCGAGGAACTTCTTGAACTCCACCATCTCCTCGTCGTCCAGCGGCTTCTTCAGCGCGATCGCCTGCTCGGCGACCTGGGGGGCGACGAAAATGGGGGCTTCGGCCCGCAGGGCCAGCGCGATGGCGTCGCTGGGCCGGGAATCGATGATCATCGGCGTGCCGTTGTTGGCGAGGTGGATCTCAGCGAAGTACGTGCTGTCCTTGACGTCGGTGACGACGATCCGCGTGACGGTCGTGGTCAGCGACTTGAGGACCGACCGCAGCAAATCGTGGGTCATCGGGCGGGGAGGCTTGACGCCCTGGAGCTCCATGGCGATGGCCGTGGCTTCGGCCTGGCCGATCCAGATCGGCAGCGCCATGGTCTCCGCCTGGTCTACCAGCAGCACGACGGGGTTCATCTGCTGGTCGAGCGCGACTCCGCGGACCTTCATGTGAACCACGAACCACCCTCCTCCGTCGCGCCCTATTATAATCAGAAACGCATGGCGCGTCAAAAGGGCCTGCCCGACAATTACCCTATACCCAATAACACAGTCCATCGAGTCTAAGTCTCGAAGACCCGATAGGGGACCGCACGGGCCGGAGGAATTGCACAATCGTGACAATGTCTCGCGTCCGTCTCGCCGGAGCCATCGCCCTGGGTAAGGCGACGGCGGCGGCCAGCCGCGCCTTGGGATTAGGCGGCGGAACCACCATGCCCGGCCGCGTTGCGCGCGCGGTTGCGCCGGACATTGTACAGGCTCTGGCATCGCGCCTGCCCCGTGGGTGCGTCGTCGTCACCGGTACGAACGGCAAAACGACGACCGCACGGTTAATCAGTCACATCCTGGCGCCGGCAGGCATCGTTGCCGTGCACAATCGCGCCGGGGCGAACCTGGTCGCGGGGATCGCCTCCACGCTGGTGCTCAACGCGTCATGGGGTGGGACGCCGGGGGGCGACCTCGGGATTTTTGAGGTTGATGAGGCGACGCTACCGGTTGTGTGGCCGTCCCTCCTGCCCCGCGCGGTCGTGTTTACTAGTCTGTTCCGCGATCAGCTCGATCGCTACGGCGAGATCGACATCGTTTCTGCCCGGTGGCGCGCGGCGCTGGAGAGCGGGGCCGCCCGGGGGACGACCGTGATCTTCAACGCGGACGATCCGCTGGTCTCGGAGGTCGGCGGCCGGTTTGACGGAGAGCGCATTCCTTTCGGCATCGCCGACGCCTCATGCGGCGCGGGGACGCTGGAGCACGCCGCGGACGCGCGCCACTGCTATCGTTGCGGGGTGCCGTATCGATACACAGTGGTCTATTTCGGGCACATGGGTGACTATCGGTGTCCTCAGTGCGGCGCCCACCGTCCGGACCCGATCGTGGCGGCGGAGGCTGTCGAGATCCTGGGCATTTCCGGCAGCACATTCACCGTTCGCTCGCCCCACGGCTCGGTGCGGGTCAGGACGGCCCTGCCCGGTGTCTACAACATCCACAACATCCTGGCGGCCTCCGCGTGCTGTTTTCATATGGGCGTTTCGCCGGCGACAGTGGCTCAAGGGATCGAAACGTTCGCGCCCGCATTCGGCCGGGCCGAGCGCATTCGTGACGGGGAACGCAGTGCCGTGCTGCTTTTGGCCAAGAATCCCGCGGGATTCAACGAGGTCCTCCGGACGGTGGTCCGCTCGGCCACTCCGCAGGGCGTCGTGATGGTGGCCATCAACGACCTCACCGCGGACGGCCGTGATATCTCGTGGCTGTGGGACGTAGACTTCGAGATGCTGGCCGGGCGCGTCAAGGGAGTGGTTGTCAGCGGGATACGCGCCGAGGACATGGCGCTGCGCCTCAAGCACGCCGGCGTACCGCCGGAGGCGATGACCGTCGACCGAGACCTCGAGCGGGCCTGGGACGCCGCCCTGCGCGCTGCGCGGGATGGTGAACCGGTGTACGTCGTGCCCACCTACACCGCGATGCTCGAGCTGCGGAAAATTCTACAGAAGCGGGGCCTCGTGAGAGGATTCTGGGAACAGTAATTGTAGAATCGAGGGCGGGTCTCCGTGGAATTGCGCATCTGTCATATCTATCCAGACCTGTTGAACCTGTACGGCGATCGCGGCAACCTCATGACGCTGGTGAACCGCGCGAGGTGGCGAGGGGTAGACGTGCGAGTCGATGAGGTCCGGCTGCGCGATTCCCTGGTGCCGGGTGAGCACGACCTCTACTTCATCGGCGGCGGCGAGGACCGGCAGCAGCGGCTGGCGGCGCCAGACCTGCGCGAGCGAAAGCGTGATGCGCTTGACCGCGCGCGCACGCGGGGTGCTGTGGTACTCGCCGTATGCGGCGGCTATCAGCTGCTCGGCCACTACTACCGGCCGGCCGACGGCGAAGATCTGGCCGGCGTGGGGCTGCTCGATCTCACGACCGAGCATCCCGGCGCCGCGGCCGCCCGGCTGA
Source organism: bacterium (assembly GCA_044868695.1). Taxonomy (GTDB): domain Bacteria; phylum Sysuimicrobiota; class Sysuimicrobiia; order Sysuimicrobiales; family Kaftiobacteriaceae; genus JBIOWP01. The sequence goes on from JBIOWP010000094.1 coordinate 3,189, forward strand.
TCGGCAACATCGTCATCCGTTGCGCCCTCCTGGGCGGGATCACACTGGTGGGATTTGAAAATCACGGCGGCCGCACGCGCCTCGGCCCGGGAGCGCAGCCGCTTGGAGTCGTGGTGTCGGGCTCCGGCAACAACGGCGAGGACGGGACCGAGGGCGCCATGAGCGGGACCGTCTTCGGCACCTACCTTCACGGGCCGCTGCTCCCAAAGAACCCCGCGTTCACCGACCACCTGCTGACGGCTGCGCTGCGTCCGCGTTATCCGGACGTCATGCTGGCGCCGATTGACGATCGCCTCGAGTCCGCGGCGCACGCAGCGGCTCTCGCCCGGGCGACGGGCAGGTAATGCCGATACTTCGCGGCGTTCTCCTCCGGGTCGCCCTTGTGGTGGGATTGACCGAGCTGGGGTTTGCGACGGTGATCCCGCTGCTGCCGCTGTATCTCACTGAACGCCTGGGTGCCAGCGTTCGCCTGGTCGGTGTCGTGGTGGCGGCGTTTGCTCTGGTAGAGACGCTGCTGAAGGCCACCTCGGGCTCCCTGGCCGACCGGATCGGCCGCCGCCCGCTGATCATCGGCGGGCTGCTGCTGAGCAGTCTAGCTCCCCTGCTGATGGCCGTGCTGCGCGTCCCTGCGCTATTCGTGCCGCTGCGGGTGATCGACGGCGCAGGTTCGTCCACGGTGTGGCCGTCGGCAGCCGCCATCGTCGTGGATACGACACCGCCGGACCGCCGCGCCACCGCGATGGGTGCCTTGAACATGTTCTTCCTGACCGGTTTGGGCTGCGGCCCGGCGCTGGGCCTGTTCGTCGTCGGCCTGTCGGGTTCGTACGAATACGGCTTCTACCTGGCCAGCGCCCTGCTCGCGTCTGCCGCGGTGATCGCGATCGTCGCGCTGCGCGGACTCGGCGACACGCACCTTCGTCCGCCGGAGACGGAGATGGTCGGCTATCACGGCGTGGCCGCGAACCCGCACTTGGCGGAGGTGGTGCAGAGCGCCCGAGTCTCTCCGCTGCTGATCGTCATGATGGCCGTGGCGTTCGTCCGGATGTTCGGCGCGGGCCTGCTGGCTCCGATCCTGGCGATCTACGCGAAGCGCGTCCTGGGACTGTCCGAGCATATGATCGGGACACTGTTCCTTGCGGTGGTCCTTTCAGTGGCGGCCGTGTCCGTGCCCGCCGGCAGGCTGGCCGACCGGTGGGGCAAGCGAAAGACCGTCGCGTGGGGGATGGCCATAGGTTCGATCGGGATGTGGGCGCTGCCGGCGTCCCCCCGCATCGACGTGCTGGCCGCCGCCGCGGTTCTGGTCGGTATCAGCTACGCGCTGGCCGAGCCGGCCTGGTACGCGTTGGTGGGCCAGTTGGCGCCGCCGGGGCGCGTGGGACTGGCAATGGGCGCAGCGCAGGCGGCCGAAGGGCTGGGTCTCGTCGTTGGCCCCCTCATCGGCGGACTGCTTTGGGACACGCTCGGTCACCGCGCGCCGTTCGTGGCGAGTGCGATCCTGCTCTCTATTGCGGCGACGGTCCTCTTGATCTCGATCCGCCGGTTCTCCGTGTCGTGAGACCCGTTCACACCTTTGGCGTCCGGCGGGCGATCATGACCGCACTCAGTACCAGGGCGCCGCCCAGCAGCTGCGGGGGATCCAGACGTTCCCCAAGTACCAAGAAGCCGAGCAGCGCAGCGACCACCGGTTCCACCGTCGCCACCAGGCTCGCCCGGCCTGCTTCGATCTGACGGAGCCCGGTCAGATACAGCCACTGGGCCAGCAGGGTGGTGACCAGCGCCAGGTATGCGGTCGCAGCCCATCCCACTCTTGAGTGCGATGCGGTGAGCGTGCCCGTTGCCAGCGCAGCGGCTCCCAGGAAGATCGTGCCGAACCCCAGCGCGTAGGTGAGGGTCGTAAGAGGGCTATGCCGGCGCAGCGCGGCCTTTCCGAATATGCTGTACAGCGCGTAGGTCAATCCGGATCCGAGCCCAGCGGCGACTCCGGACAGGTTCAGCTGGAGGCCGGCCAGATCATAGCCGCGTACCACCAGCACGCACCCCGCGAAGGCCAGCACCACCGCCACAATCTTGCCCCGAGTCAGAGGCTCCCTGAACAGCAGCGCCGACAGGCCGATCACAAATGCGGGCGCTGTGTAGAGCAGGATCGCAGCGGTGGCCACAGATGTCTTGCTGACGGCGGTCAGGTACACGACGAAGAACACGGCGATACTGACCAGTCCAAACTCGGCGAACAAACTCAACTCAGCAGGCCTGACCCGCAGCGCGCGTCGGTTGAAGATGCCCAGGATGAGGATCAGCGCGGCGAAGGAGATCGCGGCGCGGTAGAAGGCGGCTTCAAGCGGCCCCACGCCGGCCTGGAATGCAAAACGCCCGGCGACGCCGAGACTTCCCCACAGCGTCGCCGCGGCGAGAACGAAGAACGGTCCGCCACGTATCACAACGGGAGTTGGAACCTCTGGAACGTGGTAGCCCCAAGGGGATTCGAACCCCTGTCTCGGCCTTGAGAGGGCCGCGTCCTAGGCCGGGCTAGACGATGGGGCCGCCTGACAGATTATAACCGGGAA
>JBIOWP010000095.1:0-27961 GCA_044868695.1 bacterium
ATCCTCGCTCATTAACGCCACCTGTCGATGGCCGCGCCCCTGGTCCCGGGAGTCCAGATTGTACCGCTGGGCCAGAGCGATCGCCGCCGGACCCAGAAATCGCGGCTCCATCCCGTAGACAGGACAGGCCGCATAACAGAGCACGCAGTTGATGCACATGCTGAACTGTTTGTAGACGTCAAGCTGTGCCGGGGTCTGACGGTCCTCCCCCGCCGACAGCGGTCGCTCCTCCTCGCGGATGATCCAGGGTTTGACCCCTTCCAGCTTTTCCATGAAATCGTCGAGGACGATGACGAGATCGCGCTCGACCGGAAAATGCGCCAGCGGCTCCACCCGCAGCCGACGCGGATAGTACTCCCTCAAGAAGACCGCGCAGCTGAGCCGGGGCACCCCGTTGACCATCATGCCACAGCTCCCGCACACGCCCATCCGGCACGACCACCGGTAGGCGAGGGTTCCATCGATGTGGTCTTTGATGTAGTTAATGGCGTCTAGGACCACCCAGTCCTCGTGGTAGGGAACCTCATAGGTCTGGAAGCGGGGGGTCGGGTCGTCATCCGGCCGGTAGCGAAAGATTTCGAGCGTGATTGTCGGCTCCGACATCCTTATCTCCCGTAGACGCGTTCGCCAGGCGGCCAACGCGTGATCACGACATCCAGGTACTCGATTCGCGGTGGGCTCGCGTCGGTGCGGTAGGCAAGGGTGTGCTTCAGGAAACGCGAATCATCGCGGCGGGGATGATCGATGCGCTGGTGCGAGCCGCGCGACTCGGTCCGCCCCAGGGCCGAATGAGCGATGGCCTCTGCCACATCCAGCATGAACTCCAGTTCCAGGGCGGCGGTGAGCTCAGTGTTGAAGCTGTGGGAGCGGTCGTCCAGGCCGATGCGAGCGAAGCGTTCGCGCACCGCGACGAGGCGGTCGCAGGTCTGGCGTAGCGACGCCTCGTCGCGGAAGATGCCAGCACCGGCCTCCATCGCCTGCTGCATCTCAACCCGCAGCGCGGCCACACGTTCGTCGCCGCCATCCTTGCGGATGAAGCCGTCCACGATACGTCGCTCCTCGTCCCTGGCCTGGGCCGTCAGCGCCTGGCGGTCGATGTGGGGATAGTCCCGGGCAAATGCCGCCGCTTCCCTGCCGGCCCGAGCACCGAAGACCAGGCACTCGGTCAGAGAGTTCGACCCCAGCCGGTTCGCCCCATTTATGCTGACGCAGGCCACCTCGCCCGCGGCGTACAGGCCGGGTACCGGCGTGGCGCCGTGAACATCAGTGTTCACGCCGCCCATCATGTAATGCACGACCGGTCTGACCGGGATCGGCTCGCGCACCGGGTCGATGCCCGCGTAGCGAAGAGCCAGTTCGCGCACGAACGGAATCTTCTTGTCGATCTTCTCCTCGCCCAGATGTCGGACATCCAGGTACACGAAGTCCCCGTGGGGACTTTGTAGGGTGCGTCCCTTCTGCCGCTCCATCACAAACGCCTGAGAAAGCTTGTCCCTCGGTCCCAGTTCCATCGCCTTCAGGCGGGGCCACGGATCTGGCGGCCCGAGGCCGTAGTCCTGCAAGTAGCGATAGCCATCCCTGTTGACCAGGATGCCCCCCTCGCCCCGCGCCGCTTCGGTGATCAGGATCCCGGTGCCGGGCAGGCCCGTGGGGTGGTACTGCACGAACTCCATATCCTTGAGCGGGACGCCCGCCTGATAGGCCATGGCCATGCCGTCACCGGTCTTGATCGCGCCGTTGGTGGTGAAGGGAAAAACGCGGCCCGCTCCGCCCGTGCACAGAATCACCGCCCTGGCCGCCAGCAGCTGAATGCTTCCACTGCGTAGCTCAATTGCGGTCACGCCCTGGCATCGTCCGTCCAGCACAAGCAACTTTGTGGCAAACCATTCATCGTACCGTTTGATCGACGGATATTTCAGCGACGTCTGGAATAGAGTGTGGAGCATGTGGAAGCCCACCTTGTCGGCGGCAAACCATGTGCGCTCAATTTTCATGCCCCCAAAAGGCCGCACGGCCACGCTGCCGTCGGGCTCGCGACTCCAGGGGCATCCCCAATGCTCCATCTGGATCAGTTCGGCCGGGGCCTCGCTGACGAACTGCTCCACGGCATCCTGATCTGCCATCCAGTCAGAGCCGGTGATCGTGTCGACGATGTGGGCTTCGAAGCTGTCGTTAGGCTTGATGACGGCGGCGGCCCCGCCTTCGGCCGACACGGTATGGCTTCGCATCGGGTAGACCTTGGAGACCAGGGCGATGTTGAGCCTGGGATTCGCATCGGCCGCCGCGATGGCGGCGCGCAGGCCGGCTCCGCCCCCGCCAATGATGATGATGTCGTGTTCAATGGGTTCGATCACGTTCTCTCCCCCCGGCTGAGTTCCTGGGACGATGGTTCACTATCCTCCCGCGCCTGCGCCTGTGAACCCCGGAGCGGTCATCGCCTTCGGGTTCAGGATTTCGTCAAGCTGGGCGTCACTCATGCCCAGACGCTCCCGGGCCACCTCGCGGATCGTGCGGCCGCTGGATGCAGCGATCTTCGCGATTTCCGCGGCCTTGTCGTACCCGACGACCGGCGCCAGTGCCGTGGCCAGCATGAGTCCCCGTTCGACGGCGTCGGGGCCCGCGCGCGTGGCCTGCAGGCCCGAGATGCACTGCTCGGCAAAGTTCTTGGATGCCGTCGCCAGGATGGAAATAGCCTGCAGCAGGTTGTGGGCGATGACCGGCATCATCGTGTTCAGTTCAAAGTTGCCCCACTGGTTGCCCAACGCCACGACCAGGTCGTTGCCCTGGACCTGTGCGCAGACCTGGATGACCGACTCGGCGATCACGGGGTTGATCTTGCCCGGCATGATCGACGATCCGGGCTGGACGGCGGGCAGCTGGAGTTCGCCGAGGCCCGCCCGCGGTCCCGATCCCATCCACCGGATGTCGTTGGCGATCTTCATGAGCGCCGTCGCGTACGTGCGGAGGGCGCCGGACGCAAAGACGACGGCATCCAGAGAGGCCTGCGCCTGGAAGTGGTTGTCCGTTTCGCGCAGCACCAAGCCGGTCAGTTCGGCGATCCGCGCGCAGGCGCGCGCCGCGAACTCCGGGTGCGCGTTGATGCCGGTGCCGACCGCGGTGCCCCCCAGCGGGAGTTCGCCGAGTTCCTGCTGCGCGTAGCGCTGCCGCCGGATGGCGCGCTCCACCTGTCCGGCGTACCCGGTAAACTCCTGGCCGAGATGGATGGGCGTTGCGTCCATCAGGTGCGTGCGCCCGGTTTTGATGACGCCGGCAAACGCCGTCGCCTTTTTGTGCAGGGCATCCCCCAGGATCTCCAGCGCCGGCACGAGCGTCTGGGTGATCTCCATGAGCGCGGAGAGGTGGATCGCGGTCGGGATGACGTCGTTGCTGGACTGGCAGAGGTTGACGTGGTCGTTGGGGTGGACGAGCTTGCTGCCGCGGGCGCCGCCCAGCACCTCCGTCGCCCGGTTCGCGATGACCTCGTTCGCGTTCATGTTCGTGGACGTGCCGGAGCCGGTCTGGTAGATGTCGAGTACGAACTGGTCGTCCAGCCGGCCGTCCATCACCTCGACCGCTGCCTTGACGATGGCGTCGCCGCTCCGGCGGTCCAGCAGGCCGAGCGCCATGTTGACCTCGGCGGCGGCCCGCTTGATCAGGCCCAGCGCACGGATAAACGGCCGCGGGAAACGCAGCCCGCTGATCGGGAAGTTCTGGACCGCGCGGGCGGTGGAGGCCCCGTAGTACGCGTCCGCGCTCACCGGCATCTCACCCAGTGAGTCGCGTTCGATGCGGGCGGGCGCCTTGCCCTGGTCTGGCCGCGCCATCCTGTCCACCCCCCGTCATAGTCAGGCCTTCGCCGGCCGTTTGGTCGTCCGCGGCGTCGCGCGTTCCTCGATCTCGGCCCGCATGTCGTCCAGGTGCCGCCGAAGGGCGCGCCGCGCCGCCGCGGGCTGCCGGCGCCGTACCGCCTGCAGGATCTCTTGGTGGAAGGTGAGCGCTTTGCGGGGGCTGGTGGGGCGGCGGCCGGTCTTCTCGCGCGAGCGTTCCCACATCTCGCCCAGGTGGCGGAGCGCGCTGACCAGCACGGGATTGCCGGTCGCCTCGGCCAGCTGCGTGTGAAACGCCAGGTCGGCGGCCACGTCATGCCGCCCGGCGGCCAGCTCGGCGTCACGGGCGGCGAGGAACTCTCCCAGCGCCTCGAGATCGTCCCGTGTCGCGCGCCGGGCCGCCAGATGCACGATGCCTTCTTCAAGGATGCGCCGGGCCTCGAGCAGATCCAGCAGGAACGTCCGTTCCGACAGCAGGCTGTACAGCGACGGGTCGATCGGGGTGGGGGGAGTGGTGGCGACGAAGGTGCCCTCGCCCGGCCGCACCTCGACCACGCCGAGGTAGTCGAGGACCCGCAGCGCCTCGCGCACCGACTGCCGGCTGACCGACAGCGTGCCGGCCAGCGCGCGCTCGCCGGGCAGGCGTTCGCCGGGCTGCAGGTGCTCGTCGGCCAGACGATCTTGAATCTGCCGGACGATGTCTTCGTACACCCGGCTGCGGCGGACGGGTTGGAAGAGAGGCTCGGGCGTCGCCATGGGGCGTCATCGGACTGGTGGTCAGACCAGCAGTCCATCTTGAAGCTTACCCCACCCGGGCGGGTCCCGTCAAGCGCGTTGCGGGGATGGCGTCGTTTGCGCTACACTGTGCCCGCGAAACGAAGGAGGCCCTCCATGTCGGTTCTGGAGCAGTTGACCCCACCCAAAGAAGGCCAGCGGATCGAAATCAAGGACGGCCACCTCGCGGTGCCCAGCCTGCCGATCATCCCGTTCATCGAAGGCGACGGGACGGGCCCGGACATCTGGCGGGCGAGCCGGCGCATCTTCGACGCGGCCGTGCAGGCCGCCTACGGCAGGCAGCGCCGGATCGTCTGGTTCGAAGTCTACGCGGGTGAGAAGGCGAACCAGACCTTCGGCTCGTGGCTGCCCGAAGACACCCTGCGGGCGTTCCAGCACTACGTGGTCGGGATCAAAGGGCCCCTGACGACGCCTGTGGGCGGGGGATTCCGCAGCCTCAACGTGGCGCTGCGGCAGATGCTGGATCTCTATGCCTGCGTCCGGCCGGTGCGCTGGTTCGAAGGCGTCCCCAGCCCCGTCAAGCACCCCGAGTGGGTGGACGTCATGATCTATCGCGAGAACTCGGAAGATATTTACGTGGGGCTCGAACACCCCAGCAACTCGCCCGAGGCGAAGAAGCTCATCGAGTTTGTCCGCAAGGAGTTTGGGTGGAAGGTGCGCGAGGACGCCGGCGTCGGACTCAAACCCATGAGTCCGTTCGGCACGAAGCGGCTCGTGCGCAAGGCGATCCGCTACGCGCTGGACCGGGGCCGCCGCAGCGTGACCCTGGTGCACAAGGGGAACATCATGAAGTACACTGAGGGCGCTTTCCGGGAGTGGGGCTACGAAGTGGCCAGGGAAGAGTTCGGCGGCGCCACGATCACCTGGGACGACGTCAGCGCCCACCACGCCGGAAAGGTGCCGCCCGGCAAACTGCTGATCCAGGATTACATCGCCGACGTCACCTTCCAGCACCTGCTCACCCGGCCGCGCGACTTCGACGTCATCGCGACCGGCAATCTCAACGGCGACTATCTCTCGGACGCGGTCGCCGCGCAGGTCGGCGGACTGGGCATGGCGCCTGGCGGCAATATCAGCGACTTCCATGCCGTCTTCGAAGCCACCCACGGCACCGCGCCCAAGTACGCGGGACAGGATAAAGTGAACCCCGGCTCGGTGACGCTGTCGGGCGTGATGATGCTGGAATACCTGGGCTGGCACGAGGCGGCTGAACGCATCACGAAGGCGCTGGAGAAGACGTTCAAGCAGAAGATCGTCACCTACGACCTGGCGCGGTTGATGGATGGGGCGAAGGAAGTCAAGACCAGCGAGTTCGCGACGGCCGTCATCGACAACCTCGCATGACGGCACCCCGCCCGAAGGTCAGCATCATCGGCGCGGGCATGGTCGGCCACACGACGGCGCACTGGCTGGCGGCCGGCGAAGTGGCCGATCTCGTGCTGGTCGACATCGTCGAGAAGATGCCTATGGGCAAGGCCCTCGATCTCACCCAGGCCGCGCCGATCCACGGCGTGGACGTCCGCATCACCGGCAGCAACGGCTACGAGGAAACGGCGGGCTCGGACGTCGTGGTCATCATCGCCGGTGTGGCGCGCAAGCCGGGGATGACGCGGGAGCAGCTGCTGGACACCAACACGGGCATCGTCCGCGGGGTGGTCGAGCAGGTGACCCGCCGGTCGCCCGAGGCGTGTCTGGTGGTGGTGACCAACCCGCTGGACGCGATGACCTACCTGACCTACAAGGTCTCGGGGTTTCCGCGCCACCGCGTGATCGGCGAATCCGGCGCGCTGGACTCCACCCGCTTTCGCGCCTTCATCGCCATGGAAACCGGCGTGTCGGTGGAAGACGTCCACGGGATGGTGATCGGCGCCCATACCGACAAGGACATGGTGCCCCTGCCGCGCTTCGCCCACGTGGGAGGCGTGCCTCTCGCGACCCTGCTGCCGCCCGACCGCGTCGAGGCGATCGTGGCGCGCACGCGGCGCGGAGGAGCAGAAATCACGGAGCTGATGGGGGCGAGCGCCTTCTTCGCGCCTGGAGCGGCGATCGCGCAGATGGTCGAAGCGATCGTGCGCGACAAGAAACGCCTCATCCCCGCCAGTGTCTACCTGGACGGGGAGTATGGAGAACGCGGCGTTTGCATCGGCGTCCCGGTCCTCCTGGGCCGGGGTGGAGTGGAGCGGATCATCGAGGTGCCGCTGAACGACCCGGAGCGCGCGGCGTTTAGGGCGTCCGTTGCCGCGGTGCGCGAGCAGCTGGGCGCCTTGAAGCTGTGACCGCCGTCTCCGGGACCCAGGGGATGGACATCCGGCCGGTCGTGCTGGAGGGCCGCTTCGTCCGACTGGAGCCGCTGTCGCTCGAGCACCACCCCGCGCTGTGCGAGGTCGGGCTGGATCCCGAGCTGTGGCGGTGGACGCTCAGTCTTGTCCGGACGCCCGCAGAGATGCGGGCATACATTGAAGCCGCGCTGGAGGCCCAGGCACAGGGGACCGCCCTGCCGCTCGCGACCCGCGACCTGACCTCCGGCCGCATCGTCGGCAGCACGCGGTTCGGCAACATCAGCCGCGCCGACCGCCGTGTCGAGATCGGCTGGACCTGGGTGGCCGGGCCCTGGCAGCGCACCGCCGTCAACACCGAAGCCAAATACCTCATGCTGGCGCACGCGTTCGAGCAGTGGGGCTGCGTCCGAGTTGAGTTCAAGACCGATGTGTTGAATGAAACGTCCCGCCGCGCCCTGCTGCGTCTCGGCGCAACCGAAGAAGGCGTGCTGCGGCGGCACATGGCCGCCGCTGCCGGCCGCATGCGAGACACGGTCTACTACAGCATCCTCGATGCAGAGTGGCCCCGAGTGAAAACCGCGCTGGACGCGAAACTCCGAGGCCCGGGGCCCCGGGCCCGGAGCGCGAAGGCGCCGTGAAGCTGCACGAGTTCCAGGCGAAGGAGCTGTTCAGCCGGTATGGCCTCCCCATCCAAAAAGGGATCGTCGTCGAGCGGGCCGAGCAGATCGACGGGGCGGATCTCACCTACCCGCTGGTCCTGAAGGCACAGGTCCTCGTGGGCGGCCGGGGCAAGGCCGGCGGCATCAAACTGGCGCGCACGCCGGCGGAGGCGCGTTCGCATGCCGCGGCCATCCTGGGGATGGACATTACAGGAGAGAAGGTGCGCCGGCTCCTGGTGGCTGAAGCCGCCGAGATCGGGACCGAGTACTACCTGGCGTTCATCGTGGACAGGAGAGCCAGGCGCCTGGCGGCCATCGCCTCGGCGGCCGGCGGGATCGATATCGAGGACGTCGCCCGCAAGACCCCCGAGAAGATCGCCCGCCTCGCGGTCGACCCGTTCCTGGGATTCCAGGCCTATCATGCCCGCCAGCTCGGCCGGACCATTGGACTGCGCGGGGGCCTGCTGGCCGCCTTTGTCACCGTCGCCGCCGCGCTGTGCCGCCTGTGCACCGCCGAGGATGCCGAACTGGCCGAAATCAACCCCCTGGCCGTCGTGGGGGGCGCCCTGCTGGCCGTGGACGCGAAGGTGATCATCGACGACAACGCGGCGTACCGCCATCCCGGTCTGCCCGCCAACGAGGAACTGACCGAGCTGGAGCGCGCGGCCCGGGCGGCGGGACTGTCGTACGTGGAACTGGACGGCAATATTGCGGTCATCGGCAACGGCGCCGGGTTGGTGATGTCCACCCTGGACGTCGTGGCGCACTTCGGGGGCGCGCCGGCGAACTTCCTCGATGTCGGCGGGGGCGCCACCACGGAGAACATGACGCAGGCCGTCGGCATCGTGTCCCGCAAGCCGGGGGTGCGCGCCCTGTTCGTGAACATCTTCGGCGGCATTACCCGCTGCGACGACATTGCGCGGGGCATCGTCGCGTCACTGCCGCCGGTGGCCATGGTCGTGCGCTTGACCGGGACGAATGAGGACGAGGGACGCCGCATCCTGCAGGCCGCGGGCATCCACGCCTACCAGGATCCCGAAGAGGCCGCCCAGCGCGCCGTCGCCCTGGCGGCGCAGCGGTGACCGCATGAGCATTCTCATTAACAAGGAGACGCGCGTCCTGGTCCAGGGGATCACCGGTTACCAGGGCGAGTTTCATACCGCCCGCATGCTGGAGTTCGGGACCCGGGTGGTGGCGGGGGTGACGCCCGGCAAGGGCGGGATACAGGTGCACGACGTTCCCGTGTTTGAGACCGTTGCGGAAGGGGTCGCCGCGACCGGCGCGAACGCAGCGTGCATCTTTGTCCCGGCGCGGTTTGCCAGGGATGCGGCGCTGGAGGCGATCGAGGCGCGGCTGGATCCGGTGGCCGTCATCACGGAGGGGATTCCGGTGCACGATGCGCTCCCGGTCGTGGAGTTCGCGCGGCAGCGCGGCGTGCGGCTCATCGGACCCAACTGCCCCGGGGTGACCTCGCCCGGACAGTCCAAGATCGGCATCATGCCGAATCACCTGTTCCGGCCCGGTCCGGCCGGCGTCATCTCGCGCAGCGGCACGCTGACCTACGAGATCGTCGCCGCGCTGACCCAGGAAGGAATCGGGCAGAGCACGGCCGTGGGCCTGGGCGGCGATCCGGTCGTGGGGATGAGCTTCACCGAAGCGCTGGGAGCGCTGCAGGAGGACCCGCAGACGGAGGTGGTCGTGCTCATCGGGGAGATCGGCGGCAGCGCGGAGGAGGAGGCCGCGCGGTTCATCTCCGCCCACGTGACCAAGCCGGTCGTCGGGTACATCGCCGGGCGCACCGCGCCGCCCGGCAAACGGATGGGCCACGCCGGGGCGGTCATTTCCGGCAGCGAGGGAACCGCCGCCACAAAAATCGAAGCCTTGCAGTCCGCGGGCGTCAGGGTCGCGACGCTGCCCAGCGAGGTGGCGGATCTGGTGCGGGAGGCGGTCTAATTGGAACGCGCGCTGGTGCGCTCAAAGCGGAACCGGAAGATCGCCGGGGTCTGCGGCGGCATCGCCGAGTACCTGAACGTCGATCCGACCGTCGTGCGGCTGCTGTGGGTGCTAATCACCATCTTTCCTGGCACGCTGCCGGTGGGTCTGATCGGATATTTCGTCGCCTGGCTGATCATGCCGGAAGGAGGGGAGTAGGTGCAAAGTTTCTTACTGCGCTGGCTGTTCAACTCGGTCGCCATTTACCTGACGACGCGCCTGATCGAAGGCGTGCGTATTCCGGATTTTGGAGCCGCCATCCTGGCGGCGCTCGTCCTGGGGATCGTCAACGCCTTTATCCGGCCGCTGGTGCTGATCATGACGCTGCCCGTGAACATCCTCAGCCTCGGGCTGTTCACCCTGGTGGTGAACGCCCTAATGCTGTATATCGTGGCGGCCGTGACCGCGCTGGAGATCAGCACCTTCTGGTCCGCGCTGGTCGGCGCGCTGCTGATCGCACTGCTCAGCACGCTGCTCAGCACGCTGCTCCGTGACAGAAGTGCGAGAGGCGCGAGAGGTGCTACACTGAGACCAAGACGGGGCTCGTAAAGGGGGAGTCGCGTGGCTCGTTCCGCGGCCGTCCGGCGGCCGCCGCGGCTGCCGGTCGTGGATCTGCAGTTCGTCATCATTACCGGGCTGTCCGGCGCCGGGAAGTCGAACGCCATGAAGGTGTTCGAGGATCTCGGCTTTTTCTGCGTCGACAACCTCCCCCCCGCGCTCCTGCCCAAGTTCGCCGAACTGTGCCTGCAGTCTGAGGGCCGCGTCCGCCGCGCCGCGCTGGCCATCGACGTGCGCGGTGGTGAGTTCTTCAACGATCTCTTCTCCTCGCTGGCGTATCTGGAGAGCATGGGGTTGGATTACGAGATTCTCTTCCTCGATGCCGCCGACGACGTGCTGGTGCGCCGCTTTGAGGAAACCCGGCGCAAGCACCCGTTGGCGCAGTCCGGCGGCGTGCTGGAGGGGATCCAGGCGGAGCGGCTGCGGCTGCAGACGGTGAAGGAAAAAGCCGACATGATCGTCGACACGTCGACGCTGAGCGTGCGCGAGCTGCGCAACACGATCGTGAACAGCTTCGTGCGGGCCGCCGAGCTGGTCACGCTGTCCATCACCATTCTCTCGTTCGGATACAAGTACGGCATCCCGCTGGACGCCGACCTGGTCTTTGACGTGCGGTTCCTCCCCAACCCGCACTATGATGAGACGCTGCGGGCGCTGCCCGGCGACAGCCCGCAGATTCGCTCGTTCGTGCTCGGCGCGCCGGCGACCCAGGAGTTCATGCGCCACCTCACCCAGATGATCGATTACCTGCTGCCCCAGTACGTCGAAGAGGGCAAGGCCCATCTCACGCTGGCCCTGGGCTGCACCGGCGGCAAGCACCGGTCGGTCGTGCTGGCGGACGAACTGGCGGCCTACCTCTCGCGCGGCGGCTACCGTGTCACGGTCCGCCACCGCGACATCGGGAAAGAGTAGCGCCGGTGTCCACCCCCCTCCGCCGCCGCGGCCCGTCCCGGGTGCTCCGCGCCTGGGGCGCGTGGCTGGTCCCCGGACTCGGGGTGAAGCGCTGGGTCCTGGTTATCGCCGCCGGCATCCTTCTGCTGTCCGCCGGCGTGATGCTGATCGTCAACGTCCGCCCGCTCGGCTGGCTTGAGTTGTCGGCGTTCCGCGTCTCGATCGCGATTCTCCTGGCGACCGGAGGCGCGCTGTCTCCGACGTGGCTGGGCGCGCTGCTGGTGGTCGCCGGGATCGCGGCGGTCTTCACCGGCCTGCGCGGCACGGTGCGCGCCGTCACCGACGCGCTGCTCCCACCCGGACGGCAGCAGCTGGTGGACGTGCTGGCTCAGCAGCGGCACCGCCGGCGCGGCCCGCACATCGTGGTGATCGGCGGCGGCACCGGACTGTCCACGCTCCTGCGTGGGCTGAAGCACTACTCCGACAACCTGACTGCGGTCGTGACGGTGTTCGACGACGGCGGCAGCTCCGGCCGGCTGCGGCGGGAACTGGGCATCCTCCCGCCCGGCGACATCCGCGACTGCCTCGTCGCGCTCGCGGAGTCTGAGCCGCTGATGACGCGGCTCTTTGAGTACCGCTTTCAGGGTGGAGCGCTGGAGGGGCATGCCTTCGGCAACTTGTTCATCGCCAGCCTGGCGGGCGTCACCGGAGACCTGGAGAGCGCGGTCAAAGAGACCAGCAAGGTCCTCAACATCCGGGGCCGCGTGCTCCCGTCAGCGTCCGCGGACGTGGTCCTGTGGGCCGAGTTTGCCGACGGGACCACGGTGGAAGGCGAGTCGCAGATTACGCGCGCCCGCAAACGCATCCACCGCATCGGCCTCAAGCCCGCGGACGTGGCGCCGCTGCCGGAGGTGCTGCAGGCGATCGGCGAGGCGGATCTGATTGTGCTCGGTCCGGGCAGCCTCTTCACGAGCGTGATTCCCAACCTGCTGGTGGGCGGCGTCGCCGACGCCGTGCGGGGCAGCCGGGCGCTGCGCCTGTACGTCTGCAACGTCATGACCCAGCCCGGCGAGACCGATGGGTTCACGGCCAGCGACCATGTCCGCACGCTGCACGACCTCATCGGACCGGGGCTATTCTCACACGTGCTGGTGAACGCGCAGCGGCCGCGCAACCGCGTGCTGCTCGCCCGCTACGAGGCCGACGGCGCCAGGCCGGTCGAGCCGGATCTGGAGCGGCTCGATGCCCTGGGCGTCACGCCGATCAGCGACGCGCTGATCAGCGAGGAGACCCTCGTCCGCCACAATCCCCGCCGCCTTGCCCGCGCTGTATTCCGCGCGATCGAAGGAGCGCCCGCCGAAACGCGCATTGCCTCCTCTAACGGCGGGACCAGGGACCTGGGACCAGGGACCCGGCGCGCGCAAGTCTAGGTTTTCCTCGGTCCCCGGTCCCCGGTCCCGGGTCCCATCTGAAGGGGTCGGCTGCGGGCGCACGAATTTCTACTGCCGGTGCCCGGTCGGAATCCCGCCCGGTCCCGCCGTCCAATGCCAAAGGTGCTGCTCGACTGGTTCTACGTCGCTGTCTTTGCGGCTGTCGGCACCGCGATGGCCGTGCTGCCGCTTGTGGTCGTCTGGCTGCTGGCGCCGCGCGCCGATCTCCCCCAGAAAACCATCACCTACGAGTCCGGCGTCATTCCCTTCGGCCAGGCCTGGGCGCAGTTCAACGTGCGGTATTACCTGTTCGCGCTGATCTTCGTGGTGTTTGACGTCGAGGTAATCTACCTCTACCCGTGGGCGGTCGTATTCCGCCAGCTCGGCGCGTTTGCGTTCCTGGAGATGGTGCTCTTCCTGATGATCCTCGGTGTGGGACTCGTATACGCCTGGCGCAAAGGGGCCCTGGAGTGGGTCTAATCGCATGGCGTGGGTGATCGAACTCTTCAAAGCCATCGGGCTGACGGTTGTGATCTTCACATTTCTGGCCGTCGTCACCGCGATGTTCGGGGTGTATCTGGAACGCAAGATCAGCGGGTGGATCCAGGCGCGGCTCGGCCCCAAGCACGTCGGGCCGCAGGGCCTCCTGCAGACGATCGCAGACACCGTCAAGCTGCTGCAAAAAGAACACATCACTCCGCGCGCCGCCGATGCCGTTGTCTTCAATGTCGCCCCGGTCATGGTTGCCGTGGCCGCGTTGCTCGACTGGATCGTCATTCCGTTCGGGACGATCGGCGGCCGGGTGCTGATCGTGCGGGACATCAATATCGGAGTCCTGTACTTCGCCGCGATGGCCTCGATCACCGTCGTTGGGATTCTGGCGGCCGGGTGGTCCAGCAACAACAAGTACGCGCTGCTCGGCGGGCTGCGTTCGGCGTCACAGATGATCAGCTACGAGATTCCCCTGGCCCTGGGCATCCTGTGGGTGGCGATGGTGGCCGGTACGCTCTCGACCGTGGGCATCGTCGAAGCCCAGGTAAAGCAGGGCGGCTGGTTCATCTTCCGCCTGCCCCCGCCGGTCGGCTGGCTGGGCGCGCCGTTTGGTCTCCTCGCCGCGGTGACGTTTCTGACGGCCGCGACGGCGGAGGTCAACCGCGTCCCGTTCGACCTGCCCGAGGCGGAATCGGAACTGGTCGCCGGATACTTCGCCGAATACACCGGCATGCGCTTTGCGCTGTTCCAGCTGGGGGAGTACGGCGAGATGTTCGGCATGGCGGCGCTGGCGACGATCATGTTCTTCGGCGGGTGGACGGCGCCAAACCTGGAGCCGTGGATGTGGGCGCTGGTCGCGCTCGGGTCGCTCGTGGTGGCCGGAGTGCTGCTCCTCTCCGGCGCCCGGGCGAACCTCGTCGTGCGGCCCATTCTCATCCTCGCCGTGCTGGGTGTCGCGTTGAGCGTGGCGATGGCGCTGGGGTTCCATCTCCCCTCGCTGGTGTGGTTTCTGGCGAAACTCTTCGTGCTCGTGTTCTTCTTGATGTGGATGCGGTGGACGTACCCGCGGCTGCGGCTGGACCAGCTCCTCAACCTCTCGTGGAAAGTACTGCTGCCGCTGGGGCTGATCAACCTGCTGGCCACGGGGTTCATTCTGACGACGTGGAGACGGTAGGGCATGGGTGAGCTTGCGGCGTTTATCATCCTGTCGCTGGTGACCCTCATTCCGGCTGCCGTCGTCGTCACCTCCGGGAACATCGTCCGCGCCGGCCTGTCGCTGGTCCCGACCTTCCTCGGGGTCACCGGGTTGTACATCCTGCTCCACGCGGAGTTCGTGGCCGGCATCCAGGTGCTCATCTATGCCGGCGCGATCACCGTCCTGCTGCTGTTTGTGATTATGCTCACCGAGGGCGGCTCGGGGGTCCGGGTCCGCCAGGTCAACGAGCAGGTGCCCCTCGGCGCCATGGCGGCGGTGTGGCTGGCCTTCGTCATCATCGTGGTCCTGTCGCGGACGCCGTGGCCGGTCAGCGCCGGCACCGTGCCCGCGTACAGCGTCGTTGCCGTGGGCAATGCGTTCCTGACCGACTACGTGCTGATCTTTGAGGCGACGAGCCTGGTCCTGCTGGTGTCCCTGGTCGGCGCGATCGTGATTGCGCGGAGAGAAGAATGAGTGTGGGGCTGAACCACTATCTGGTCGTGAGCGCCCTGCTGTTTGGGTTGGGGTTGTACGGCGTGCTGACGCGCCGGAACGCCGTGGCCATCCTCATGGGGATCGAGTTGATGCTCAACGCGGCCAATATCAACCTGGTGGCGTTCAACCGCTACGTGGCCCCCGGCGCGGTGGCCGGCCAGATCTTCGCCCTGGTCATCATCACCCTGGCGGCCTGCGAGGCGGCGGTGGGGCTGGCACTGGTGCTGGCCGCCTACCGGAGCCTTGAGACGATCCACGTCGACGAGATCAACGTGATGAAGTGGTAACGGGAACGCAATGCTCCAAGTAGCCTGGCTGATCCCGCTGCTGCCGTTTGTCGACTTCTGGCTGATTACTTTCTGGGGCGGGCGGCTGCCCGGCCAGGGCGCCTACGTGGCCATTGGCGCGCTCGGGCTCTCCGCGCTCATCTCGCTGGTGATCCTGGGGCAGACGATCGCCGGCGCCACGTACGATGCCAGCCTCGTCTGGGCGATGCTGGGGGACCGGCCGCTCGAGATCGGGTATGCGGTGGACGGGCTCACCGCCGTGATGCTGTTTGTGGTGACCGTGGTGGGCTCGCTGATCTTCATCTACTCGACCGGCTACATGCACGGGGATCCCCGCTACCCGCGGTTCTTCGCCTACCTGTCGCTGTTCGCCGCGTCAATGTTGATCCTCGTCCTGGCGAACAATTTCCTCCTGCTGTATGCCGGGTGGGAACTGGTGGGCTTGTGCTCGTACCTGCTGATCGGATTTTGGTTCGAGCGGCCGGCCGCCGCGCGGGCCTCGATGAAGGCGTTTGTGACCACCCGGGTCGGCGACTTCTTCATGTTCCTAGGGATCCTGCTCGTCTTCTTCACGGCGGGGTCGCTGCGCTTCGACGCCGCTTTTGACGCGGTCGAGGCCGGACACCTGGCCGGCCCGCTGCTGACCCTGATCGCGGTGCTGATCTTCGGCGGGGCGGTGGGCAAATCCGCGCAGGTGCCGCTGCACGTGTGGCTCCCGGATGCGATGGAGGGTCCGACGCCGGTGTCGGCGCTTATTCACGCCGCCACGATGGTCGCCGCCGGCGTGTACCTGGTGGCCCGCACGTACCCTCTGTTCTTCGGCAGTCCCGACCACGCCGCGCTGACCGTGGTGGCGTACATCGGCGGCATCACCGCCCTCATGGCCGCCACCATCGGGATCGTGCAGGACGATATCAAGCGCGTGCTGGCCTACTCGACGATCAGCCAGCTCGGGTACATGATGCTGGGCCTGGGCGTCCTCGGTTATACCGCCGGCGTCTTTCATCTCATGACGCACGCGTTCTTCAAGGCCCTGCTGTTCCTCGGCGCCGGCTCGGTCATTCACGCGATGCAGACCAATGACCTCAAGCAGATGGGCGGTCTGGCGAAGGTGATGCCGGCCACTTACGCGACGATGCTCGTGGGCGCCCTTGCGCTGGCCGGCGTGCCGCCCTTTGCCGGCTTTTGGAGCAAGGACGAGATTCTGCTTGAGACCTACCACCACAACCCCGGGTTGTTCTACCTGGGAGCGGCCGGCGCATTTGTGACGGCCTTCTACGTGTTCCGGATGATCTTCTACGCGTTTACCGGGACGCTGCGCAGCCACGGCGCGCATCCGCACGAGTCGCCGAAGGTGATGACCGTGCCGCTGATCGTGCTGGCGGTGTTCTCCGGCCTCATCGGGCTACTGGGTGCGCCGTGGCCCAGGGTCGGGAGCCTGTTCCATCACTTCGTCCACTTCGAGACGGCGGAAACGGTGCCGTTCGACCTGACGTTTGCGCTGATGTCCACGGGCATCGCGGGCGCAGGCATCCTCGCCGCGGCGGTCGTCTACCACTGGCAGTGGGTCTCCTCCGCGGCCCTGCGCCGCTGGCTTGCGCCGCTGTACGCGGTGTTGGCGCACAAGTATTGGTGGGACGAGATGTACGCCTTCGCCGTCGTGCGGCCGACCGTGTGGACGGCACAGCGGCTTCGGACCTTCGATGTGTACGTGATCGACGGTGCGGTGAACGCCGTGGGGATCATCTTCGTCTGGCTGTCGCGGCTGTACCGCGTGTTCGACCTGTACGTGGTGGATGGCGCCGTGAACCTGGTGGGCTGGATGGCGACCGCCGCCGGCGGCGTGCTGCGCCACGTCCAGACCGGCCGGGCCCAGAACTACTTGCTGGTCATCGCGCTCGGCGTGATCGCGCTGGCGGTGATCGGCATTACGCGCTAGTCGGAGGGACGCGATGCTGAGTTTGATCATCTTCCTGCCCCTGATCGGCGGAATCATCATTCTCTTCACGTCCAAGACCAACGAGCCGCTGATGAAAGGGGTGGCGCTGGGCGCGTCTCTGGCCTCCTTCGTCCTGTCGCTGTTCATGACGGCTCTGTACAAGATCGGCGGCGGCATGCAGTTCGTCGAGCTCTACAGCTGGATTCCCGGGTTGGGGATCAACTATCAGCTCGGCACGGACGGCTTGAGCCTGCCGCTGATCGTCCTGACGACGCTGCTGAGCCTGCTGTCGGTCGTCTACTCCTGGCGCATCGAGATGCGCCTGAAGGAATACCTCTTCTTGTTCCTCCTGCTGGAGACCGGCATGCTGGGCGTCTTCGCGGCCCTGGACTTCTTTTTGTTCTACATCTTCTGGGAGATCACGCTGGTCCCGATGTACTTCCTCATCGCTATCTGGGGCGGACCGCGCCGGGAGTACGCCGCCATCAAGTTCTTCCTCTACACGCTGGTGGGATCGCTGGCGATGCTGCTGGCCATCCTGCTGCTGTACTTTAACGCCGAGCCGCACACGTTCAATATGCTGGAGCTGATCCGCCAGCAGCCGCTGGCCGGGCAGACCCTCCTGGCCGCGCTCGCCTTCTGGGGCTTCTTCCTCAGCTTCGCCATCAAGGTGCCGATGTGGCCGTTTCACACCTGGCTGCCCGACGCGCACGTCGAGGCGCCCACGGCCGGCAGCGTGATCCTGGCCGGTATCCTGCTGAAGATGGGCACCTATGGGTTCGTGAGGGTCAGCCTGCCGATGCTGCCGGAAACGTTCCGGGCGTTCGCGCCGGCGGTGGCGGTGCTCGCGCTCCTGGGGATCGTCTACGGCGCGCTGGTAGCGATGGCGCAGACCGACCTCAAGAAGCTGGTCGCCTACAGCTCTGTCAACCACATGGGGTACGTGATGCTGGGCACCGCGGCCGCGGCGGCGGCGGTCGGCAGCCCGGAGAAGGCGGCGGCCGCGGCGATCGCCCTCAACGGCGCGGTGTTCGAGATGATTGCGCACGGCATCATCACGGGGGCGTTGTTCTTGATTGTCGGCGTCCTGTATGACTACCGGGCGCACACCCGTGGGGTAAACGAGTTCGGCGGCCTGGGGGTGCGGCTGCCGATGTACACCGGGATCACGACAATCGCGATGCTGGCCTCGCTGGGGCTGCCGGGGTTGATGGGCTTCGTCGCGGAGTTCTTCGTCTTCGTCGGTTCGTTCGGCGTCTTTCCGTACCTGACGGCCGTGGCGGTGACCGGCGTCATCTTCACCGCCGCCATGTTCCTGTGGACGATCCAGCGGGTTTTCCTTGGCCCCATCAATGAGCGGTGGGCCGGGCTGCCGGATATGGACACGCGGGAGAAGATTTCGCTCATGCCGCTGGCCGTGCTGATGGTGCTCTTCGGCCTGTACCCCAAACCGCTGCTGGACGTGATCAACGCGGCCATGATTGGCCTCGTGACCGCGCTGCGATAGGAGACGAATGAATCCGGCCAACCTGCAGGCCGATCTGTGGTCGCTCGCCCCGGAGCTCTGGCTCCTGGGGCTGGGCCTGCTGATCCTGCTGGTCGATCTGGTCGTCCCGCAGGGCCGCAAGGCGGCCGTTGGACTGCTGGCCGTCGTGGGGCTGCTGCTGGCGCTCATCCCGGCGTCGTCGATGGTGTCCTGGCAGCCGCGGACGGTGCTGTTCGGGACATACGCCGTCGATGGCTTCGCGGTATTCTTCAAGATCATCGCGATTGTCGCCACGGCCCTGGTGATTCTGTCGGCGGTGGATTCCCTGGGCCGGCAGACGCGCTTCGAGGGCGAGTTCTACGCGCTGCTGGTGTTCACCGCCGTGGGCTTGATGTTGATGGCGGCCAGCACCGACCTGATCCTGCTCGCGCTGGCCATCGAGTTGGTGAGTCTCACCTCGTACGTGCTGGCCGGGTTCCTCAAAGCGGATCCCAAGAGCAACGAGGCCGGGATCAAGTACTTCTTGTTCGGCGCCGCGGCGTCCGCGGTGATGTTCTACGGGTTTTCGCTCGTCTATGGGCTGACCGGCACGACGAACCTGTACGCGATCGCGGCGCGGCTGGGCGCCTCGCCGGCTCCGGCGCTGTACCTGGCGCTGGCGCTGATGCTGGCCGGCTTCGGGTTCAAGATCTCGATGGTGCCGTTCCACCAGTGGACGCCGGACGTCTACGAAGGAGCGCCGACGCCGGTCGCGGCCTTCCTCTCCGTCGGGTCCAAGGCGGCGGGGTTCGCGGCCCTGGTGCGGGTCCTCCTGGTTGCCGTGGATCCCGCGCGCGCGAACTGGGTGCTGCTGCTCGCGGTGCTGGCCGCCGTGTCGATGACGCTCGGTAACCTGCTGGCGCTGCCTCAGCGCAACATCAAGCGCATGCTGGCGTATTCAAGCATCTCTCACGCCGGGTTCTTGCTGATCGGCGTGGCGGCGTTTCGCGGTGCGTTCGGCACGCCGGGCCTGCTGGTGTACTTGCTCGGGTACACGTTTACGCAGCTTGGGGCGTTCTTCGTCGCCACCCTGATCGGGACGCAGCTGCGGTCTGACGAGATCCCGGACTACGCCGGCCTGGCGCGGCGCGCGCCGGTCTCGGCCTTCTTGATGGCGGTGTTCATGCTCTCGCTCACGGGATTGCCGCCCACGTCGGTCTTCTTGGGAAAGTTCTACGTCCTGGCGGCGGCGATCGACAACAACCTCCTGTGGCTGGCCGTCGTCGGGATCGTGAACAGCGTCGTGTCCCTGTACTACTATGTCGGCGTCATCCGCGCCATGTACGTGATGCCGGCGGCGTCTGAGGTCCCGCTGACGGAGCCCGCCGGGCTGCAGGTGGCGTTGGGCATCACCGGTCTGGGGACCTTGATCATCGGCCTGTACCCGCAGCCACTGCTCGAGCTGGTTCGCTCGGCGGCGGTGCTGCTGCGCCTCTAGCCGGTTGCCTTGACTGCCTTCTCTGCGGTCTGTTATGATGTGCGCGTGTCTGCGGAACCCAGGAACATGCGGGAAACGCCCGCGGTTCCTGGGTTTTCTCAGGTAGCGCCCCCTCCCAACCAGTCCATCAGGTGACGGCGATGACGGGCAAGCACGGCCCCGCGGATGAGAACCTCCTGCAGGTCATTGCGGCGAAAGAGAAAGAACTCGAGTCCCGCGTCGCCCAGGCCAAGGCGGAGGCGCGCCGCATCCTGGACGAGGCCCAGGTCCGCGCGGAGGCAGCGCGTGATCAGGCCCGCCGCAGTGTCGCCGAACTGGAGCAGCGGGTGCGGGCGGAGATCGCGCGCGAGACCGAGCACGCCGCCGCCCAGCGCCTGGCCGCCGCTCAGGAAGAGGCTCAGCGGGTCCGCGCGCGCGCGTCCGAACGGACGCGCGACGCGGTCGACCTGGTCGTCAAACGCGTGCTCGACGGGCTGGCCGGATGATCGTCGAGATGAGCCGGGTCCTGGTGTTTGGGCCCAAGCGTCTGTTGGGTCAGGTCATCGAGGAGATTCAGCGGCTCGGCGCCCTCCACATCGACCGGATCGAATCAGAAGAGGCGCCTGAAGTCAGCGCTCTGCAGCTGGCAGAGGATGACGCCAGGACGCTGCAGACGCTGGAGCGGGCGCTGGTGCGGGTCGAGGGCGTCCTCGCGCTGCTGCCTCCTGCGCCGGCGGATGGCGCCGCCCCCATTCAGGATGCCACGGTGGACGCGGTCGACGCGGAAGTTGCCGGGATTGAGAAGGGGGTCCGCGACCTCACGCGAACGCGTCTTGAGCTGGACGAGGAGCGGACCCTGATCGCGTCCTACGAAGGGGCGGTGCGTGTCCTGTCCCCGCTGCTCTCCGCCCTTGCCAACAGCAAGGCATTCGAATCCATCGGGTTTGTCCTCAACACGAAAGACCTCACCGTTGTGGCCGCGCTGCGGAACGAGCTCGCCAAGATCACGGAAGGGCGGGTCGAGGTCATCAGCCGCGTGGTCGACGAGAACCGCGTCGGCGTCGTCGTCGCGTTCCGGCGCGAGGATGCCGAGCGAGTCCGCGGGATCCTCTCGCGCGCCGGCGGGACGGAACTGCGGCTGCCCGCGCGCTTCACGCGTGAGCAGCCCATGGAGACGATCGCGGCGATGGAGCGGCGGAAGGCCGAGATCCCCGCCGAGGTGGCACGGATTGACCAGGAGCTTGCCGCCCTCGCGAAGTCGTCGCGGCCCCGGCTGCTGGCCATCCGGAGCTGGCTGGCCGACCGGCTGGCGCAGATGAAGGTCGTGCCGGATCTCTCCCAATCTCGGTACACCTTTATCGTGCACGGATGGGCGCCGGCGCGGGTGGTGAGCCAAGTCCGCGGAGTCTTGCGCGCCCGGTTCGGGTCCGAGATCGTCGTGCACGACGAGCCGGTCGATCCGCATGGAGAGCCCGAGCGGGTGCCGGTCCTGCTGGACAACCATCCGTTGATCCGTCCATTCCAGCGGCTGCTGGCGCTGTTCCAGCCGCCGCGCTACGGCGCGTGGGATCCCAGCCCGGTGATGGCGATCACGTTTCCCATCTTCGTGGGCCTCGTCATCGGCGACGTGGGCTATGGACTTCTTCTGTTTCTTCTGGGTTGGTGGTTCAGGGACCGAGCGCGGAGCGGACAGCCTTTAAACATTAACTTTCTCAGTATGCGATTTCCGGTCCCCTTGCTGGCGGATCTTGCGTACCTTCTACGTGTTCTGGCCTTCTGGATCATGCTGTTTGGGGTCGTTTATGCAGAGTTCTTCGGCAATTTGCCGGAGCTATTGTTCCACGTTGAGCCTTTCTATGATCGGGTTCACGAGTCCGAGAATTACTTCATCCTCATCATCGCGGCAGGAATTGTGATGATTTTCTTTGGCCTGCTCGTTCACCTCATCCAGGCAATCCGGCATAGACACGCGATTGCGGTGTTCGAGTCGATTGTCATCGTGCTGGGAACGGCAGGCCTCCTGCTATTTCTGGGTGCGCAGGGAGGGCGACTGCCGGCCGAGCTCGGTCCGGTCGGTCTGTACCTATTCCTCGCGGCCGTCGCCGTGGCAATGATTTCGCTTGTTGTGGACCGCGATGTTATGAAGCGCTTCCTATGGCTGTTGGAGAGTACGTCGGCATTTGGTCATATCGTGTCTCACGCTCGATTGATGGCGTTCGGTCTCGCTGCAGCCGCGCTTGCAACAGCCGCCAACCAACTGGGGCCTGACATGACGAGGGAATTTGGCAGGCAGTTGCCCGGCATTTTTGCGTTCCCCTTCACGGGATTCTTGGGACGCATCGTCGCGGTGCTTATCACAATTATCGCCCAGTCGATGTTCCTCGTTTTCACAATTCTGGGGCACCTGATCCAGCCTGCTCGTCTGCATTGGGTGGAGCTCTTTACGAAGCTTAAGTATTTCGATGAAACCGGCCGGTCGTACCGCCCGTTTCAAAAGTCTGCGCCCTCGGGTCGCGGGTGATCGTGGACGCTTGACGAGGGCTTGACGCGGGCTTCACGCTCGCAAGAGTAAGATGGGCTGGGAGCAGCCACTACGCGGGAGGTGAGTGGGGTGAAGAGAGCTGGAGGTGCAGTGATCGTGGCGTTGGCGGTGACGCTGCTGGTCGCCGCGGCGGCGAATGCCGCTCCTGAGGAGTCGGCGGCGACGCCGGCGGGGGCGAGCGCCGGACTGCTGGGGCTGGCCGCGGCGATCGCCGTGGGGCTGGGGGCCATCGGAACGGCGTGGGCGCAGTCCCGGATCGGTGCGGCGGCTGCCGGCGCGATCGCGGAGCGGCCGGAGATGGGCGGCTTGATGCTGGTCTTCCTGGCGCTGCCGGAAACGATGGTGATCCTCGGCTTCCTGGTGGCATTCTTCGTCATCGGCAAGATCTAGCAGTGGCATCTGAACTCGTCGCCATCCTTGAGAAAGAAGCCGCCGCGGAGGTCGAGCGGGCTCTCGCGGAGGCGCGCGCGCAGGCGGAGCAGCTCGTCGCGCAGGCCACGGAGGAAGCGCAGACCTACCTCGCCGCGCAGCGGCAGCGGCTGGAGGCAGAACGGAAGGCCGCGCAGGTCAAGGCGGAGAGTGCGGCTCAGGTCAAAGCGTCGGCGTTGATCCTCCAGGCGAAGGACCAGGCCATCGGGGACGTGTTCGCCGCCGCAGAGGCGGAGTTGTCCAGCGTACAGCAGGATCGGACCCGCTACGGCGCCGTGCTGCGTGGGTTAATCCGGGAGGCCGCCGAAGGACTGGCCGGCCGGATCACCGTGGATATCAACCCGAAGGATCTGGATCTCGCCAGGCAGGCGGGCAAGGAGTTGAAGCTGGACGCCGAGGTCAAGGCGGCCGACGACGTGAGTGGCGGCGCGCGCGTGATCTCTGACGACGGCCGGTTCATTGTCGAGAACACCCTGGCCTCGCGCGTCGAGCGGGTGAAACCGCTGCTGGGCCCCGAGATCGCCGCCCTCCTCTGGGGACAATGACGTGAGACCCCGCCGGCCTCCGAATCATGAATCACGATTCACGATTCACGCGCATGCCTGATTTTCCGTATATCAACGCGCGGGTTCGAGCGATGCGCAGCCGCCTACTGGACGCCGGCCGGATGGAAGAGTTCCTGGGGCTGCCGACGCTGGACGCGTTGATCCAGACGCTGGGTTCCACGCCCTACGGTCAGCAGCTGCAGGAGGCGCTCACCCGCACCGTGGACGGGCTGCACGCGATCGACGACGCGCTGGCCCGCAACTTCTATCTCACTACCACCAGGATCCAAAGTTTCGCTGACGGCAAACCACGGGAACTCATCGAGCTCGTCCTCATGCAGTGGGACCTCGCCAACATCCGGGTGATCCTGCGTGCGAAGCATGCCGGCCGGCGCGACGACGAAATCCTCTCCAATCTGGTCCCGGCCGGCCGGTTGAATGAGCCTGCGTTGAAGGAGATCGCCGCGCAGCCGGACATCCCGGGGGTGGTGGGGGCGCTGGGAGGGCTGGATCACCCACTCGCGGCGCCGCTCGCAGAAGGGCTGGGCGCGTACCGCGAGACAGGCGACCTTCTCGATCTCGAGCTGCGGCAGGATCGCTTCTATGCCGCGTACGGGCTGCGCGTGGCCCCAGGGCGGGGGCACGATGAACAGATTGTCCGCGGCCTGTTACAGTATCAGCTAGACGCGACCAACGTCCGGACGGCCGTCAAGCTGCAACAGGTCAGTGCACTCTCCCGGGACGAGAAGTTGAAGTTCTTCATCCCCGGCGGCCGGCTGACGCCGAACGCGTTCCTGGAAGTCGCGGATCCCGCCAGCGCGGAGCGCGGGATGCACGCGGTGCGGGTGCTCGGCTTCCCAGTCAAGGCGTCCCTGAAGGATCCGGCGTCGTTCGAGCGGGAAGTCGAGGTGGCCATGCTCCGCGCGCAGATCGGCCTCTACCTGCAGGATCCGCTGGGCATCGGCATCGTGATCGCCTTCCTGGCGATGAAGAACGCCGAAGTCGCGAATCTCCGCCTGATCGCGCGGGGCAAGGCGCTCGGCATCCCCCGCGATCGGGTGAGAAAAGAAATGGCGCTGGTGTAGCGGTGGCCCATAAGATGGCGGTCATCACTGATCTCGAGACTGCCACCGGGTTCCGCCTTGCCGGGGTTGAGGTCAGAGCGGCGGCGGACGCAAAGGCGGCCGTGGAGCATTTGCGCGCGCTGGTCGCGGCGGACTACGGGCTGGTCGCGATGAACGAGGATCTTCTCACGGGCGCCGAACACGAGGTGTCTCGTTTGATGCGCGACCGCGACCTGCCGATTATCGTGCCTTTCCCTGCGGCGAAGGCGCAGATTGAAAGCGGCGAAGATTACGTGGCGCGACTTGTGAAAGAACACATTGGGTTCTATGTGAAATTGCGCTAGGATGTGGAACGACGGGAACGAGGGAACACGGGAACGAGGGAACGAGGAGGGGCGAAATGTCGATCAAGGGGAGCATCATCAAGATCGCCGGTCCGGCCGTCATCGCCCGCGGGATGCTGGGCGCGCGGATGTACGACATCGTCCGCGTCGGGCGCGAGGGCCTGCTGGGCGAGATCATCCGGCTGGAGGGGGACACGGCGTTCATCCAGGTCTACGAGGAGACGTCCGGTCTCGGGATCGGCGAGCCGATTGAGAGCACCGGCAACCCGCTGACGGTCGAGCTAGGTCCGGGCCTGCTGACCGGCATCTTTGATGGGATCCTGCGGCCGCTAGAGGCCGTGCGCAAACAGAAAGGCGACTTTGTGGCCCGGGGTGCGGTCGTCGAAGCGCTCGACCGGCAGAAGAAATGGGCGTTTGAGCCCGTCGTGAAGCCCGGCACCCAGATCGGTCCGGGAGATGTCCTGGGGTGGGTGCAGGAGTTCGGGTTCAAGCACCAGATTCTGGTGCCGCCCACGAGCAAAGGCGGTGTGGTCGCGGAGATCAAGAAGGGCGAATTCACCGTGACCCAGCCGGTCTGCCGCCTGAAGGACGGCAGCGAGATCACGCTGATGCACCGGTGGCCGGTGCGCTCCCCCCGGCCGGTGAAGCAGCGCATGGACCCCACGGAGCCGTTTGTCACCGGCCAGCGCGTGCTGGACGTGCTGTTTCCCGTCGCGATGGGCGGGACGGCTGCGATTCCCGGTCCGTTCGGATCCGGGAAAACCATCACGCAGCAGACCCTGGCCAAGTGGGGCGACGCTGACGTCATTGTCTACGTCGGGTGCGGCGAGCGCGGCAACGAGATGACCCACGTACTGGATGAATTCCCCGAGCTCGAAGACCCGCGCACCGGGCGCCCGCTGATGGAACGAACGATTATCATCGCCAACACGAGTAACATGCCGGTGGCCGCGCGCGAGGCGTCGGTGTATACCGGGATCACGCTGGCCGAGTACTGGCGCGACCAGGGCGTGAAGGTGGCCGTGATGGCCGACTCCACCAGCCGCTGGGCCGAGGCGATGCGGGAAATTTCTTCCCGCCTGGAAGAGATGCCGGCCGAGGAAGGATATCCCTCGTACCTGAGCAGCCGGCTGGCCGCATTCTACGAGCGCGCGGGCCGCTCGGTGTCTCTGGGCAACCCCGAACGCCGGGGTTCCATCACGGTTATCGGGGCGGTGTCCCCGCCGGGCGGAGACCTCTCCGAGCCGGTCACGCAGGCCACGCTCCGGATCACAGGCACGTTCTGGGCGCTGGACGACAAGCTGGCCAGCCGCCGGCACTTCCCCGCGATCAACTGGCTGCGGTCCTACAGCCTGTATACGCAACTGTTCAAACCCTGGTACAAGGAGCACATGCCCGCCGACTTCGAGGAGCTGCGGGACCGCGCCGGCGCCCTGCTGCAGAAGGAAGCCGAGCTGCAGGAGATCGTACAGCTGGTCGGACCGGACGCCCTGCAGGATGACCAGCGCATGGTGATCGAGGCCGGCAAGATGCTGCGGGAGGACTTCCTGCAGCAGAACGCCTACACCGACGACGCCCATTCCCCGCTGGTCAAGTCGCACGGCGTCCTGAAGGCGATCCTGGCGTTCTACGATCAGGCGCTGGCGGCGTTGAAGCGGGGCATGCTGCTGGACGACATTATCAACCTGAAAGAAATCGAAGAGATCGCCCGCATGAAGGATGTCGCCAAGGACCAGTTCGACGACTACTTCGTGCGCTGGCTGCAGAAGTTGCCGGCCGCGTTTGAGCAGAAACCCGCGGCGGTCGCCGCGAAAGAGTGAGGGGCTGACATGGAGCTCACGACCAAGCGTTATCAGTCCATCTCGTACATCTCGGGCCCGCTGCTGTTCGTGGAGGGCGCGCGGGACCTGGCCTACGGGGCCATCGTCAACATCCACCTGCCCGACGATACAGTGCGCGGCGGTCAGGTCATCGAGGTGTCCGAGAAGAACGCGGTGATCCAGGTGTTCGAAGAGACCACCGGATTGGACCTGGCCAAGACCTCGATCAGTCTTCGCGAAGACGTGGCGCGGCTGGGCGTGTCCCGGGAGATGATCGGCCGGCGGTTCAACGGCCTGGGCGATCCGATCGACGGGCTGCCGCCCCTGATCCCGGAGAAGCGCATCCCGATCATCGGCGCGCCAATCAACCCGGTCGCCCGCCAGCGGCCGCAGGAGTTCATCCAGACCGGCATCTCGGCCATCGACGGCCTCAACACGCTGGTGCGCGGCCAGAAGCTGCCGATCTTCAGCGGCGCCGGCCTGCCCCACAACGAGATCGCCGCCCAGATCGCCCGCCAGGCCAAGGTGCTAGGCAGCGCGGAACAGTTTTCGGTCGTGTTCGCGGCGATGGGGATCACGCAGCGGGAGGCAGCGTTCTTCATCGACCAGTTCGAATCCACCGGCGCGCTGGCGCGGTCGGTGGTCTTTCTAAACCTGGCCGATGACCCCGCCATCGAACGGTTGATTACCCCGCGTGTCGCGCTCACCGCCGCCGAGTACCTGGCGTTTGAGATGGAGATGCAGGTGCTCGTCATTCTCACAGATATGACAAACTACTGTGAAGCGCTGCGTGAGATCGGCGCCGCCCGCGAAGAGATTCCCGGCCGCCGCGGGTATCCCGGCTACATGTACACCGACCTGGCTACCATTTACGAGCGCGCCGGCCGCATCCATGGGCGCAAAGGCTCGATCACGCAGTTGCCGATCTTGACCATGCCCGACGACGACATTACCCACCCGATCGCCGACCTGACCGGTTACATCACCGAGGGGCAAATCCTCTTGAGCCGCGAGCTGCACCGGCTGGGGATCTACCCGCCGATTACCCCGCTGCGCAGTCTGTCCCGGCTGATGAACGACGGCATCGGGAAGGGCCGGACCCGGGAGGACCACGGCGCACTGCGCGACCAGCTCTATTCCGCGTACGCAAACGGCGTCGACCTGCGCAAACTGGTGGCGATCATCGGCGAAGAGGCGCTGACCGACCGCGACCGGTTGTACCTACGCTTCGGCGACGACTTCAAGCGGCGGTTCCTCAGCCAGGGTCAGACGGAGCGCTCGATCGAGGACACCCTGACGTCGGCCTGGAAGCTCCTGTCCATGTTCCCGAAGGGAGAACTCAAGCGCGTCAAGCAGGACCACATCGACAAGTACTACGGAGATCTTATGGAGGAGACGTGGCGGGATAAGACGCGCGTCTAACGGTGTAACGTATG
>JBIOWP010000096.1:0-4489 GCA_044868695.1 bacterium
TGTACGCGATAGTCGACCTTGCGGTACGTCATCTGCCGGCCGCAGTGGGGACACAGGTGGTAGTTGGCCGCCAGCGTCCCGCGCTCAAAACTCTTCCGGTCCAGCCGCACCCGCGTGTCAAAATCGCAGCCGCATGACTTGCAGGTGACCCAGAGCGCCAGCTTGGGCACGCTTACCCGTCGTGCTCCGTTTGGAGATACCGTTCGACCTCCGCCCGCCGCCACACCGCCCGGTGCTCGGCTCGAAACACCGGGGCGGGAAAATCAGGCCGCGACGCGATCTCCTCGAGAAAAACCTTCGGTGGGACGCCGGCGAGTTCCGCGGCTTCGACGGCGCTGGCCGCCTCCTCGCCCGAGCGCACCATCCGGCAGATGGCCTCCAGGAATCCCTCCTGCGCGCCGGCGCGCCCCAGCAGGAACTCCACCGCCGATGTGCCGCGCGGGTGGGTCTGCTTCATGAGATTTGTGTAGCGGTGCAGTTCCTCGGGGTAACCGCGGAGATGCTGGAGCACTTCAAAGTCGCGGGCAAACGGTTCGCTCATTCTCTTTCCCCAACGATGTTATAGTAATCGTAGCACGTGTCCCGGAGGACAAGCATACCGCGATGCCGTTCCTCAACGATCAGGATGCCGCGTTCGTCCGCGATAGATTTGTCCAGGAACTGCAGCACGACGTGACGCTGGAGTTCTTTGCCCCGACGGTAGCAGGCCTGGCGGTGCCCGGGCAGGACGCGGAGATCGCGGAGTATGCCCGGCAGATTCTGTCCGAAGTGGCAGGACTTTCGTCGAAGGTCACGCTCAACGTCCACAGTACCCTTGCCGAGCCGGAGGCCGCCGCCCGCTTTGGCATTGCCCGCACGCCCGCGACCGCCATCATCGGCGCGCAGGACTACGGCGTCAGGTTCTACGGAATGCCCGCCGGATACGAGTTTGCCACGCTGTTGGAGCTCATCATTGCGATCTCCCGGGGCACCACGCCGGTGACCCCGGATACGCGGGAGACGCTCGGACGGCTGCGGGACGATGCGCACATCCAGGTGTTTGTCACTCCTACCTGACCCCACTGTCCGCGCGCGGCCAGGTTGGCCGCGCTCCTGGCGATCGAAAGCCCGAAGGTGCGGGCCGACATCGTCGAGGCCGGCGAATTCCCCGACCTGGCAGAGCGATACAACGTGTACGCCGTCCCGAAGATCGTGATCAACGACTCCGTGGAGTTCGTGGGCGCGCAGCCCGAGCCGCAGTTCCTCGGCTACGTGGCCCAGGCTGCGGGCTTGGTCGGAGAGGCATCTCAATCCAGCGGATCTTAGGAGGAGTTGTGACATGAAGGACGTCTTCGACTACATCGACCAGCACCAGCAGCAGTTCATCGAGCGTGTGCAGTGGTTGTGCCGGCAGCCCAGCATCGCGGCGCAGAACGTCGGCATCCGCGAGACCGCGGGCATGGTTCAGCAGCTGATGGAGCAGGTTGGACTGAAGACGGAACTTTACGCGACCGACGGCGCGCCGGTCGTGTACGGGACGGTTGGGAGCGGGCCGCGGACGCTCCTCATCTACAACCACTATGACGTGCAGCCGCCCGAGCCGCTCGACGAGTGGGTGTCGCCGCCGTTCAGCCCCGAAGTCCGCGATGGGAAGCTGTTTGCCCGCGGCGTCGCGGACAACAAGGGAAATCTCGTGGCGCGCCTGTGCGCGGTCGAGGCGTGGCTGCGCACCCGGGGACCGCTGCCGCTGACCGTCAAATTCGTCGTCGAGGGCGAAGAAGAAACCTCGTCCGCGCACCTGTACCAGTTCGTGCGCCAGCATCGCGATCTCATCCAGGCCGACGGCTGTCTTTGGGAGGCCGGCGGCAAGGACATCCAGGAGAATCTGGGTATCTACATGGGCGCCAAGGGAATCCTGTACCTCGAGCTGGAGGCGCGTGGGGCCAACCGCGATCTGCACAGCAGCCAGGCCATCATCGTTCCCAACCCCGCGTGGCGGCTGGTCTGGGCGCTGTCGACGTTGAAAGACCGCCACGAGCACATCCTCGTCGAGGGGTTCTACGACGAGGTCGTGGAGCCGACAGCGGAGGAGATGGAGCACCTGCGCCGGCTGGCAGCGGCGCGGGATGACGACATGAGGCGCCGTGACCTCGGGATCGACCAGTTCCTGCTCGGCGTGTCGGGGCTGCAGCTGGTGAAGCGCAACCTCTACCAGCCCACCTGTACGATCTGCGGGCTGGGCTCGGGGTACACGGGGTCCGGGTCGAAGACGGTGCTCCCGCAGCGCGCGATCGCGAAGATCGACTTTCGCTTGGTGCCCAACCAGCGGCCGGATGACATCCTCGACAAGGTGAAACGGCACCTGGCGCAGCAGGGGTTCGCCGACATCGAGGTGCGCCTGCTGGGAGCGGAGCACCCGGCGCGCACGCCGGTCGACTCGGCGCTGGCGCGGGTGGTGCAGGAGACGGCGAGAGAAATCTACGGCCGTGACCCGCTGGTCTCGCCCTTAATGGCGGCGACCGGGCCGATGTACGAGCTCACCGCGCAGTTCGGTATCCCGACGGTGGGATCCGGGGCCGGCTACGCGCACAGCAACGGGCACGCGCCCAACGAGAACATCCGCTTGGAAGATTTCTTCCAGCATCTCAAGCACGTGGCGCTGCTCTTTGAAAGGTTTGCCGCGGCGGAGACCTAAGGACCCTTGAGAATTGCGCGCAGCTCTTTCATGAGCAAGAACAGGTGCAACGGGTCAGTGGGAGATGGTTCGAAGCCGAAGTGCTGGTAGAAGGTTTTCGCCTCATCGTCTTTGGCGTGAACCAGTACTGCCCGCGCGCCAATCTCATCGGC
The DNA here is from genome assembly GCA_044868695.1 of bacterium. Taxonomy (GTDB): domain Bacteria; phylum Sysuimicrobiota; class Sysuimicrobiia; order Sysuimicrobiales; family Kaftiobacteriaceae; genus JBIOWP01. The sequence continues at coordinate 2,827 of JBIOWP010000096.1, forward strand.
CGCCGAAGCTGCCCTTTTCAATGCGTCTTTCAGTAGGGCCGCACCAAGCCCTTGGCCATGTTTGGAGACGTCTACCGCGAGCCGGGCAAGCAGGATCACCGGGATGGGGTGGCGGGCGAGTCCTTTCTTAACTCGCTCCGGAGCCTCCTCCGGCTCCACGCTCCCTGCGGCGAGTGCGTAGTAACCGACCACCTGCCCCGCCTGATGCACAACATAGACTCTCGACGCCCCGGCCTGTTGGTTCTGGAGCGCAAAACGACGCAGCCAATCTGTTAACTCTTGTTTGCCGCAGTCGAAATCCTTGACATTATGGGCGCCGGTCAGCGGCTCCGGCCCAGAAAGTTGCGTCACCTAATCCAGGACGCTTGGCCGCCTCATCAGCTTCTTCAGGCGGGTTTTCTTCTTCACCGGCCGGTCCAACGCGTTCACGAATCGTTCCCAGCGGTCAGGATCGAGGCGAAAGAGACGTCGATCGGCAAGAGCCCGCTGAGCCTCGATCGTGGCGGCATCGAGCACAAACGCCGTCACCGTTTTGGCCGTGGCAGCCGCTGCCTGTCTGATCGTCAAGGTCTGGCTCGGGCTGGCGCGGAGTTCTATTCTCTCCACTTTTGCGTCGCTCCGCTTCTTGGATGCGGGACTCGTCATGGGCTATCCTCCGTACGGGCACTGGCCGTACAATTATTGTACGGTATATAGCCGTACATGTCAACAGTCCTACCTACGCAGGGCAGCCGGTCGTTCTTCCTTCGATAGCGCGTCAAATGCACGCTTGTACCGGCGCACGATCCCCTTGACGAGATCCCTGCCTTCAGGAGAGACAGCAGAGACCACTTTGGCGGGCTGAATAAGCAATCCCTCGTTGGTTGGACGGAGTTCAACAAGCGCCCCCTTGCCCAGCCCGTATGCGCTCAAGACCTCTCGCGGAATAGTGACGCCAAGGCTATTGCCGATAGTTGTAATCTGCCGGAACGTTCGCATCGCTTGACCCTCCACTCTCGGTTCGTTACCCCATAGTTATAACTATGCTGACTGTACCAAGTCCTGTTCCAAGACATCGTCTTGGCAACGATCCTCAGCGGGGGTACGGCGACCACGTTTACCACCGTGAATGCCGCCGCATTCGCCCCACCGACGTGCAGGAGGATCGTAGTGAGTGCTTACATATCTGGGGCTGGAGGCAACGCAAAGGTCAGGATCACAGGGAGCGGAGTGACGACCGGCAGGCAGATCGTGAATACTCCGCAGACAAATGTGGTCCAGACGTACACGGAAATCGATCTGAATTCGAGTCAGCAATTCGATTACCTGGTGACTACCGGTAGCGTTCAGCTGACAATCTTATCCCACGGTTACTACGATCAGGTGCTCTGATGCTGACTAACTTCTTCGAAGGGAGGGATTTGAACCCGACCGCGAGGTCGCTCGCCGCGACCCCCACGAGCCCATAGCTCGTGGGGCCCTCAGTGGAAACCAAAGTCGCGGCTCGCTCCTCCTCAGGGGGCTCCGCCCCCTCGGACGGCAGCAAAATACGCTGCCATGTCACCCCCTACTACGCGAGGGCGAAAGTGCTCAAGTTACACGGCTACTTCGCTGCCACGCTGGGAGAAAAACTTGGACTAGCGGATTGTACCACGTAAGATACGCGGGAGCCCCCCTCGCACAC
>JBIOWP010000097.1:0-10311 GCA_044868695.1 bacterium
GGTGCGGCACCTTCGCCGGCAGCACCACCGGCTCTTTCTCGTACTCGTCGTAGTTGGGGATGAAGTTAACGGTGTCCTTGTCGATGTCGGCCAGCAGCTCCATCGCGAGCGGAGTGAGACGGCACTCCGAATACCGCATGGCCGCCGGTGGGTCGCCGTCAATGCTGCCGAAATTCCCCTGTCCGTCGACCAGCGGATACCGGAAAGACCACGGCTGCGCCATGCGCACCAGCGATTCGTAGATCGGCACGTCGCCGTGGGGGTGGTACTTCTTCATCACGTCCCCCACGACGGCCGCAGACTTACGGTACGGCCGGTCCGGCCGCAGCCCGGCCTCCAGCATCCCGAACAGGATGCGCCGCTGCACCGGTTTGAGCCCGTCTCGGATGTCCGGCAGCGCCCGGCTGACGATGACGGACATCGCATAGTCGAGGTACGAGGTCTTCATCTCGTCCTCGATGGGCTTGGGGAGGATACGGGATTCGTCGGGGAGGGGCATCAGATGTCGAGGTTCCTCACTTCTCTCGCGTATTTGACGATAAACTCGCGGCGCGGCTCCACTTCCTCGCCCATCAGTCTGGTGAAGACCTCATCCGCCGCCTCGGCGTCGTCCACTTCAACGCGCAGCAGCGTGCGCGTCGCGGGGTTCATCGTCGTGTCCCAGAGCTGGTCGGGGTTCATCTCGCCCAGACCCTTGTAGCGCTGCACTTCGGGCTTGGCGCCCTTGCGCTCCATCTCCTTGACGGCCACCTGCCGCTCCTCGTCGGAGTAGGCGTACTGGCGGTCCTTGCCGCTCTTCACCAGGTAGAGCGGGGGCTGCGCGATGTAGACCTTCCCGTGCTCGAGCAGCGGCCGCATGTACCGGTAGAAGAACGTCAGCAGCAGCGTGCGGATGTGGTTGCCGTCCACGTCCGCATCGCACATGATGATCACCCGGTCGTAGCGGCGGTCGTCAAATTTGAAGCCTTCGCCAAACCCCGTCCCCACCGCGGTGATGATGGCCCGGATCTCCTCGTGGGACACCATCTTGTCCTCGCGCGCCTTCTCCACGTTCAGGATCTTGCCCTGAATCGGGAGGATCGCCTGGAACTGGCGGTCGCGGCCCTGCTTGGCGGAGCCGCCGGCACTCTCACCCTCGACAATGAAGATCTCGCACTCGTCGGGATCGCGCTCCGCGCAGTCGGCCAGCTTGCCCGGCAACGGGGAGTCGTCGAGCGCGTTCTTGCGGCGGACGAGATCGCGCGCCTGCTTGGCGGCTTCGCGTGCGCGGGCCGCGGTCAGCCCCTTGGTGACGACCCGCTTGGCGTCGGCGGGATGGGTCTCGAACCACTCCTGAAGCCAGTCGCCGACCACGGATTCCACCAGGCCCTTGACCTCGGTGTTCCCCAGCTTGGTCTTGGTCTGCCCCTCGAACTGCGGCTCGGGCAGCTTGAGGCTCAGCACCGCCGTCAGGCCCTCGCGGACGTCGTCACCGACCAGCGCGGGATCGTCGGCCTTCAGCAGACCGGCGCGCCGCGCGTGCTCGTTGATTGCCCGCGTCAGCGCGGCGCGGAATCCGGCCAGGTGCGTGCCGCCTTCGGTCGTGGGGATCGTGTTCACGTAGGTCAGCATGTGCTCCAGGTAAGAGTCGTTGTACTGGAGCGCGCACTCGACCTCCACGCCGTCCCGTTCCTTCACCACGCCCATGACGGCCGTGAGTTTCGTGCGGGTGCGGTTGATGCTCCCGACGAGCTCGGCAATGCCCCCCGCGTGCTTGAAGACCCGCTCCTGCCCGCTGCGCTCGTCCCGCAGCGTGATCTGCAGGCCCTTGGTCAGGTAGGCGATGTCGTCCAGCCGCTTCGCGATCGTCTCGCTGTCGAACTCCGTGGCCGACATCACCTGCGTGTCGGGCTTGAAGGTGACGCGCGTGCCCGTCTTGCGGGATGATCCGACCGCCTGCAGGGGTGTGGTCTTCTTCCCGCGGACGAACTTCTGGCGCCAGGCTTTGCCGTCGCGCCAGACCTCGACCTCCAGCGCCTCCGAGAGGGCGTTAACAACTGAGACCCCGACGCCGTGCAGGCCGCCGGAGATCTTGTAGCCTCCGCCGCCGAACTTGCCACCGGCGTGCAGCGTGGTGAGCACGACCTCGACCGCGGGCTTGCCGATTTTGGGCACCGGATCGACGGGGATGCCGGCGCCATTGTCCATGACCGACGCGCTCCCGTCCTTGTGCAGGACCACCTCGATGGCGTCGCACCGCCCGGCGAGCGCCTCATCCACGGAGTTGTCGACCACTTCATAGATCAAGTGATGGAGCCCGTCCGGCCCGGTGCTGCCGATGTACATCGCCGGGCGCTTGCGGACTCCCTCGAGGCCCTCGAGCACCTGGATCTGCTCGGCAGTGTACGGGGTCGTCGTCTGGTTGGATGCCGTCTCTGTGTCTTTCGCCATGGTTGGGCCTACCTAAATGGTTGGGCCTACCTAACAGGTCGGGAGGGGCTTGCCCGTTCCGGCGCCCCTCCCGTGGTTGACCTAATCGACCAGCACAACTCAGTCTAACATGGGGTTCTCGGCCCCGTCAACGCACGAAATCCCGCATCTAGCGCGGAGTTTCGCGCTCCCAGGCCATCGCCGGCGCCCCCACACCGGCCATCCGCCGGGCCAGGGTCGCGGGCGAAATTCCCGACGCGATCACGGCGATCGCGGTGACGACCAGGGCCTTACGGTCCTCACCCGGCCCGCCGCCCCGCAGCCGGCGGGAGTGCCTGGACTTGTCGACAAACTCCCGATTGATCTCCGACGAGGCCAGCAGGCGGGCGTCTAGAACAGCCACCACGTCCGTGACTCGAATGACGACGTCACCCCCGAGGTGGACGTACATCCGCGGACCCGGGCTGGCGCTTCTTCCACAGCAGTTGACTCTCCATTACCTTCCTGGCCGTCGCGCGCAATTCCGGATCCGCGATCTCCGCGACGGTGCGCTCAATCGCCGCCGTCTCCTCGCCGGAGAGCGCGGGCTCCTGGGCCTGTGGCACGGCGGGGGCTCCCAGCGTAGCCGGGGCCGCCGGCGGACCGGTCCGCGGGCGCAGCCGCATCTCTGCCACCGCGCGAACGCCCAGCCGCCGATTGATCTCCTCAGCAATTCCGCCGCGCCGGGCCGACAGTTCCTGCACCCACAGCCCGGGCTCCACTTCCACCACGAGCGTCGTGCCGCGCAGTCCCGCCGGCCGGGAATACGCGGCTCCCTCACCGACGATCTCCGCCCACATCTCCTGGATCATGGCTTCATACGCGGCGCGCTCTACGCCCAGCGCCGCCGCCGCCGAACGCAGAATCGTCCTAAGGGAGGTGAGCGCGCTGCGCTTCAACCGTTCCTCCCGCAACGCGGTAGACCGCGGCGTCCGCGGGCAGCTCCGGCAGCGTCGCGAGTGTGGTCACGGTTACCAGCGTCTGCGCGCCGCGTGCGAACGTCAGTAGCTGCGCCTGCCTGGGCTCGTCCATTGCCATCACCACGTCATCCAGGAGCAGGGTCGGCTCTTCGCCGGTGTCCTCGCGCAGCAGCCGGCGCTCCGCGAGCCGCAGCGCGAGCACGGCCGCGAGTTGCTGGCCCCGTGATCCGTATAGCCGCAGGGAGCGGCCGTCCACGGCCAGGTGGACGTCATCGCGGTGCGGCCCGGCCAGTGTCACGCCGCGGGCCAGCTCTGCCGGGCGCCGCTGCGCCAGGGCGCGGCGCGCGTCCTGCGCGAGCTCCTCTTCATCCGCGCCGGCCAGGTTCGGCGCGTAGGTTACCGTCAGCGCTTCGCGCCCCGCCGTCACCTCGCCGTAGATCTCTCGCGCGGCCGCGGCCATGCGGTCCACCAGCGCGCGGCGCCGTACGGTGATGGCCGCGCCCAGCACGGCCACTTGCTCGTCCCATGGCTCCAGGACACCCGGTGCGGCGCGCCCCGCCCGCAGGAGCTGGTTGCGCTGCAGCACTGCCCGGGCATAGCGCTGCGCGGCGTAGAAATACGACGGGCTCATCTGCGCCAGCAGCAGGTCCACCAGCCGGCGCCTCGGCGCGGGCCCGCCGGCGGCGATGTCGGCGTCGTGCGGAGTGGCTACGACGCACAAGAGGTGTCCAAAGATCTCTCCACGGCGCACCGGGACGCCGTTAAGCCGCACCTCCCGCCACAGGCGGCCGGGCTGCGGCGCCGATGCATCCGCGCGGAGCGCGACGTCTATCTCCACATCACGATCCGCCCGCGCTGCCGCCGCGTGCACCCGGGCCCAGCTCTCTCCCAGGGTGATGAGGTCGCCGTCGCGCTGCGCGCGGTGCGAGCGGCCGGTGGCGGCCACCTCTACGGCCTCCAGCAGCGAGGACTTCCCCTGAGCGTTGGCTCCGACCAGAACCGTCAGCCCCTGGCCGGGCTCGATCTCGGTGCGGCGGTGGTTGCGGAAGTTGATGACGCGCAGGCGTGTGATGTGCATCTCAGCCGCGAACCACCTCGAGTGCGCGCCGCCCAACCTCGACCCGGTCGCCGGGCACCAGCGTCCGTCCCCGGCGGCGTTCCGTCTGGCCGTTCACCTTCACACGGCCGGACTGGACCAGCGCCTTCGCCGCCCCGCCCGACTGGGCCACGTTAGCCCATTTCAAAAACGCGCCCAACTCCACGCTGTCTGTACCGATGGGCACTTGTTCCACCGGGGAGACGCTCTCGTTCAGGCGTACACCCTCACGGGGGCGAGAACGTACACGTAGTCGGTGTGGTGCGCGGGGCGGAGCGCGCCGGGACTGAGCGGGCCGGTCAGTTCGAAAAAGAGCTCGTCGGACGCGATGTTGTTCAGGCAGTCGATCAGGTACCGGGCATTGAACGCCGCCTCGACGCTCTCGCCCTCGGCCGTCACGTCGACCTCCTCGCGCGCCTTCCCGACCTCCGGCGTGTTGGAGGTGATCGTGAGGACCTTGCCCTTCGCGGCCAGCCGGACGACGTTCGCTGAGTCCCGCGCGGTGATCGACGCGCGGCGTACGGCGCGCAGGAGGCGGTCGGTCTGCACCCGGATGCGCTGCTTGAACTCCTGCGGGATCACCTGCTGGTAGTTCGGAAACTGCCCGCTGATGAGCCGCGAGAACACGCGCAACCCCGGGACCGCGAACACCAACTGGTTGTCGGCCATCGCCAGCTGTACGGCTCCTTCGGCGCCGGCCAGGGCCCGCCCGAGTTCCTGGAGCGCTTTCGCGGGCACGATGACACCCAGCTTCTGCCGCGCCGGCTCCGCCAGCGTCACCTTGCGCAGCGCCAGCCTGCCGCCGTCCGTCGCCACGAACCGGGCCTCGGCGCCATCCAGCACCACGTACACGCCCGTCAAGAACGGCCGGGTCTCGTCGGCGGACACGGCAAAGATCGTCTGGTTGATCATCATCCGCACAATGTCGGCTTCAATGGTGCCTACAGCCTCGCCGTCGGCCCGCGGGAGCGTGGGGAAGTCCCCTGCCGGTAGCCCCAGGATCTCGAACTGGCTCGCTTCGCAACTGATTTGTGCCTGCGGCCCGCCCTCCGCAGCTTTGATCTCAACCGTCGCCGCCGGCAGATTGCCAACAATCTCGGTCAGAATGCGCGCAGGCAACGTCATCTGTCCGCCTTGTTTGACCTCAGCATCCACTTCCACCTGTACCGCCAGTTCCAAGTCCGTCGCGGTAAGCTTGATGCCGTCCTTTTGGGTTTCCATCAACACGTACCCAAGAATTGGCATCGTTGTCCGGGTCGAGATCGCCCGGCCGACCAATTGGACGGCTTTAAGAAGAGCTGGCTGTGGACAGGTTACCCACATGGAGTCCTCCGGAATTAATAATTATAAAACTTCGTAGTAGTACTAATAGTGCTGTGGATACTGTGGATAAGCAAATGCAGGCTAACAATAGCAAGCGAATGAGGGTGTGTATAGCCCTGGGATAACGGGCGGGCACAATCCCCATCATGTGGAGTCTGCAGAAACATCACTCGGCGCTGCGCAGACTGTCCACAAGCCTCTTCAGATTGGCTGCGAAGTAGGCGTCCTTACCCAGCACATCCTTCACTCGCTCGCAGGCGTGCATGACGGTGGTGTGATCACGGCCACCGAACTCTTCACCGATCCGCGGCAGGGAGGCGTCGGTGAGTTCGCGGGCGAGGTACATCGCTACCTGGCGGGGGAAGGCGATGCCTTTCGTCCGTCGCTTCGCGCGCATCTCTTCGACGCGCAGGTCGAAGTGTTCGGCCACCGTCCGCTGGATCATCTGGATCGTGACCGGTCGGCTCGGGGAGGCCGGGAGCAGTTCCTTGAGAATTTCGGCGGCAAGGTCCACGGTCATGGGTGCGCGGGTGAGGCCGGCGTAGGCGACGACGCGCACGAGGGCGCCTTCCAGCTCGCGGATGTTGGACTGGATGCGCTGCGCGATGAACTCCGCCACTTCGTCGGGCACGCTGAGGCCATCCAGCTCGGCCTTCTTCCGGAGAATCGCGATGCGGGTCTCCAGGTCGGGGGGCTGGATGTCGGCGATCAGCCCCCACTCGAAGCGTGATCGCAGGCGGTCTTCCAGCGTCGGGATCTCCTTGGGCGGCCGGTCGCTGGTGATGATGATTTGCCGGCTCGCCTCGTGCAGGGTGTTGAAGGTGTGGAAGAACTCCTCCTGCGTGCGCTCCTTGCCGGCGAGGAACTGGATGTCGTCGATGAGCAGTACATCGACGTTGCGATATTTCGTGCGAAACTCCAGCGTCCGGTCGTCGCGAATCGCGTTGATCAGTTCGTTGGTGAACTTTTCGCTGCTGATGTATGCGACGCGGGTGAGCTGCTTCTTGTGGATGACGTGATGCCCGATGGCCTGCAGCAGATGGGTTTTGCCCAGGCCCACGCCGCCGTAGATGAACAAAGGATTGTACGCACGGGCGGGGGCCTCGGCCACCGCCATGGCCGCGGCGTGTGCGAACCGGTTTCCCGAGCCGATCACGAACGTATCAAACGTGTATTTCGGCGCCAGGGGCAGGCCGTCTGGTGCCCGCGTCGCTGCCGTCTGGGCGGGCGCAGCAGATTCCTCGACGACCGTCAACTGGATGCTGACCGCGCGCGAGAGCACTTCCTGCAGGGCGCTGTGGATGAGTCCGGCATGGCGGGATTCAATCCACTCCTTCGCATGGCGGCTGGGCACGGCGAAGACCAGCGTGTCGCCGTGGACGGCCACCGGGAGCATGTTCTTTAGGTAGAGTTCGTAGGTGGGCTTGCTCAGGCGGCTTTCAATACGGCGCAGCGCTTCCTGCCAGATGCCTGCCGCGGACGACGTGTCGACTGCCATGTGCGTGCTGCCTCCTGGAGCGGGAGATAAAGTCCCGGGCCTACGGCTTGAACACGTCGCCCAGGGCGGCGATGCCTTCTTCCGTCAGTGTGCGCTTGCCGGCGTCCTTGCCGTCTACCAGCCGGCGCTGCTCTAGCAGCTGCAGCTCGCGGTAGGCCGTGCTCTGACTCACGCCGAGTTCCTTCGCGATGGCCGAGGGACCGGCCGACCCCAACTCGGCGATCAGCAGCAGCACCTTCTTCTGCCGGGGCGTCAGATCGGGCCGCTCGAGGGGGTCCGGTGCCGGGCCCGGGGTGGGCGCAGCGGGCGGCCGCACGGGCTCGCCACCGACGGTCAGTGTGACGACCGCGCCGCGGCCGAGGTTGTCCTCGATCCGCACGGCGCCCCCCAGGAATGCCAACTGCTCCCGGGCGACGGGCAGCCCTGAGCCGACCCCCTTGATGAGGCGGCGCATCTGCGGAGTGGCGGTGGTGAAGCCCGGCTGCAGCGCCTTTTCCTTGTCGGGAATGCCGGGCCCCTGATCGGAGATCCGGATCGTGTTGCCGTCGTCGAGGATACTGATCACGGCGCCTCTGAAAAACGCGTGGATCAGATTTTCAATAATCTCGCGGATCACCACATACGGGATGCGCCCGCCGCGGTCGCGGGCGAAATCGTACGTGCGCGCGGCGAGGTCGCCGACAAACTCGTGGAACTCCGAGCCCCGCAGGGAGACCACCCGGGGAGCAGCCAGGGGCGAGTCATATACGGCCACCCTGACCTCGGGCTCCTCCGGCGCCGCCGACTCCTCGTGCTCCTGAAGCTGGCGCAGGAACTCCGTCATCGCCATCCTCGCCGGCCGGGGATCCGCGCATATGCAGTTTGTAATCGGGTGAGACGGTCACGAAGGTTTGCCGCCGTCCGGGAAAGTCCTACCCGGACGGATACCGGCGGGCACATTTCACGACAGTCCGTGAGCAAGCGAGCGGTGACCACGATTGTGGATAGCCCCCGGGGGAGTGAACCCGAGTTCGTGCACTCCACCAGCCGTTCCTGCCGAACAGAGGTGCGCGGCCGGTGGAGTGGTTGCCGCCGCTGGAGCGGGGATCGAGAGGATATCCACAGCTGTGAAAAACCCTGTGGACAATCCAAAAGAAGTCCTGAGGGAGACGGGAGGAGTCCGCCCGCGGCGGAGCCGTCATGGCATGGGCTCTAGAGACGGCCGGACCGGCCTCCGGAAAATCTGTGGATGGGAGATGGCGTTGCTCCCAAGTTACCCACAGCCCCTGGAGCAGGCGTGTGCTATAGTGGGTGGTGCCGTGGCGAAACGAACCTTTCAGCCGAAAGCCCATAGACGCAAGAAGACGCACGGATTCCTGCGCCGCATGCGGACACCGGGCGGGCGGACGGTCCTCCGCCGCCGCCGGAGCAAGGGCCGGTGGCGCGTGACGGTGTAAGGCCGATCCATCGACTCGTCTCCCCCGAAGAGTTCCGACTGGTCTATCGCGAGGGACGCCGCGTAGTCCGGGATTCCGTGGCTGTGTACGTGCGGCGGAACAGGTTGCCGGTTTCCCGGGTGGGTTTTTCCGTCGCACGCGGCATCGGCACGGCAGTGGCGAGAAACCGGCTGCGCCGGCGGATTCGCGAGGCGTTCCGGCACGAGCAGGTGCGCCTGGCGGATGGGTTCGACGTGGTGCTGGTGCCGCGCGCCCCGGCAGCCGCGACGCCGTTTACTGAATTGCGGGCCGTCCTGCGGGAAGCCCTGATTCAGGCGGGGGTCACCGGCGGGCCCGGAGAACATTCCTGATGGTGCGCAGACCATGACCCGCGTCCTGCTGGGAGCGATCCGGTTCTATCAGCGCGTCGTCTCGCTGTACACGCCGCCCAGGTGCAGGTTCTACCCATCGTGCTCGGCTTACGCCGCGGAGGCTGTGGCGCGGTATGGAGCGTGGCGTGGGGCCGAGCTGGCCATCCGGCGCCTGCTGCGCTGCCACCCCTGGAACCCGGGCGGCTACGACCCGGTTCCGTAGCGGCGCAGCCCCGCTAAGGAGGATCATGTAGTTGGTTAATCCCATCACGCTCATCGCCGACGGACTGGTCCAACTTCTACTGTTCTTCCACGGGCTGACGGGCAGTTATGGCATTGCCATTGTCTTGCTGACCCTCGTCATCAAACTTGTGATGCACCCCCTGACGCGCAAGTCGTTCAAGGCCATGAAAGCCATGCAGGCGCTGGCGCCGCAGATGACGGTGCTGCGCGAAAGACATAAGAGCGATCCGCGCACGATGAACGCCGAAATGATGAACCTGTACCGAACGAACCGCGTCAACCCGTTTTCCGGGTGCCTTCCGCAGCTGGTCCAGCTCCCCGTGCTCTATGGGCTGTTCGCCGCGCTGCGGCGCCCCGGGCTGTTCGGAGGCGAGACGTTTTTGGGGGCCGGCCTGGAGCAGGTACCATCCTTCGGGGCGATCGCCGCCCACCCGCTGCTGGCCATCTACCCTTTGCTGGTAGGGGCGACGACGTACCTGCAGCAGATGATCTCGATCACCGACCCGCAGCAGGCGCGGATGTTTGTTTTCATGCCGATCATGGTCGCGTACTTCGCCACTAACTTCCAGATCGGCCTCTCCATCTATTGGATCGTCTCCACACTCGCGTATATGGTAGAATACCTGCTCGTCGTCGGGCGGCTGCGGCCGGCCCCGGCGGGAACCGTGCCCGCGCCGAACCCGAACCCCCCGCAGGTGCTATCCCAGCGCCCCAAGGGCACGAAGAAGAAATGAAGCAGGCCGAAGGCAGCGGGCGCACGGTCGAGGAGGCGGTCGACCAGGCGCTGAGCGACCTCGGGGTCAGCCGTGAGGACGTCGAGGTGGAAGTGCTGGACCCCGGCACGCGCGGGATGCTCGGGCTGGGCGCGCGCGATGCGCGGGTGCGCGTCACGCTGCGAGCGAACCCCGCGGCGGTCGCCCACACGCTCATGGAACGGCTGCTCGCGCAGATGGGCATGGGCGGCACCGTGCGCGCGCGGGAACAGGACGACACCGTC
>JBIOWP010000098.1:0-8608 GCA_044868695.1 bacterium
GTGCGGCTACCGGGCGCGCCATCGAAGAAGCGCACCGGGGAAAGGCCGCGGTGTGCTTCGACGTCAACTACCGGGCGAAACTCTGGAGCGCCGAGGAAGCCCGGGACACGATCATGCCGATGTTGAAGCAGGTCGAGATCCTGATCTCCACGGCGGAGGATGCCAGGCTGCTGATATCCTCAGACGGCAGAGCGGAAGATCTGGCCGGAGCGCTGGCCCGTCGGTTCGGGTCGCAGACCGTCATCGTCACCGACTCGGGGCGCTGCGCGGCGGCACAAGACGGCCGTGTGGTTGCGAAGGAAGGGTACTCGGTAGAGTCGGTGGATCGGGTCGGCGCCGGCGACGCGTTTGCCGCGGGCTTCATCCACGGGTACCTCGCCGACGGGTTGGAACGCGGGCTCGAGTACGCGGTCGCTGTAGGCGCGCTCAAGCACACCTACCGCGGCGACGTTGTCTGGGTCTCCAAAGACGACCTGAATGATCTGCTCTCCGGATCCCCGCGCTGGCGATAGCACATGGCATCTGCCGAAGCGAAACTCGCCGAACTCGGACTGTCGCTCCCGTCCTTGCCCCGCCCCATCGGGACATACGTCCACGCCGTCCGGTCCGGCAACCTGCTGTTCCTCGCGGGGAAGGGACCGCGCAATCCCGACGGCTCGACGCCGACGGGCAAGGTGGGCCGCGACGTGACGACAGACGTCGCCTACCAGCACGCGCGCTCGGTCGGTCTGATGCTGCTGGCTGCGATCAAAGATGCCGTTGGGTCGCTCGACCGCGTGACGCGGGTGGTCAAAGTCCTCGGGATGGTGAACGCGGCGGCGGAGTTCACCGACCAGCCCAAGGTGATCAACGGGTGCTCAGACCTGTTCGTGCAGGTCTTCGGCGAGCGTGGCCAGCACGCCCGCTCGGCGGTCGGGATGGGGTCGCTGCCCGGGGGGATTACCGTTGAGATCGAGGCGATCGTTGAAGTCGCCTCTACTCACCAACGCACATCGTCATCCAAAGGCGCCACCGGGCGGCGTACGCGGCGGTAAGGCAGCGTTCGGAGATTCGCCGTGCACACCCCCGGCGCGTCCACCTCGATGACCGCGCGGGCGACGGACTCGTACGCGGCACGCCAGGCGATGGCCGATTTCACCACGATGATGCGGGCGCGGGCCGGGTCGATCCCGAGCACGCGGAGTTCTTCCTGATCAAACGGCATCACCTTGTGCTCTCGCACCAGGACCAGCACGCCGCCCACGTCGAGCAGCGCCGCCCATCCGCTTTCGACGCGCCGCCCCGTCATGTACGAGCCGCGGTACGTGAAGTCGCTCTCGCAGACGCGCCGGACGGTGCCGCGAATGGGCACCGGACGTCCGTAGCGCGGATCTGACTTCCCTCCCACCTCTGCGACCACCACCCCGCCCTCGCCGCAGGCACGGGCCGCGCGGACGACGTCTGGATCCACCACCGTTACAACGGCGCCCTCGGCCCGAGCCCGCAGCAACGCGTCCAGCACCGCCGTACCGTCTCCCGGCGCGCCCCCGCCGACATTATCTGCGGAGTCCACCAGAATGACCGGCCCGTCGGAGCTTCGTAACGCCTGCGCCACCGCCTCGTCGGGCGATAGTTGCGTAACTCCAAATGCCTCGCGCGCGGCCCACGCCGCCCGCACCACATCGTCCGCCACTGTCCGCGCGAGGTCGGGAGCGTCATTCGTCGTAGCGACGACGCTAACTCCGGCACACGGCACATCCGCATACGGAAATCCCGCGGCCACCGTCACTGTAAGGATGGCCGGATCTCGCTCCCAGCGGTGCGCTCGGGCCATGAGATCGTGCATGGGCGCCTGAGCCGTGGCCTGCGCCTGGGGCGGCACCAGGAGTGGCGGCTGCGCCCACGCCCGCACCGGCCGGATCTCGCCGCGCAGGAGACGGCCCAACAACCCGGCTGTCTCCAATCCGCGCTCGTACGGGTCGAGGTGTGGATAGGTGTCATATCCGGTCACGATATCAACGGCCTGGGTGAATGCCTCGCTGGTGTTGGCATGAAAATCCAGCACTGCCCCAATGGGGACTGACCCGAGCGAGCCACGCAGGCGTCGCACCAGGTCGGCCTCCACGTCGTCGCAGCGCTCAGCCGCCATGGCGCCGTGCAGATCCATCAGAACCGCGTCCGGCCGCAGGGCGGCCGTCTCTTCCACGACGCGGGTTGCGAGCGCTTGGTAGACTTCGGCCTCGACGGTCCCTGAAGGCAGCGCCCAGGCGAAGATCGCCGGCAGCATCGTAACCCCCTCTGCCGAGGCCCACTCGAGGAATCCGCCGATCGGCGTACGAGTCCCACGCAGGGTACCGACGATCTCCTCTCCCTGGAGAACGTGGAAGGCATCTTGCGTCGTCGGAAGATTCGCGAACGTGTTGGTCTCGTGCCAGAGGCCGCAGACCGCGATTCGGATCATCACGCGACTCGGTCCAGCGCGCGGCTCACGGCCTCCAGCGTCTGGCCGATGTCGGCATCGGTATGACTGAACGAGACGTACCAGCGTCCGCCGGGGATCACCCGCACTCCCTCGGCGAGCAGCGCCTCGGCGAAGCGGTCATACGGGGCGCGGTCAATCCGCGCGGCGGCCTGGTAGTCGGAGATGGCCGGAGCATCAGTAAACCACATGTAGAACACCGGGCCGGGGCCCTGGAGCAGCGCCGGGATGCCCTTTGCTCTGGCGATCTCGCGGATCTCTGTCATGAGACGGGTGCCGGCCGCCGTGAGATGCGTGTAGATCTCCTTCGTCCGAAGGCGCAGCTCATCGAGGGTGGCCAGCGCGGCCGCGACGGCAAGCGGGTTTCCATTGAACGTACCGGCGTGGACCACTCCTCCGGAAGCGGCAAGGTCAAGCATTTCCCGCCGTCCGCCGACGCAGCTGATCGGAAATCCGTTGGCCATGGCCTTGCCGAAGACCGCCAGATCAGGTGCGACGTTCAGCAGCGCCTGCGCGCCGCCCAGGTGAACCCGGAATCCTGTAATCACCTCATCGAAGATCAGAACAGTCCCCAATCGGGAACACAACCGCCGCACGCCGTCCAGGTATCCGGGCGCGGGCATGATGACCCCGCTGTTGCACATGATCGGCTCCATCAGCACCGCGGCAATCTCGCCCGAGCGGGCGCCCATCAGACGTTCGAGCGACGGCAGGTCATTCCACCGCGCCACGAGCACGTCCGCCGCCGCGGCGGCGCGCTGGCCGGCGCTTTCCAGCAGGGGCACCGTCTCGTCGTGGCCGGCGGGCGGATGCGAGCTGACCAGCAGTTCGTCGAACCACCCGTGGTAGTGTCCGGCGAAGCGGATGATCTTTGTACGCCGCGTGTAGGCGCGCGCGAGCCGCACGGCCGCGGCGACCGCCTCCGATCCGGTGGAGTTCAACCGGACCATCTCGACGCATGGCACCACATCGCGGAGGAGCTCGGCGAGCCGGATCTCTCCCTCATGCTGGCCGCCGAAGAGGAGGCCGCCTGACGCGGCCTCCTGGACCGCACGCACGACAGGCGGGTAGGCGTGTCCGAGGAGGACCGGTCCGTACCCACACGTGTAGTCAATGTAGGTATTCCCGTCGCTATCCACTAACCGGGATCCCGCGGCGCGCGCGAAGTACAGCGGCTGCGGCCGCTCGTCCATCTTGACGTTGCTGTTCACGCCCCCGGGGAGCACGCGCCGCGCGCGCTCCCACAGCTGCCGCCCGCGGGACATCCGTTTCTGCAGCCCGCGTTCGATCATCGCCGCATCTCCAGAAGTGTTCTTGTCTGTCTCCCGGCGTCTCAACGCCCGAACCCGACCACGAGGCCCCTGGTGATGAACCGACGGAAGATGAGCGCGAACAGGATCGGTGGAATGACTGTGAGGATCAGCGCCGCCGACGCCAGGGCGAAGCTGACGTCAAAGTTGATCGCCGTCGCGACCAGAATCACCGGCGCGGTCTTCGCCGCCAGAGTCCGAGTCAGGAACAAGGCATACAGAAATTCGCTATAGGCGCTCATGAAGGCGAAGGCCGAGGCGGCGGCCAACCCGGGTGCCACCACCGGAACGACCACCCGCCGGAGCGCTCCCAGGCGCGTGCACCCATCGAGCAGCGCCGCCTCCTCGATATCCGGGGGCACAAACCCGAAATACCGGGTCAGGAACCAGATAACGAACGGCAGGATGAATGCCACGTAGACGAGGATAAGCGCCAGGTGCGTGTCGAGCAATTTGAGCCGGTCGATGATCACGAACACCGGGATCGCCACCGAGATCGCCGGGATGAGGCGGCTGGTGAGGACGAACGCGTACGACAGGTCCCGGCCGGAAAATCGGAGACGGGCATACGTGTACGCTGCGACCGCGCCGACGACCAGCACAACCGTCGTGACGCTGGTGGCCACGATGAAGCTGTTCCGCAGCGCCGGAAGGATGCTCAGCGCCTCGCCGCTCACACGGCCGCCCATCGTCACCCGTTCATAACTGGGCGGCGGCGTGCGCGTGATGATGTAGCGATAGTTATCGAGCGTGGGCGCGGCCGGGATGAAGTGCGGAGGCACCGTGAACAGATCCCGATCCAGCTGAACGCTCGAATCGAGCATCCACAGGATCGGTCCCAGGATAAAGAGGGCCAGCGCCAGCCCTACGGCGCTCATCCCCACCCCGGACAGCGTCCGCCGGATCACGCGTACAGTTCCTCCGATCGCAGCAGCCGCACGTAGACCAGCGCCAGGACGAGCGTCAGCGCCGCGATGACGAATGCCAGCGCCGCACCCTTGCCCAGGTCGAGAAACCTGAAGATCTCCGCATAGGCGAACCAGGCCAGCAGCGACGTGGCATCGCCGGGGCCGCCGCCCGTCATCACGTAGACCAGGTCGAACGTCACGAGTCCTCCCACGGTCTCCAGGATGAGCAGAATCAGCAGCGTGGGGCGCAGGAACGGCAGCGTGATATGGCGGAACGCCGCCCACCCACCACCTCCATCGATGTGCGCCGACTCGTAGAGGTCCCGGGGCACGGCCTGCAGGGTGGCCAGACACATGATGGCGGCCAGCGGCCCCCACTTCCACAGGTGGGCGACCACGAGCGTCATCGGCGCGAGCGCGGGACTACCGAACCAGGACACGTAGGATGGGATCGCGCCCAGCGTCACCAGCAACCCGTTCAGAATCCCGTAGTTGCCGTTGAAGATCCATTTCCAGATGATCCCTGCCATCACCACCGGGATCGCCCACGGGAGCAGGATCGCCATCCGCAGGAACGCGGCCAATCTCCCGGGCCGGTTGAGATAGTGGCTGACGGCCACACCAAAGACGATGACACTCGCGACGATCGCCGCGGTGAACGTCAGCGTCGTGAGAGCCGACCGCTGAAAGTAGTAGCTGCCCAGCACCGCGCCGAAATTGCGCAGACCCTCAAAGGGGTGGCTGAGCGGATCGGTCAGCACATACCGGTGGGTGGCCAGCCGGACGGAAAAGATTAGCGGATAGATCGCAAACAAGGCAACGGCCAGGAGCGCTGGGGCGATCGAGAGGTATGGATACCACTGCGGACGCCGCCTGGGCCGGGCCACCGCCCGGCCCAGGACGAACCGTCCAAGCGTTTCACGACGACTGACGCGGACGACCGGCGGCGTGTACGCTACCTCCGGCGCAGCTCATTCCATTTCGCCGCCAGACTGGTCACGGTCTGCTGGGGCGACTGCTGGCCCAGGTAGCCCCGGTGGAGCTCTGAACGCGCGAAGACGTCCCACTGGGCAAACCACGGCGTCAGCCCCTGCTTGACCTTGGCGTGTTTGTGCCCGATCGTCTCCAGCCGTTCGACATTCGCCCACCGGCCGAACGACGCCCGGATGTCTCTGTCCTTGAACAAGGGCAGCTGTGCGAAGCCGAGCCCGAAGTCCAGCGCCCAGCGGCGCACCACCGGGTAGCTGTTGTCAGGGCCGGGCCCGCCGAAGTAGTTGAGGAACTGCCAGGCAGCGTCCAGCGCCTCTTTGCCCCGCCGTGGCACGCTGGACGACATGGCGTAGAACCGCACGAATCCAACGGTTTCATGCGTCGAGCCGGGCATGAAGGCCAGCTGGAAGTTGCCGGCCTGCTTCGAGAACTGCGGGTTGTTGAGCTCCCACAGTCCTGATGCCCGCGTGATGAAGAAGACCTGCGTCCCGGCCTTCATCGCGTTGCCGGCCTGGACGCCGTCCCACTGCAGGGACTCCGGATTCATGACCCCTGCCTTCAGGGCGTCGCGGGTCCACTCCACAATCTTGACCATTGCACTGCCGGGGCGATCGAAAACGGGGTTGAGGTCCTTGTCGAAGAGGTTTCCCCCCTCCGAGTAGACCATGGAGATGAACGTCTCGATAGAAAACGGCTCCTGCAGAGAGTAGCCAAACCCAATCGGGTACTGCGCCAGGCCCTTCGCCTTGATGGCCTTGGCCTGCTCGAGCACCTCCGCCCAGGTCTGAGGAGGAGCCCCAAACCCGGCCTGTCTGAGAATGGCGGCATTGTACATGAACGCCATGGGATCGGCGTAGTACGGGAAGCCGTAGAGCTTCCCCTTGTAGGTCATCCCTTCAACGGCGTAAGGGGCGAAGGACTTTGCCAGCTCCTTCGCCTGAGGGAAGTAGTCATCCAGTGGGGCGATCCAGCCGGCCGCGGCCCACTGCTGGAGCCAGTGGTCTGAGCTGTACAGGACATCCGGCACATTGGATCCGCCTACGAAGTTGGCGACGATTGTGTCGTTGTACTGGCCCCAGTTGTAGTCGGTGAGCTTCACGGCCACGTTGGGAACGCGGGACTGGAACTTGTTGATGTTGTCCTGGATCAGGTCGACGGCGAAGGTCCAGACCGTGAAGGTCAACTGGGTCGGCGCCGCCCCGGCCAGCGCTGCGGGCTGCACCGTCGCCCATCCCACCAGCGCCAGGACCGCCGCCACCGCCGCCACGCGTCGTTTCATTGACTCTCACCCCTGTGAGGTGACCTGTTTTGATCCCGTCCTACGAGTCTGCCACGCGGGTCCCGGCGTTGCTCACCCCCTCTCGGCGTGCCGTCGTGGAGGTAAACCCCAACGCTTTGGAAATGGCCCGGCAGCTCGCGACTAGCGCGTGAGCAGCCCTGGGTTTCGACGCCCGGATGCGGCTCGCCGGGCCCGATAGCGAGATCGCCCCGATGGGCCTGCCATCCGCGCCGAAGATGGGCGCCGCGATGCAGCTCGCCTCAGGCTCGGTCTCCCCGTTGTCTTCGGCGACCCCGCGCGCCCGGGTAAGGGCCAGCTCCCGCTTCCAAGCCGCCGGAGAGGTGATGGTCCGTGACGTCAAAGCAGGAAATCTCCGCCCGCGAAGAATGGACCGGATCTCTTCCTCCGGCAGGTAGGCGGCAATCGCTTTCCCGAGCCCGGTCGCGTGCACCGGCGATCGCGCACCGACGCGGGCGGTCATGCGAAACGCGTGTGGGCTCTCCAGGATCTCGAGATAGAGGACCTCGCCGTCCCGCAAGGTCCCCAGGTTGACGGTCTCCCCGAATTGCTCCAGGAGGCGTTGCATGTGAGGAAGCGCCGTCTCCACAAGCTGGCGGTACCCGGCAGGTCCGCGAACAAACGTCGTGAACTCGGGACCCAGATGGTAGCGCCCGTCCATCCCGACCCGCTCGACATACCCGCGGTGCTCCAGAGTGCGCAGCAGGCGGAAACCAGAACTCTTTACGAGACCAACGCGGCGGCTGATTTCGCCGAGGCTGAGAGGACGGTCGGAATCCCGGAGGACTTCGAGGACGTCGAGCGCCCGGCCGACCACGCGGACGCCGTACCGAGGAGCGCTGGAATGCCCCACTGGGCTGAGTTTCATTCTGTAGAACGGCCGTTCTACTTTGAGCAGATGGTAGGCGGTCGGGCGCTCCCTGTCAAGCAGGATCGGGGGCGCCGCCGCGGCAGCGCCCCCGCCGCAGATCTACCCGCATCAGATCTATTCGTCGTACTCCGGGCAGAATGGAGCGGTTGAATCGTAGGTGCTGGACGTGTCATGCCGCACGGCACGAAGCGCGTTGATTCGCCCATTTCCGAAGCACTTGTCGTACCCCGCCAGGCCGATGTCGACAGTGGATCCCTGCAGAATTTCCTCAACGCTCGTCGGTGACAGATTCACGTCACCGTCACTGCCAAGCGTTCCGAACTGGCTGACGATGAGCGCTGCCACTCCGGCCGCGTGCGGCGACGCCATCGAAGTCCCCTGGATACAGAAGTAGGAGTTCCCTGGGAATGTGGAGAGGACGGTGTTTCGGCAGTCTCCGGTCGTGCCGGCGCCTCCTGGGGCGGCGACATCTGTCGCTCCGACTCCGAAGTTGGAGTAACTGGCCTTCTGGCTCCTACTGCCCAGCGCCATCGTCCCGATCACACCGGAACTCTCCGCGGGCACCACGTCGCACTGATTTCCACTCGGCGGATCGGCCAGGTCGGTGTCGGAGTTGCCCAGGGCAGCCACCGGCGTCACGCCCTGGCCGCGCGCGTACTGGAGAGCACGTTCGTTGGCCTGCCGGAAGGCGCGCTGTGCCGGATCGTCCATGCATTTGAACTCAGTGGAAGCGAGTAGCTTATCGTCATCGACGAAATAGCTCATGTTGATGAC
>JBIOWP010000099.1:0-24069 GCA_044868695.1 bacterium
TGGGCCACGGGTATTGTAACACAGCGATCGGCGTCCAATCCCGGCCCGCCGGGGGCACAGAGAAAGGTGAGTGCGCATCGTTCGAGAATGGTGCGTCGGAGTTGAAATGAGCGCGAACCTCCTTAAAGAGTGGCTTGGCCACCGTACCGGGCGGTTCGCCGCCGTCCTCGCCCTCTACACGTTGTTGTTCCTCCTGTGGGTCGCGTTCGGGGCCGCCTCGCTCCCCCACCGGACGGCGATCGGAGACCTCGCATTTCTGCCCATCGGCCTCACGGCCGCGGTGCTGGCGCTGCGGCTCGGCGGTCACCCCGGGCTGCGGGCGCACGAGCGATCCGCCTGGCGCCTGCTCGGCCTGGGGATGAGTTGCTATGTGGCGGGAGACGTGCTGTGGGCCTACTACGAAGTCGTCCTCGGCAGCGACCCGTTCCCGTCGCCGGCCGACGCGGGCTACCTGCTTTTCTATCCGCTCGTGATGATCGGCCTTCTGACATTCCCGTACGCGCCGCGGACGAAGCAGTCTCAAGTGAAATTCTGGCTGGACGCGGCGACCATTCTGCTGGGTGGATTCATGCTGATCTGGTACTTCCTGCTCGGCCCGATCGCGCTGTCGGAGGTCACCGACACGACGACCCTGGTCCTCACGACCGCCTATCCGATCGGAGATTTGGTGCTCGTTTTCGGGGCGGCCGCGATCCTGCTCCGCCAGCCCGACCGGGGCAGCCGGCACGCGCTGGGCATGCTGGCGGCGGGCATCGCGGCATTTCTGGTTGCCGACATCGCGTTCGGCTACCGGGACCTCCAGGGGGTGTATGAGGCCGGCGACTGGCCCGACGCTTTCTGGATGCTGGCGTGGGGCCTCTTCGCGTCCGGTGGACTCTACCAGTCGTGGCGTGCATCCACCAAACCTCCCGTCGAGCACTGGCCCGCCGACGACATCCAGAATGTCAGCGCCGCCCCCTACCTCGCCGTCGTCCTTGGCTACGGCCTCCTGTTTGTCTCCGGCGGCTACGCGACGCCCTATCCTCTCGGTGGCCTCCTGTACAGCGCGATCGCGATCACGGCGTTCGTGCTCCTGCGGCAGCTCACCGTCATGGGCGAAAACCTCCGGCTGATGGCGGACCTCCGCGAGCTCGCCACGACCGACAGCCTCACCGGCCTGCTGAACCGCAGAGAGTTCTTCGCGCAGGCAGAACGCGAGTTCGCTCGGTACCAGCGCTACCGGCACCCGCTGGCGGCGATCATGATCGATATCGACACCTTCAAGGTCATCAATGACCAGTACGGCCACCGGGCAGGCGATCTTGTCATGCAGACCGTCGCGGGGCAACTCCGGAACGAACTTCGAAAAGTGGACCTGGCCGGCCGCTACGGCGGAGACGAGCTGGCGATCCTGCTGCCGATGACCGCACTGCACGACGCCTCGGGCGTGGCGCAGCGCCTCCTCGCCGCGGTCGCGGAGAACCCCGTGGCGTTTGAGGCGCACTTGATCAAGATCTCCATCAGCGCAGGGATCACGACGGCGGAAGGCATGCAGTCTCTTGCCGCTCTGTTGCACCGGGCCGACGAGGCGCTGTACGAGGCGAAGCAGGCTGGGCGGAACCGGATCAAGCTGGCGATGCCGGGCGTATCCTAGGCGAAGGACTCAGATGCGGTGCACCGTCAGCAGGGACATACCCACCGCGCCGACCAGGAGCAGGACGGCCGCGCCCGCGGCAAGCGCGCTGACTTCCGTCGGCCGCGACTCCCACCCGATGGTCCGGCTCAGCTGGCGGTACACGCGCCGCAGCTCCAGCGCCGAGGTCGCGTGGTAATATGACCCACCGGTGATCTCCGCAATCTCGCGCAGCGTGTCCTCATCCAGCCGGACCCAGATGCTGCGCCCGCCGAGGTTGAGGAACGTCCCCTCCGGCGTACCGATCCCCACCGTGTAGACGCGCGCCTCCTGCTCGCGCGCGACGCGCGCCGCATCCTGCGGGAGGACTCCCCGGTTGCTTTGGCCGTCTGACAGCAGCACAATCGTTCCGGGCGGCACGGGAGGCCGCGGCGGGGGCGAGGGCATGAAGGGCGAGACCGGACGCTCACGGCCCGGCAGGGCCCACACGGCTTCGAGGAGTCCGTCTCCGATCGCGGTCGCGAACTCCGTCGAGAGCACGCCGATGGCGTCGACGACCCTGCTCCGGTCGGCGGTGGGCGGAACGACCACAATCGCAAAGCTGCTGAACGTCACGAGTCCCACTTTCAGCCCGCGGGGCAGGGTGTGCACGAACTCTATCGCGGCGGCCTTCGCCGCTTCCATCCGGTTGGGCGGAAGGTCGTCGGCCAGCATGCTGCGGCTGACATCGATGGACAGTACCACCGTGTTCTGGACTGCGGGAACCGGCATCGGCGCGACCGGGCGCGCGAGTGCGAGGATGATCGCGGCCAATGCGAGAGCCGTCAGGCCAGCGGGAACATGCCGCCGCCATGGAGATGAGACGGAGGCGGCCTGCTGCACCAGCGCCAGTTGCGTGAACGCCACCGGGCGCCGCGCCGGGCGGCGCAGTGCCCACACGTAGACCGCCCCGAGCAGCGGGAGCACCGCCAGGACCGCCAGCATCACGGGCCATTGGAACGTCATGGGATGCGCCTGAACCACATCATCGAGCACGCGCCGCCGGTCAGAATCAGCAGTCCCGCCGCCGCCGCCAGCACCGAGGTAATCTCGGTACGCCGGCGCTCCCATCCCATCGCACGGCCGAGCTGGCGCGACACGCGCCGCAGCTCGTCGCGGTCCGAGATCGTGAAGTACTCTCCGCCGGTCATCTGCGCCACGCGCTGCATCAACACCGGATCAAACGGGACCAGGACGAGCTGCCCGTCCACGAGCATCACACTGCCGCTGGTCGTCCCAACACCCACACCGAAGATGCGGACGTTGGCCTCCTTGGCCAGCGACGCCGCCGCGGTGGGATCCGCTCCCAGGTTGCTGATGCCGTCCGAGAACATGATGACCGCAGCCGGCGGCAGCGTCACCGGCGGCGCCCCGGCCGGCGGGGGAGGCGGCGCAGGCATGAACGGCTGCTGCGGAGACAGATTGAGACGGTCTCCGAGGAGCTCCCTGCGCTCCGGGAGCGCGCGCAGCGCCTCGACGATGGCCGATCCAACCCCCGTCGCCTGAAGAGGTTTCAGCGCCGTGATCGCCTCCCGGAGAATCTGCCGTTCCGTCGTCGGTGGGACAAGAATCTGGGCGTAGTCGCTGAACGCGATGAGCCCCACCTTCGTCGAGGCCGGCACCGTGTCGAGCACCTGCAGGGCCGCCTGCTTGGCTGCGTCCAGCCGGTTGGGCTTCACGTCTTCACCGATCATGCTCTTGCTCACGTCGACGGCCAGGATGAGCGCCGCCCGGTTGGTGGGCAGCGGGATGGCCGCGATCGGCCTGGCCATGGCGGTCGTCAGCAGCGCCACCGCGGCGACGTAGAACCCGGCGCTCACGTGGCGTCGAAACGCCGGCGGCCTCGTCCACAGGTGCCCCAGCAGGTGGGAGTCGGCGAGCGCGGCCTCATATCGAGCCCGGATGCGTTGCGCGCGCACGTACCCCCACAGCAGCAGGGGTGCCGCCAGGGTGCCCCACAGCATTACCGGCCAGCCAAACTCCACCGACTTCTCCTCCGACGGTACGACACAAAGCGCAGCAGCGGCTGCAGGAGTGGTTCCGCAGTGGAAAGTTCGAGCACGTCGACCGCCGCTCCCCTCAGGGCCGACGAGACCCGATCGCGCTGGGCGGCCACCAGGTCCCGGTACGCCTGCCGGAAGCGTGCGTCAGACGTGTCGACCCACAACTGCTGTCCGGTTTCAGGGTCTCGGACGGACAGCCCTCCGACGTCGGGGAGATCCCGCTCGGCAGGATCGGTAATCCACACCGCGATCACGTCGTGGCGGCGTGCCAGGTCCCGCAGCGGACGCTCCCATCCGGGCGCGGCTTGAAAGTCGGAGAGCACGAACATCAAGCTGCGGCGGCGCACGGCCCGGGCCGCCTGGACCAGCCCATCCGCCAGCCCGCCGTCCTGCGGCGCTCCACGCGCCCGCGTGAGCGCGTGCAGGATCCGCAGCACGTGCACCCGGCCGCCGCGCGGGGGCACGAACACGTGGCGTCCGGGAAACCCGATCACACCCACTTTGTCGCCGTGGCGCGCCACGATGTACGCGGCTACCCCGGCGAACTCCGCGGCGGTCTCCTGCTTCAACTGGCGGCGGGTGCCGAACGCCATCGAGAGTGAGAGGTCGACCAGCAGCCAGGCGGTGAGCTCCCGTTCTTCAAGATACTGCCGGACGAACAGCCGGTGCATCCGGGCTGTGACGTTCCAGTCGATGCGCCGGATCTCGTCTCCCGGCTCGTATTCGCGCACTTCCGCCAGGTCGAGGCTGGGGCCATAGAACACCCCCGTGTAGTCGCCGAAGAGGAACCCGTCGAGCCTCCGCACGACTTTGAACTCCAGCCGCCGCAGGATGCTCTCAGGCGTTTCCATTCCCGATCAGCCCCACCGGCCGGCCGCCGTCACGTCTGCGGCGCCCGCGCGGTCTCGTACGGATCACCGATGTGCACCCGCGGGGACGGGATCTGTTCCAGGACGCGGGCCACGATGTGGTCGCCGGTCAGGTTTTGCGCCAGCGCCTCGTACGACAGCACCAAACGGTGGCGCATGACCTCGGGAGCGATGTCGCGCACGTCTTCGGGCAGCGCGTACTCGCGCCCGCGGACCAGCGCGAGCGCCTTGGCTCCGATGATCATGTTTAGGGACGCCCGAGGGCTGCTGCCGTACGAGATGTATGCGGCCAGGTCCCCCAGGCCGAACTCGCCCGGCCGCCGCGTCGCGTTGGCCAGCGTGACCGAATACTCCATGAGCTTGGGATGCACGTAGACGGCATCGGCGACCCGCTGCATCTCCAGCAGATCCCCGACCGGAATGACCGGCTGCACCTCGGGGTGTTGGACCGCCATCCGTTCCACGACGCTGACTTCCTCCAGCACGCTGGGGTACGTGATGACTACCTTGAACATGAACCGGTCGACTTGCGCCTCCGGCAGCGGATACGTCCCTTCGCTTTCAATAGGGTTCTGCGTGGCCAGGACCAGGAACGGGTTCGGCAGAGGAAACGTCTGCTTGCCGATGGTCACCTGCCGCTCCTGCATCGCCTCCAGCAGCGCGGACTGCACCTTCGCCGGCGCGCGGTTGATCTCGTCCGCCAGCACCAGGTTCGCGAACACGGGCCCGAGCTCCGTGTCGAAGGCCCCGGTGTGCTGGTTGTAGATGCGGGTGCCGACCAGGTCCGCCGGAACAAGGTCCGGCGTGAACTGGATGCGCTTGAACTCGCCGTCGATGACCCGGGCGGTCGTCTTGATGGCCAGCGTCTTGGCCAGTCCCGGCACGCCCTCGATGAGCACGTGGCCGCGGGCGAGCAGCGCGACCAAGATCCGCTCCAACATCAGGTCCTGGCCGACGATGACTTTCTTGATCTCGAGCAGGACGTTGCGCATCGTCGCCGAGGCCTGCTGGAATGTCTCCACCGGAAGTCTCACGCTGCTGCCTCCTCTACCGCGGTTTGGCTGCATGCTACACCCCACGTCTGCGCGCGGTCAAGGCGGGCGGGTCACTCGCTCCGCCACCGCCTGCCGTCGCGCGCCAGCAGGTCGTCCGCCTCTTTCGGCCCCACAGCGCCGGCGTCGTAGTTAGGAAAATCCGCCGGGGGCTCCGCCGCCCACTGCGCGAGCAGCGGGTCGACGATCGCCCACTGGAGCTCCACTTCGTCCCGCCGCGGGAACGAGGTCTGGACCCCGTGCAGGACGTCGAGCAGGAGGTGCTCGTAGGCCGGGTGCTCGGCTTCTCCAAAGTCACGGTACGAAAAGTCCAGGGTGACCGATCGGATCTGGTGCTTGTGTCCGGGCACCCGCGCCGCAAACCTCAGCGCGATCTTCTCGTCCTCGGTGCTCTTGAGCACGAGCACGTTGTGATCCATCCCCGCCATGTCATAATCGCGGAACAGCCGCAACGGAGGCTGCCGGAACACCACGACGACTTCCGTGTCCTTCCGCGCGAGGCGCTTCCCCGCCCGCAGGTAGAACGGCACGTCGGCCCACCGCCAGTTGTCGATCTGCAGCCGCATCGCGGCATAGGTGGGCGTGGTCGATCTCAGGTCCACGCCCTCCTCGTCCCGATAGGCCGGCACGGGCGCCCCACGCACCACCCCGGTGCCGTATTGGCCCCGGACCGCGTTCTCCCCGCGCACCGGTGGGATGGCCCGCAGCACCTTGGCCTTCTCGTTGCGAAACCCCTCGGCGTCGAAGACGGCGGGCGGCTCCATGGCGATGATGGCCAGTAGCTGAAACACGTGATTCTGAATGACGTCCCGGACGACACCGACTTCCTCGTAGAAGCGGCCGCGCCCACCCACCCCGATGTCCTCGACGAAAGAAATTTGCACGTAGTCCACGTAGCGCCGGTTCCAGACCGGTTCGAACACGGTGTTGGCGAAGCGGAACACCACCATATTCTGCACCGTTTCTTTCCCGAGATAGTGATCGATGCGGTAGACCGATTCCTCGCCGACCACCCGGTCCACGAGGCCGTTCAGCCGCCGGGCGGAGGATTCGTCGTGGCCGAACGGTTTCTCAATGATGACACGGGTCCAGGGCGCCCGGCTCCCCCTGCGGACCAGTTCGCTGCGGCCCAGGTTGGTGATGATTACCTCATACGTGGACGGGGGCGCGGCCAGGTAGAACAGACGGTTGCCGCCGATGCGGAACCGCAGCTCCAGGTCCTGGAGCGCTCTTGCGAGGGTGGTGAAATCGGACTCTTTGGTCGAGTCGGCCGACACATAGAAGAGGCGCTCGGCAAACCGGGCCCAGGAATCCGGGTCGACCGTACCGGTGCGGGAGGCGCCCTCTCGGGCAAACGTCCGGAACTGCTCGTCCGTCAATGCGCGCCGCGACATCCCCAGGACCACCAGGGACGGCGTCACGGCCCCCTCGCTGTGCAGGCGGTAGAGTGCCGGCAGGAGCAGCCGCTGGGAGAGATCGCCCGTGGCGCCGATGATGACCAGCGTCACCGGATCGTTGGCGTGCGCGGGGGGACGGTTCATACTATGTTCCTTGCCCTCAAATGCTGCGCGCGACCCGCCGCGGTTTGACCCACCCTCGGGTGCCGTGCTACCATCCTCGTGACCGGGGCGTGGCGCAGCGTGGTAGCGCGCGTGGTTTGGGACCACGAGGCCGCCGGTTCAAGTCCGGCCGCCCCGACCACACCAAGCATCTTCCTCCTATATGACGATGGCGTGAAGAGCAGGGTCAGGAGCCCGACGGGGGGTCTCCCTGTGGTGCGCTCGGACGCGCGGGCGGGGCCGGCTTCGCCGCCGCCTCGCGCGCGAGCTCGGTCGTCCTCTTCGGCCGCAGGTCCGCCCGCCCCAAGAAGTCGCTGGCGAGGTACCGTTCGAGCAGGTCGCGCACCTGCTGCGTCCGGGCGGGATTGCCGGCGCGGGCCTCGGCGACCCACGTCTTGTCCACCCGGTATGTCTTCAACTGCGTTCCGTCGTGAAAGTGCACCAGCGGATGCTTCATCGAGTCTTCCAGGACCAGGATCTGCACGCTCAGCCCAAGCGCGCCGGCCACCGCGGTCGCCTGGTCGAGAACCCACTGCCGTTTCGGATCCAGCTGCTGCCCAGGCCCCATCCCAAGGGTGCCGGCCACAGTCTTCCCCTTTAGAGGGTTGGGGTCCAGCCCCGGCCCCCTGGGCCCCTGCTCCCCCCGCCGCCGGCGGACATTACCCATGATCTGCTCCCACACGTCCAGTCCGGCGACGACAAAGGCTCCCGCGAAGAAGAACAGCACGGCGACGGTCAGGGACCAGTAGCGGAAGAACGCTTTAAGCTCCGGCGGCATCGGATAACCTCTCCATCTCTGGTAGTTTGGCGCCCACGGACACCCCTCCTCCCGCCGGCCATGGCGGCGAGACCGGCGCCCCTCCCCCGTCGTCTTGGTCGAACAAGCAGGAAATGACCGGGAGGGGTATAATACGCGTACATCCATTCGCCGAAAGCGGCCCGCGCGCCCGGCGTCGAGGGAATCGGAGGAATCGTCCCATGCGTCCCATCTGGAAAGGTCACCTGACCTTCGGCCTGGTCACGATCCCGGTCAAACTGTACACCGCGACCGAGGGGAAAGACATCCGTTTCCGCCTTCTCCACCGCTCCTGCATGACACCTATCCAGAACAAACGCTACTGCCCCCATCACGAACAGATCGTGGACTGGAACGACGTGGTCCGAGGCTACGAATACGCGAAAGACAAGTTCGTTCCGGTCGCCGACGAGGAACTCGACAGCGTGCCGCTGGACACCGCGGGCACGGTCAACGTCACGTCCTTTGTCGAGCTGAGCGAGATCGACCCTCTCTATTATGAAAAGTCGTACTATCTCGCGCCAGACGAGGGAGGGCAGAAGGCGTACCGTCTCCTGCACGACACGATGGACGAGACCACCAAAGTGGCCGTGGGCAAAGTCGTCATCAAAGAGAAGGAACACCTGGTGGCGGTGCGCCCCTTCGATGGGACGCTGGTCATGTCCACACTGTACTATGCGGACGAAGTCCGGCAGACGAGCGACATCCCCGAACTGCCCGTCCAGGCCAAAGTGCATCCCAATGAAAAGAAGATGGCGATGCAGTTGATCGAGGGCCTCGTCGCGGCGTTCAATCCCGCCGAATACCACGACGACTACCGGGAGGCGCTGCAGAAGGTCATCGCAGCGAAGGTGGATGGCGAGGCCGTGGTCGCCGTGCCGTCGCGCAAGCAGGAGAAGGTCGTGGATCTGATGGAAGCCCTGCGCCGCAGCCTGCAGGTCACGCGGAAGGAGAAGTCCCCGGTCTCCCGCCGGGCCCGCGTGTCGGCCCCGCGCGCGGCGGGCATGCGCGAGCGGCACCGCTAACCGCAAACTACCGTTGGAACGTTGGAGCGTTGAAACGTTGAAGCGGCCAGAAACTACCGTTGGAACGTTAGACCGTTGAAACGTTGAAGCGACTGATCTATGTTGTTTTGACGTTCCAACGTTTCAACGCTTCAACGTAGTCATGGCCCGCGCATACATCGGGACGTCCGGGTTCAGCTACCCTGAGTGGAAGGGAACCTTCTATCCGGCCGACCTGCCCAACGGCGAGATGCTGCGATTCTACGGGCAGGCGTTTGCCACCGTCGAAATCAACAACACCTTCTACCGGTACCCCGGTGAAGACACGCTGGCTCAGTGGGCGGCCGCCGTTCCCCCGGAGTTTCGCTTCGCGATCAAGGCGCACCGCCGGATCACCCACAACAAACGTCTCGCCGACGTCGACGGAGATTTAGCGTTTCTCTTTGAGCGGATCCGCCGTCTCGGCGACCGGCTCGGACCGATCCTGTTTCAGCTCCCACCGTCCCTACGCTGCGACCTGACGCTGCTGGAGTCGTTCCTTGCCGGCCTGCGGCCAGGGGGACAGGCCGTGCTTGAGTTCCGCCACGCCAGCTGGCGCCAGGACGCCGTGTACCGCCTGCTGGACACCCACCGTGTCGCGCTGTGCATCGCGGAGACCGACGAGGAAGCGCAGCCAGTCGAGGTCGTCGGGCCGGTCTCGTATCTGAGGCTGCACAAATCCCGTTATACGGACGAGGAGCTGCGCCGCTGGGCCGGATGGACCCGGGACCGTGAGGCGGAAGGCCGCAGCGTCTTCGCCTACTTTACGCACGAGGAGGGGGCGCCGGCAACGGACTACGCAAAAGAGCTCGCCGCGCTTACCGCTTCGGGACCTCGCTCATGATCGCGAGGATGTTGTCTTCCGAATCGTAGAAAAAGGCCATCCACAGGTCATAGGTGTCCATCTCGGCGATGAGATGCGGCGCGTCGCGGAACTTCACGCCTCGCCCGGTCAGCCCGCGATGGGCCTCGGCAATGTCCGGGACACGGAAGTACAGCACTGAGCTCCGGCCGGATTGACCGGATCCTTCGGGGCGGCTCAGCATGAGCCGGACACCGGCGCAGTCGAAGAACGACAGCCCCGGCGGCGCGCTGAAGAGGTAGGCCATGCCGAGCCGGTCCCGGTAAAATGCCGTCGCGCGCTCGACATCCTTCACCGCGACGTGGATCTGGCCGATCTGCGACAGGCGGATCTCCTGCGTCATGGACGCCTCCGATCGCAACTCCCCGTGATGGCGGCTCGCGGGAGGGAAGCCGGCGTGCCGCGTGCTACTCTAGGATAACATCATGGCCCCATCATGAGCCTGGAAGAGTACCAGCGAAAACGGCGATTCCCTCACACCCCGGAACCGCGCGGGCGCGGAACCCCGGCGCCCGCGGGGCGAGTCCAGGGGCTCCGTTTCGTCGTGCAGGAGCATCACGCCACACGGCGGCACTGGGACTTCCGTCTCGAGATGGACGGGGTGTTGAAATCCTGGGCCGTCCCCAAGGGACCCACCTACGACCCCGACGAGAAGCGGCTCGCGGTCCCGGTCGAAGATCACCCGCTGGACTATGGGGAGTTTGAAGGCGTGATCCCGGAAGGCAATTACGGCGCCGGCCCGGTGATGGTCTGGGACACGGGTACCTACGAGGTCCTGGAGGGCGATCCGGCGCAGGCATATGCCCGCGGAAAGCTGACCCTCATCCTCCACGGGACCAAGCTGCGCGGAGAGTTTCATCTTGTCCGGACCAAGATGGGCGGTGAAGTCCAGTGGCTGATGTTCAAGAAGCGCGATGACGACGCGGTGCCCGGGTGGACTTTGCCCGAGCCGTCCACCTC
The DNA here is from genome assembly GCA_044868695.1 of bacterium. Classification (GTDB taxonomy): domain Bacteria; phylum Sysuimicrobiota; class Sysuimicrobiia; order Sysuimicrobiales; family Kaftiobacteriaceae; genus JBIOWP01. Next base: position 10,796 of record JBIOWP010000099.1, read on the forward strand.
CGTCCGGACCGGCCGGACCATCGAGCAGATCCGGACCGAGGCCGGGGCGCAGTGGATCTCAGGACCCAAGGGAACGAGGAAACTAGGGAACAAGGGAACCAGAGAACCAGGGAACACGCGAGAACAGGGTAAGACGGCAAAGAGGAGCGCCCTGGTTCCCTCGTTCCCTCGTTCCCCCGTTCCCGTATCCAAGCTCAGGCCGCTCAAGCTCGACCGACCCGGAAGCAATCCGCCTCTGCGGGACGTCAAACCGATGCTGGCCACGCTGGTGGACGCGCCCTTTGACGATCCGGCGTGGCTGTTTGAAATCAAATGGGACGGGGTGCGCGCCATCGCCTACATCCGCAGCGATGGCCCCAAGCGCGAGGTCACGCTGCGCAGCCGTGGAGGAATGACCCTCAACACCCAGTTCCCGCAGATCGTGGACGCGCTGTATGCCGAGGGGCTCCCCAGCGCCGTTCTCGACGGAGAAATCGTCGCGCTGGACGACCGCGGCCGCGCGCACTTCCAGCTGTTGCAGTCCCGCCTCCACGGAGACGGAACCGCGCCCGGACACGCGCCCATCATTGCCTACTACGTGTTCGACGTCTTGTACTTCAACGGCCACCGGCTGGTCGACAGACCCCTGGTCGAACGCCGGAAGGTGCTGGAGGCGATCCTGCGCCCAGGCCGGGTCAGCCGCGTCTCAGAGGCCGTCCGGGGAGGCGGAATCTCCTTCTATCGCGCCGCCCAGGAGCTGGGGGTGGAGGGCATCGTGGCCAAGCGCGCCGACGCACCCTACCGGCCCGGCGAACGCGGGAAGACCTGGCTGAAGATCAAGGTGACTCAGCGGATGGAAGCCGTGGTGGGCGGTTTCACGCGGGGCCGGGGCGCGCGAGTGAAGACCTTCGGTGCGGTGCTGCTCGGCGTACACGATGAGCAGGGCCGCCTGCGCTACATCGGTCACTGTGGCGGCGGTTTCACCGATACTGAACTGCGGCGGCTGATGGCGCTGCTGCAGCCTCGCGTGGAAGCCGCGTGCCCGTTCTCTGAGGTCCCGCCGTCAAACGAGCAGGTCACCTGGGTCAGACCCGAGCTGGTCGTGGAAGTCGAGTACGCAGGCTGGACGAACGACGGCCTCCTCCGCGTCCCGGTCTATCAGGGACTGCGGACCGACAAGCCGGCTCGCGAGGTGGTGCGGGAGGTCCCGCAGCCCGCAACACCACCCCAGGAACCCCGCACGCCGGCCGTTCGTGCGCCTGGTCCAGACCGGTCCCTGGTCCCTGGTCCCCGGTCCCTGGCAGCCGATCCAATGACAGCAGTCGAGTTCACCAACCTCGACAAGGTGTTCTGGCCCGCCCAAGGGTACACGAAGGGCGATCTCATCCGCTACTATCTGGACGTCGCGCCTCACATCCTTCCTCACCTGCGCGACCGGCCGGTAACGCTGCGCCGGTTTCCCAACGGCATCGCCGGCGAGAGTTTCTACCAGAAGGACTACCCGGATGCACCCGCGTTCGTTCACCTGGTCAGGATCTGGACGGAGAGCGAAAAGAAGATGATGGCCGCTCCGGTCTGCAACAACCTCAACACGCTGCTCTGGCTGGCACAGCTTGCCGACATCGAAATCCACACCTGGTTCAGCCGCATTACCCCGCTGCAGCGCCGTGAGGGAGGGCCGCGCGCGGGAACGGAGTTCGCGGCCTCCGCGGAGGCGCTCCGCGCGAGCGTCCTGAGCCGGCCGGACTACGTGGTGTTCGACATCGATCCTTATCTGTTCCCGGACAACAAACTGCCGCAGCGCAAGGGGGAGAAGGATCCTGACTACTCGCGCCGGGGGTTCAATGCGGCGGCCGAGGCGGCGCTGCTCCTGCGCGACGTCTTGAAGAAACTGCGCCTGGACAGCTTCATCAAGACCTCCGGGAAGACGGGGCTGCACGTCTTTGTTCCGATCGCCCGGCGGTACATGTTCGACCAGGTGCATGCATTTGCGAAAACCGTCACGCAGTACCTGGAAGGACTTCACCCCGCCAAGGTAACAACGGCGTGGGCGGCGGAGCAACGGGTGGGCAAGGTTTTCCTGGATTACAATCAGAACCGGCTGGGCGCCACGCTGGCCAGCGCCTACAGTCTCCGGCCGACCCCCGACGCCACCGTGTCCCTACCGGTGTCGTGGCGGGACGTCGAGCGTGGGTTTGATCCGCTGGAGCACAACCTCCGGAGCGTCCCCCAGCTGATGCGCAAACGGAAGGATCCGTGGCGCGACCTGCTGGCGAAGTCGCAGTTGCTGGAGAAACATCTCTGAATAGTATCTACTCACTGGTCACTCAGCGCGGGCTGCTGCGTTGAGGCCAGCTGCCGTAAGTAGGGACGCGCGGCGGCCAGGGCCCTGGCCCGGTGGCTGATCCGGTTCTTGACCGTCAATGGCAGCTGAGCCATCGTCTTGCCGTACTCGGGGATGAGAAAGATGGGATCGTACCCGAAGCCGTGAGATCCCCGGCTCGCGGCAGCGACCTGCCCCTCGCAAACACCCTCAAACGTGCGAACCGTCCCGTCGGCGGCCGCCACGGCGACGACCGAGCGATACCGGGCCGTGCGGGCTTTCGGCGGAACGCCCTGGAGGAGTTTCAAGATCCGGGCGTTGCGGGACGTATCCGAGACGCCGTCGCCGAGGAACCGGCGCGACTGCGGTCCCGGCCCCCCTTGGAGCGCGTCGATTTCTATTCCCGAATCGTCGGCCAGCGCAATGCGGCGCGTCAACCGCGCGACCGTCAGCGCCTTGCTGATCGCGTTCTCAGTGTAGGTGAGCCCGTCCTCGGCGAGATCACGGATCTGCGGGAACGCGTCCAGGGAGTACACCTGCAGCGGGAGGTCCCGCAGGAGCTCGAGCATCTCGCGCACTTTTCCGATGTTCCTCGTGGCCAGGACCACCTCAAGCGCCGTGGAGGGCGGCGCGGCCCGGCGGGTGCGCGCGGATCTGGGGCGTACGTTGCGGGACGTCCTGGGCACGCGTGATACACCTCGGTGAGATCGCCGCCGGGGCTATCGCCTGGCGGCGGGGAGGACGTCGGCGAGCGCATCCTTCTGGTGAGCGATCAGCCGCCGGATGCCCTGCTCGGCCAGCGCCAGCAGCTGGAGCATCTCCTCGCGCGAAAAGGGCAGGCCCTCCGCTGTTCCCTGTAGTTCGACGATGCGCCCAGACTCCGTCATGACCACGTTCATGTCCACACGCGCGCGGGAGTCTTCCTGGAAACTGAGATCGAGGACGGCCTGCCCTTCCACGAATCCCGCGCTGGTCGCCGCCAGGAACTCGCGCAGCGGCCAGACCGTGATCGCGCCGGTGGACCGCAGCACGTGGAGCGCGTCCACCAGGGCCACGAACGCGCCGGTGATCGCGGCGGTGCGGGTTCCCCCGTCGGCCTGAATGACGTCGCAGTCGATCCAGATCGTCCGCTCGCCGAGCTTTTCAAGATCGACGGCCGCCCGCAGCGAACGCCCCACCAGCCGCTGGATCTCCTGCACGCGCCCGCCGGGTCGGCCGATGTCTCTCGCGTTGCGCTCTTGGGTCGCGCGGGGAATCATGCCGTACTCGGCGGTGATCCATCCCTGCCCGGCGCCGCGGAGCCAATGGGGAACGCGGTCTTCGATGCTGGCGGAACAGACGACGCGGGTGTCCCCGAGCTCGATCAGAACCGAGCCCTCGGCGTATTTCAGATATCGCCGGGTGAGTGTGACGGCTCGCAGGTCATCGGGCCGGCGCCCATCGGGCCGCGGCATGTGCTTCACACCTCATAGGTGACGCCTTCCTCGGCAACCTCGGCGCCGCCGAACTCCTTCGCTGCTGCGTCGCGCGACTCCTTGACCGCATGCCGGGGCGAAAAGAAATGGGTCAGCAGCAGTCGCTTCGCCCCTGCGCGCCGCGCCGCCGCGCCGGCCATGCCGCCGGTGAGGTGGCCCAACTGGGCAGACAGATGCTCATCGCCCTCCATCAGCGTGCACTCGCACAGGAACACATCGCAGCCCGACGCCAGCCGCTCGAGAGCGTCACAGGGACCGGTGTCGGCGCTGTAGACAAGGCGGCGGCCGCCGGCGGTCACTTCTACGGCGTGGCAGGGCGTCGGATGGACCGTCAGCACAAACCGCAGGCGCGCGCTCTTCACGACCCCCGCGCCGTCCTCAAGCGCCCGGAAGGAGAACCCCGCGGTAAACTCCTCCCGGGACTCTGCCTTCGGCAGACAGGCGGCCAGATAGCCCGCCGCGCCGGCGGGCGCGAACAGCGGCACCGGAGGCGCGCCCGGCGCCGGCATCCGGCCGTACGCCAGCTCGTTGCGCAGAGGGTAGATGTCGCTGAAGTGGTCGGGATGCAGGTGGGTGAGCACTACGGCGTCGAGGTCAAACGCGGTGCAGACCCGGTGGAGGCTGGCGACCACGCCCGAGCCGCAATCCAGCAGAATCCGGACACCGTCGGCCTCGACAAGATACCCCGGGCAGGCGCCGCCGGCAGGCGGATATGGAGACCACTTTCCCAGGACGGTGAGTTTCATTCAAGGACTGGGCGACGGATACACGGCGAGAAAGCGGGTGATGCCGCGGTAGACGGCTTCGGCAATGCGGCGGCGGAACCCCTGGTCGCGCAGCCTGGTCTCGTCGTCACTGTGGGAGATGAACGCCGTCTCGACGAGGACCGTCGGGACCCCGCTGTCGCGCAGCACCAAAAAGTTCGCCGTCTTGATCCCACGGCTGGGGATGCCGAGGACGATGCCGAGTTCGTCCTGGATCATTTGCGCCAGCGCAAGACTCTGCGGCGTCAGGTAATAGGTTTCCGACCCATTGACGGCCGCGCGGGCCGACGCGTTGGCGTGCAAGCTGACAAAGAGGGTCGCGCCTGCGTCGCGGGCCACCCGCGGCCGGTCGGCCAGTTCCACGGTCGTGTCGGTGTCGCGGACCATCATCACCCGGACCCCGTCGGAGGTGAGCAGGTCGCGGATCGACAGTCCGATGTCCAGCACAACGTCGGCCTCCCGCAATCCACTCGGGCCGATGGCCCCCGGGTCTCTGCCACCGTGCCCCGGATCCAGCGCCACCAGGTGTCCGCGCGCGGGGCTCGTGCTGAGATCGACCACGAGGTGACCCGATGACTGGCTGGTGACGTAATTCAACTTGCGCTTCAGCGTGACCACAATGCGGGTCACCGGAGGGTTCGCCGTAAACTGCGCCGCGCGGACGGCGATGACCGACGTCCCGTCCACGGCGAACTCCTGCTTGACGGGGATGAACACCGCATCCTGAATGTCGATGGCGAGGCGGTCGGGGAAGACAAATTCGCGGATCTTGTACTCCATCGGCCCGAGGCCGTCCACGGTGATCCGGCCGGCCTCGCCGTCGGGCTGGAATGAGATCCCCATCACCTTGATCGGACCCGCCGCCGGAGACGCCGGACCGCTGTTGGACCCGCCTCCACCGGCGTCGAGCGGCATGGACCCTTTGGGCCGGATTTCCAGCATCACCATATAGCTTGTCGGCGCGGCCGTGACCTTGATGTCGACAGGCTGATCCAGGTCGAACACTATCCGCGAGACATACGGCCTGACCTGGAACTGGCCCGTGCGAATGCGGATCACGCCGGCATCGCCGACCGGGTACTCACGTTCCTGCGTCCGCAGGGCGGCGTTGAGGAAGTCGACGACCAGCCGGTCCGGCTTGCTGAGCACGTTGGTCTCGACCTGCAGCGGCCCGGTGGCGTCGACGGCAACCTGCAGCGTGCCTCCAAACAGCTGCGGTGCGACGGCGGTGATCTGTGAACTGACGAACAGCGCCTGGTCGGCTTCCTCAAACCTGGTCCAGGCTCCCAGCAGCCCAAAGACCGCCTGCGCGGGCACGAACACGTGAGAGCCGATCAGCGCCGGGGCCGCGGGCAACGCGCGCGCGCGGCCGTTGACGACGGCGGTAGCTTCGTTCAAGCGCAGCTCTACTGTGGTCCGGATCCGGTTGGCGATGACGATCGTACGGTCGGTCTCGTAATAGGCAGCGATGGCCCCCATGGGCTCGAACAGCCCGGAAATGGGAGCCATGACCTGCCCGTTGAAGAGCACGGCAGGAGCGGCAAGCGGCACGTCAACGCCGTTGACCACTACCCTGACTCCGGCGGCCTGCCCGGCAGCAGAACCGGACACCAACAACGCCATCACCGCCGTCAGGAGCGCGGCTGCAACGACTTTCATCCCCTACCTCACCGTGCGCACACCACCTGCCGTTCCCTTGGAGTCTCCTTCGCAGACCTCTCCCGAGCCTCTGGAGTTTCGCCCGGGCGTGCGGATTTCCTGCGAGGATTTCACGCGAGGCGATACGAAACCGTGACGTGCGTCGAATAGTTGTGGAACAAACCCCCAAGAAGGGAGCTTCCTATGGGTGACCTGGAGCGCTACATCGTCGAAGAGTGGGCGGAGGACTACCGCGACGGACGGCTGAACCGGCGGGAGTTCCTCCGCCGGATCGCGATCATGGCCGGCGGCACCGCGGTCGCGCTGCCGGTGCTCGGCCAGCTGGGCGTCTCTGCGACTCTAGAAGAGGTTTCCGCGGCCGCCGCGCAGACGCCGCCCGCCGTTGCGCAGGCCCAGGGCATCACTGTCCCGCCGGACGACCCGTCGATCGAAGGCGGGATGGTGACGTTTCCTGCGGGCGCGGTGACCGTTATGGGGTATCTTGCGCGGCCGAAGTTCAGGGGCCCGGTCCCCGGGATCATCGTGGTTCATGAGAACCGCGGTCTGCTGGAACACTTTAAAGACATCTGCCGGCGGTTCGCCAAGGTGGGCTACATCGGGCTGGCGGTCGATCTCGCCTCCCACGAGGGCGGGACGGCAAAGTACAGTGATCCGGCCGAGGTCACAGCGATCCTGGGGCGCACGCCGCCGGAGCAGCTCGTGGCCATGCTCAGCGCCAGCGTGTCATACCTGCAGAGCCTCCAGACGGTGCGGAAGGACCGGATCGGTGTTGTCGGCTACTGCTTTGGAGGCGGGATGACGTGGCGGCTGGCGACAAGCAATACCGCGATCAGAGCCGCCGCGCCCCATTACGGACCCAATCCTCCACTGGAGGACGTGCCGAAGACTAGGGCGGCGATCCTCGCCATCTACGGAGGAGAAGACGCCCGGATCAACGCGGGCATTCCGGACATCCGCGCGGCGATGGAGCGCGCTCACGTCACGCACGAGATCGCCGTCTACCCCGGCGCGAACCACGCGTTCTTCAACGATACCGGCGCGCGCTACCACGAGTCATCCGCAAGAAACGCCTGGCAGCGCACCGTGGCCTGGTTCGACCGCTACCTGAAGCGCTAGCGGAGCGACGCCAGCACAAACAGCCCGATCGAGCACAAGACGATGGCCCCGCCCGCGGCGAGGTTAAGGTAAAATGCCGCAGTCATGCCCAGCACGACCGCGGCCAGCGAGCACGCGACGGCGAGCCACAGGGTGCCTTTGAAACTGCGGGCGAGCCGCAGGGCCGTCACGGCGGGGATCACGATCAGCGCGCTCGTGAGCAGCACGCCGACCACCCGCATGGACACGACAATCGTGACCGCGACCAGGAACGTCAGCAGGAGGTTGACCGCATCGACCGGGATGCCCTGGACGCGCGCGGCTTCTTCGTCAAACGTAATCGCAAACAAATCCTTGTACAGAACGGCCACCAGGCCCAACACCAGCAGACCCAGGGTGAGGATGATCCAGAGATCACCAGGCCGGACGGCGGTGACCGCGCCGAACAGATAGGAGAACAGGTCGACGGTAAACCCGCCTGAGAGGCTCAGCAGCACCACGGCAGCCGCGAGGCCGCCGGAGAGGAAAATGGCGAGGGCCGCCTCGCCGAAGAGTTGACCGGATACGCGAAGCCGCTCAATGCCGACCGCGCCGATCACGGCAACCGCCAGCGCGCCCGCCGCCGGGTGCACCCCGGCCAGCAGCCCCAGCCCCACTCCGACCAGCGCCACGTGGGCCAGCGTGTCGGCGATCAGGCTCAGCCTGCGCAGCACGAGGAAGACGCCGATGGTCGGCGCGATGGTGCCGATCATGACACCGGCCGCCAGTGCGCGAACCATGAAGCCGTACTGGAGAAATTCTGGCATGCCGGGCCCTAATGGTGGTGCGCGACGACAAGACTTTCGGCGCGGTACAGCTGCGCCAGGGCGCCGGACCGGATGGCTTCGTCGGGACTCCCGTGGAAGACGAGGGTCCGATTGAGGCATGCCATCTGAGTCACCTCCGCGGCAACCACGCTGACATCGTGGGAGACCAGCGCCAGCGTCGTCCCGAACTCCCGGTTGAGGCGGCGTAGCAGGCTGTAGAACTGCTCCTGCGCATCCACGTCGACCCCCACGGTGGGCTCATCCAGGAGCAGCAGTTCCGGCCGGCTCGCCAGCGCCCGCGCGATGAAGACCCGCTGCTGCTGGCCCGTCGACAGCCGCCCGATCGCGCGGTCGCCGAATTCCAACATGCCGACGGTGTCCAGCGCACGCTCGGCCGCTTCAACGTCCGCGGCGCCGAAGGGCCGGCCCAGCCCGGCGCGCCCGGCGCGCCCGCTAATTGTCACCTCGAGCACCGTAGCCGGGAACCGTGCATCAAATGCGGTCGCCTTCTGGGGCACGTAGCCGACACGGTGCCACTCGCGAAACTCGTGAATGTCAGACCCAAAGAGGCGTACGTGGCCGCTCGTGGGCCGGAGGAGCCCAAGCAGGACCCGGAACAGTGTCGTCTTCCCCGACCCGTTCGGCCCGATGATCCCGAGGAAATCCCTGCGCTGGATCCGCAGGCTCACGTCGTCCAGCACGCGCTCGCGCCCAAAATCGACGCACACGTGCTCGACTTCCGCGACGACCCCGCTATCGGGGGCAGCCCAGTCCTTCGACGAGCCCGGTAAGGTTCGCATACATCACCGTGAAGTAGTTGTCTCCGCCCCGCTCCTGCTCCAGCGTCAGCCCTTCCAGAGGATTCAACGGCGCCACGCGCGCGCCGGCTTCTCGAGCCACGGCCTCGGCCAACCTGGGACCATCCAGCGGCTCAAAGTAAACCACTGGAATCCCGCGCTGTCGGGCCAGGAGGATCACCTCAACCAGCCGCGCCGGAGGCGGCTCCGCCTCCGGGGTCACCCCCGTGATCGCGATCTGAGTGAGGCCGTACCGGCGGGCCAGGTATCCAAACGCGGCGTGCGTCGCAATGAACTCCGTGCGCGCGCAGCCGGCCAGCGCCCGTTCATACCGCAGGTGCAGAGCCCGCAGCTCCAGGTCCAGCGCCGCGGCGTTTGCCTCGTACTCGGGCCGCCCGCGGGGATCGGCCCGCGCCAGTCCCGCAAGAATCCGCGCGACCTGCTCTCGGGCCAGCATCGGATCCAGCCACACGTGCGGATCCACGCCCCCGGCGCTGCCTCGCGTCACGAGCGGCAGCCCCTCGGTCGCGTTGACCTGTACGGCTGCGGCTGAAACTTCCGGCAACAGCCGGGTCAGCCACGGTTCCAGTCCTGCGCCGTTGAAGACCACGACCCGCGCCCTCTTCAGCGCGACGACGTCCTTCGGGGTGGGCTCGTAATCATGGGGCTCCGCACCGGGCGGGATCAGCGTGCGGACATCGACCCGCCCCCCGCCGATACGCTGCGTAAACTCCGCCAGCGGATAAAATGTCGCCTCGACCGGCATGGGCCCCACGACCGCAGGTGGCCTTGCGCATCCCGCCGCCAGCACGGCCAGGACGCAGCAGCGGCCCAGCCCCCACGCCGGGGGTCTGCTCACCGCCGCCTTCGTGCCCGCGGCCGGCATCGCTCACAGTAGCCGAACAGCTCAATCCGGTGCGCGGTCACCGCAAACCCCCGGCGGCCCGCCCCGCCCAGCGAGGGCAGCGTGCAGGCCTCCAGGCGGGCGATGCTCCCGCACGACAGGCAGACCAGATGGTGATGGTGCCCCTGGTCGTCTCGCAGCTCGTACCGCAGGCGGCCATCGTCCAGCACCACGGGGTGGGCCAGCCCTTCCTCGGCCAGAGCCTGCAGTGTCCGATACACGGTGACCAGACCGAGGCGCGGATAGATCGTCCGCGCACGCACGTGGATCTGGCGCACCTCTGGCGCGCAGCCGAGCGATGTCAGAGCCTGCATCACCGCGCGCCGCTGGACCGTCACCCGTTTCCCTCCGGCCCGCAGCCGTCGCAGGGTGTCAGGCGCTGGATCCGCGTGTCCACTCATCTCCACCTTCACCGCGATTCCAAATTGAAACGTATTTTCAATAAGCCCGAACGCACCCAGCCTACCGTAGATGCGCGGTGACGTCAACGGCTGTTCAGGGCGTGAGGAGGATCTTTCCCGTGGCGGCCCGGCTCTGCAGGTGGCGGTGGGCGTCGGCGGCCTGCGCGAGCGGAAAGACGCTGTCCACCCGCAGGCGCAGCGCGCCCGACTGGATCCATGACAGCACGGCGGTGGCGCGGGCCAGCAGTTCCTCGCGCGTGTGGGTGTGATGGTGCAGCGTCGGCCGTGTGAGGAACAGGGACCCCAGGCTATTCAGGACCTGCGGGTCGACCGGCGGCACCGCACCGCTGGACTGACCATACAGCACCATCATCCCCCGCAGGCTCAGACAGCGCAGGCTCTTCTCGAATGTGTCCTTGCCGACGGAATCGTAGACGACCTGCACGCCGCGCCCGCCGGTTAGGCGCTTCACGTCCGCCTCAAAATCTGTCCGCGAGTACACGACGACCTCGTCGGCGCCGAGAGAGCGCGCGATCTGGGCTTTTTCATCGCTGGAGACCGTGGCGATCACCCGGGCACCTCGCCGTTTGGCCATCTGCAGTAGCAGGTGCCCGACCCCGCCGGCCGCGGCGTGGAGCAGCGTGGTGTCTCCCGCCTTCAGAGGGTAGGTATCGTGCGCCAGGTAGTGCGCGGTCATCCCCTGCAGCATCGCCGCCGCCGCGGTCCGCAGCTCCAGCCCTGGGGGGACCGGCACCAGACGCCACGCCGGCGCGACCACAAGCCCGGCATACGTTCCACCGACGTTGGCGAACGCCACCCGCTCTCCGGGCTTGACCTCGGTCACGTCCGGACCGATCGCCTCCACCATGCCCGCGCCTTCCTGGCCGAGTGTGACGGGCAGCGTCAACCGGTACTGGCCGGACCGCTGGTAGCAGTCAATGAAGTTCACCCCGGACGCCTCGAGACGTACGAGCGCCTGCCCGGGGCCGGGATCAGGCACAGGAATCTCCTCGTAGCGCAGCACCTCGGGTCCACCGGTGGTGTGAATCCGGACCGCCTTCATCGCTGGATGTCGACCTCCTGGGGAATGTGGCGCAGATGTCAATTCCCACCGGATCCCGCGCACTCCTCTCCCCCGCCCTCCGCCACGGGATGGCAGCAGTCTTGCTCCCAGGTATCACTTGGAAGGGCTGAACTAGCGCCGACTTGGGTACGTAACCATGTTAGAAGGGGCCAACTGGCGGTGGACCCTTGCAGGGCCCTAGAGGGGAGCAGGCGATGGGTGTCTGGCGCTGTCCACACTGCGGATCGGTGGTCACTCTGGAAGCTCGGTTCGGCGAGATCCTGGCAGTCTACGATCTGTGCGCGGTCGGGGGCGATGCCAGGGCCGGCCGCGGCCCTGTCCGGATGGAACCCCTCTCTCCCGAGGTGAACGCCCGCGAGCCGGAGCTGGCCGGCAGCCGGGCATAGGCGGTAACCTCTCAGAAAGAATCACGCGGGGCGGCAGATGCCGCCCCGCGTTTGCATGCCCGCTCACACCTCAGGGTCGTTAGCGGCGCGCTTTCACCGGAGGGGCGCTGGTAGGACCCGCGACGGAGCTCTCGGCCACCAGCGCCAGGAACTCGGCTGCGTCCGCATGCGCCCCGCGGTCCTTCAGGGCCAGCCCGAAGTCCCGCGCGATGTCGACAGCCTTCGTCTGCATGCCCCGACCGCGGAAGGTGGCCAACGCTTGTCGTACGCCGTCAACGGCAGGCTTCACTTCACCACGAGCCAACCGGATGCGACTGAGCGCGACCTGCGCTTCCGCAGCCTCAACTGGATCGCCTGTCCGCTGTGTCTCACCCAGGGCCCTGGCAACGAAATGTTCAGCCTCCTCGAGTTCACCCAGCGTCAGGTGCACTCGGCCGATCTCAGTAAGGATCGAAGCACGGTCGCGCGGCCGCTGGAGTCGCTCAATCACGCGCAACGCGTGGTGGAAGTGGCGCAACGCCTCGTGAGTTCGCCCCTGCTCATGGTCCAGTTGCCCCAAATTGTGGAGTACCATCATCAGGTCAGGAAGCTCCTCGGCGGACTCAAATGAGTCGCGGGCGTGGAGCAGGTTCTCGCGGGAATCATCCAGCTTACCCAATTTCCGGTGGACCCACCCGAGACCCCAGAGCGCCCGGCCGCGCAGGACGGAGTCGTGGCGGGTCACCTCGGCCTCAACCGCCTCCTGATAACGCCTGAGGGCGGAGTCCAGTCGATCCACCCGGGTCAACGCCGTTCCCAGGAGAATGAGCGCCTGCACACGCGCCGGATCACGACCGGCTTTGGCTCGCCGGAACACTACCAGGGCCGACTCCAACACGTCCGCGGCCTCCGGGTACGCCCGTTGACGCAGCCTCAGCCTGCCCTGCTGCACCATGACGCGCCCCAACCGCCAGTAGTCTTTCTCACGCTCACATGCCGCCAGCGCCGCATCCAGGGCGGCCGACGCGTGAGCAAAATCATCCTTCTCGATCGCGACCTCCGCGGCTTGGAGCTGTACCTCCCGGCCTGCCTCGTCGACACGGAACTTCTCGGTGAGAAATTGGACAGTATCGAGGATCCTTGACGCGGTCGCATAGTCACGCCGGCGTATCGCATCGCGGCTGATCGCAAGCAGACTTCCGGCAGCTGTCTCATGCACATGCCCGTCTTGCCCGAGGAGGGCGTCCACCGATGCGTCCAGTTGACGCGCAAGAAACACGAGCGTCTCTACCGACGGTCTCGTCCGATCACGCTCCACCAGGCTGATGAAGCTTTTTGACAGCCTCCCGCCACCAAGCTGCTGCTGGGTTAGTCCACGCGACTGGCGAAGCTGACGGATTCTCAAGCCGAGCGACATCGACGAAGCCCCCTCCGGTTGCGAGTGCCTAGACGACTCTGCCTCATCAAACGAGGCAAGCATACCAAAACTTACCGATAGCAAGCAAGGTGCCAGGGCGCGGGAGCGTGGCACCCGTACGGCTCCTAGCCCCCGTCAGGACCGATGTCCCCTGCCAACTGGAAGACGGCGGGTAGAGCCCCTCCGTCTGGTCCGATATCGCCTG
>JBIOWP010000100.1:0-2676 GCA_044868695.1 bacterium
GCTCGGCTCCTGGCTTGGGCTCGTGCCCTCCCGCGAGCAGTCCGGCGAGCAGGACCGGCACGGGTCGATCACCAAGACCGGCTCCAAGCACGCGCGGCGGATCCCTTGTCGAGGCCGCATGGCACTAGTGCGCCACGAGGCGCTCTGTTGTATCCCCGGCTCAGCCGGGACGAACTCGAAGGAAGGTTCGTGGGTCTGATGGCTAACCCGGATCCGAGAGGTGAACGGAACAATCGCATGCCAGCAAAGCGGCGACCGGCCCAGGTGTCAGGGCGGGGGTGTCGCGGGACCCGCGTGATATGGCGAAAGCTGGATTGCCTGAATCCCAATCTCCAGACGATGCAAAGGCTCATCCGCCGGAAAGACATCCGATACCGGCGCCACGCTCTGCGACGGCTTGGTAGTGCGGCCGTTGCAACCTTCGGGGCGGGGAGCGTTGCCCAGTGAGGGCGATCAAGGAGATGAGTGGGACGCCTACGTCACGCTCGATTCGTACGACAGGGACGAACGTGGGATCAACCCCTTGGGGCGCGAGCCTCGGGGTGACGGAGTGCCCGTAGTAGTCGTGGGAGCAACGACCCACCAAGGAGGACGGGAGAGCCGTCCACAGGGCGAAGGGGCACAGGTGACGGGACATCGACGCGCCGCGAGGTATGCGTAATGCAGAACGCCGAAACGGTCCTGGATGTCCTCCGTGAACGCGGCAGGCGCGGCCTGCCAATCGAAGGGATCTATCGACAGCTGTTCAACCCGCAGCTGTATTTGCTGGCCTACGGGCGCATCTATTCCAACAAGGGAGCGATGACGCCCGGACCCGACGCGGAGACCGCGGACGGCATGACGATGGCCAAGATCGAGCGCATCATCGACGCGATGCGTCACGAGCGCTACCGGTTTCGGCCCGTCCGGCGGCACTACATCCCAAAGAAGGACGGGAAGCAGCGACCGCTGGGTCTGCCGTCGTGGTCGGACAAGCTGCTCGGCGAAGTCGTGCGCCTGCTGTTGGAGGCGTACTACGAGCCGCAGTTTTCCGAGCACTCTCACGGTTACCGGCCCGGCCGAGGTTGCCACACCGCCCTGGGCGAGGTGGCGCGAACCTGGACCGGGACCAGCTGGTTTATCGAGGGCGACATCTCCCAGTGCTTCGACCGACTCGATTCTCGAGTCATGCTCGACACGCTGGGCGAGAAGATCCACGACAACCGGCTGCTTCGGCTGGTTGGCCAGATGCTGGCTGCCGGGTACTTGGAGGACTGGGTGTGGAACGCCACGCTCAGCGGCGTGCCGCAGGGCGGGGTGCTCTCCCCGTGCCTGTCCAACATCTACCTGGACCGGCTGGACCAGTTCGTCGAGACGATCCTGATACCGGAATACAACCGAGGGGCGCTCAGGAGACACAACCCTGAGTACCAGAGGGTGCAGTGGGCGGTCACTCGTGCCCGCCACCGTGGCGATGATGCTGCGGTGCGGGAACTGCGCAAGCAGCAACGCAGCCTTCCCAGCCTGGATCCGCACGATCCTGGTTACCGGCGGCTGCGGTACGTGAGATACGCCGACGACATCCTGCTCGGGTTCACCGGACCAAAGGCCGAAGCTGAGGAGATCAAACGTCGCCTCGCGCAGTTCCTGCACGAGCACCTCGCGCTGGAGCTGTCCGAGACCAAGACGCTGATCACCCACGCCCGCACGGAGGCGGCGCGGTTCCTCGGCTACGAGATCCTCACCCAGTACGACGACCGTAAGCAGACCGCTGGCCGCAGGTCGGTCAACGGTCAGATCCGCTTACGCGTGCCGGTGGATGTGATCAAGGCCAAGTGCTCCCGATACACGCAAGGCGGCAATCCCGCCTCCCGACCCGAGTTGATGAACGAGCCGGACCACACGATCATCAACTGCTTCGGAGCGGAGTACCGGGGGATCGTCCAGTACTACCTACTCGCCGGCGATGTCTACCGACTCGACCGGCTGCACTGGGTGATGCAGACCTCGCTGCTCAAGACGCTGGCCGGCAAGTACGGCTCGACGGTCACGATGATGGCCCGCAGGTACAAGGCCACGATCGAAACGCCGCACGGGCCACACAAGTGCCTGCAAGCCAGGGTTGAGCGCAGCCAGGGACGCAAACCGCTGGTCGCAACGTTCGGTGGTATCCCGCTCAGACGGCAGAAGCACGCGGCCCTCAGAGACCGCGCGCCAGTCCCGGCCGCCGCCCCTGGCAAAGAGCTGATCGATCGGCTCCGCGCTGGGCGGTGCGAGATCTGTGGAAACGCGGACCGGGTGCAAGTTCACCAGATCCGCAAGCTCTCAGACCTCGACAAACCCGGGCAGCCAGACCAACCCGAATGGGCCAGGATCATGGCCCAGCGACGACGCAAGACCCTCGTGGTCTGCGCCGCCTGCCACGCCACGATCCACCCCGGGAGGCCAACCGCGTCAAACACGGAATAGTCGCTGGAGAGCCCGGTGATCGGAAACGGTCACGCCGGGTTCGGGAGGGCGGCGTCGGAGAAGGACCCGCAAAGGGCACCTCGCCGACGTCGTACCTCGACCACCCGCCCGCCCCGGATCGGGACCAAGCTCAC
Source organism: bacterium (assembly GCA_044868695.1). Lineage (GTDB taxonomy): Bacteria > Sysuimicrobiota > Sysuimicrobiia > Sysuimicrobiales > Kaftiobacteriaceae > JBIOWP01. The sequence continues at coordinate 2,583 of JBIOWP010000100.1, forward strand.
CGAACGCCACGACGGGCAGCCCGACCACATCCTGCAGATCGCCTGGCGCGCCCAGCACCGGCTGCACCGCATCCACAAGCGGATGCGCGAGCGC
>JBIOWP010000101.1:0-20477 GCA_044868695.1 bacterium
GCGTCTTGCGGAACATCTCGATCCCCGTCACCACCGTCTTCTTCGCCTGCGGCCGCAGCCCCACGATCTCCACCTCGTCCCCTACCTTCAGCTTCCCCCGCTCCACCCGCCCCGTCGCCACCGTCCCCCGTCCCGTAATCGTGAAAATGTCCTCCACCGCCATCAGGAACGGCTTGTCCACTTCCCGCTTCGGCGTCGGAATGTTCGTGTCCACCGCGTCCACCAGCGCCCACAGCTTGTCCACCCACTCGTTCTTCCCCCGCGGCGCCCCCTTCGCCGGCTCCCCCTTCACCTGCCCCGCCTCCAGCGCCTCCAGCGCCTTCAGCGCCGACCCCCGGATCACCGGGATCTTGTCCCCCGGAAACTGGTACTTGCTCAGCAGGTCCCGCACTTCCACCTCCACCAGGTCCAGCAGCTCCGGGTCGTCCACCATGTCTACCTTGTTCAAAAACACCACGATATACGGCACGTTCACCTGCCGCGCCAGCAAGATGTGCTCCCGCGTCTGCGGCATCGGCCCGTCCGACGCGCTCACCACCAGCACCGCCCCGTCCATCTGCGCCGCGCCCGTGATCATGTTCTTGATGTAGTCCGCGTGCCCCGGGCAGTCCACGTGCGCGTAGTGCCGCTTCGGCGACTCGTACTCCACGTGGCTGATCGCGATCGTGATCCCCCGCGCCTTCTCCTCCGGCGCGTTGTCGATCTCCCAGAATCCGTACGGCTTCGTCACGCCGATCCCCGACAGCGTCTGCGTGATCGCCGCCGTCAGCGTCGTCTTCCCATGGTCCACGTGCCCGATCGTCCCAATGTTCACGTGCGGCTTCGTCCGCTCAAACTTCGGCTTGCTCATCTTATGAGTGCCTCCAGAGCCACCCAGCCGCCAGTCCAGGCTTTGCAACCAGCGTCACTGGGGGCGGTTTGAATATCCTCTGCGCTCCCGTCACACTACACTACTTCAGTATAATGACTCGTGAGCCGCGAACCGCGGACCGCGATTCACGAATCACGAGTCACCCGGCTGGAGCCCACGACCGGATTCGAACCGGTGACCTTGTCCTTACCAAGGACACGCTCTGCCACCTGAGCTACGTGGGCGCGTTGCAACCCGTATTATAGGAGGGGTATATACCCATTTCAAGCGGCGCGCGCCGGGGGAGGGAGTCGTGTGGACTGGGTTGGGCTGCTGGTTGTGGGGCTGCTGATTTGGTTTCTCTTCTTCCGAAAACCATAAGGGCTCAGTATAATGAAGAACAGGTTTGCGGGAGTAGCTCAGTGGTAGAGCGTCTCCTTGCCAAGGAGAAGGTCGCGGGTTCAAGTCCCGTCTCCCGCTCCAGCGTTCGACCGGTCAGGGCGGCGTAGCCAAGAGGCAAGGCAGGGGTCTGCAAAACCCCCACTCCCCGGTTCGAATCCGGGCGCCGCCTCCACACGAACCGCGGGGAACGCGGGATCGCCAGAACGCGAACGGATAGATTCCACTGACCAGGGCCGGTCTGCCTGGTCGTTCCGCTTTCTGACTGGGTATGCCCTATAATCGGGACTGGGCGGGTGGCGGAACCGGAATACGCGGAGCTCTTAAAAAGCTCTGGTCCGAAGGGACCTTGAGGGTTCGACTCCCTCCCCGCCCACCACGAACCCGCCTAACTCTGCAGCCTGTGATTTTCCCGTAAGGCAGGAAGATAGCGCTCCAGAAGCGCGAAGCCGCCGAAGAGGACTGCCACGTAGGACAGATCGCCAAGGACGGTGTTCCGGAAGAACGGCAGCGCCGCCAGGTACGCGGTCGCAAGGCCGGCCCACGACTTTGAGTAGAGCGTGCCGGTTGCCCATACCCCGAAGTTGGTGACCAGGAAGAAGAGGACCGAACTCGCCACCGCAGCAATTGTGACCGGGACCAGGGCCTTCCCCCTGCGAAGCCGGGAGCCTATCAGCACGATCAGCGCAAAGCTTACGTAGACGAACGGCAGCGTGCCATGAAACCCCAGGACCAGGTCGCTCAGAGCCATCGCCGCGAGGGGCACAAGGTACGCAGCGGCGGGATTGGCAAAGTGCGCTCCTCCAAAGAGCGCCATCGCAGCGATCGGTGTGACGTTGGGAGGATGAGGCATCAGGCGTGACGCCGCGGCGAGCACAATCCCGGCGATCAGGATCAGAGGACGCGTGGAAACCATCAACAGATCACCTCGTTCCAGGAATTTGCTGCCGAAGACCTTAAGACCTCTTGCCCTCTACAATGGCCAGGAACTCCGCTCGTGTGCGAGGGTCGTCTCTGAAGATCCCGCGCGTCGCCGACGTCACGACCTTGCTTCCTGGTTTCTTAATTCCTCTAATCGTCATACACAAATGCTCGGCTTCAATCACAACACCGGCACCTGCAGCACCCAAGCCGCCCTGGCACAGGAAGTCTGCAATCTGTGAAGTGAGCCGTTCCTGCACTTGCGGTCTCCGCGCAAGGATTTCTACCAGACGTGCCACTTTGCTGATCCCGAGAATACGGCCCTGTGGAATGTACCCAACATGTGCGATGCCGATGAAGGGCAGCAGATGATGTTCACAGAAGCTGCTGAAGGGAATGTCCTTGACGACGACCATCTCGTGATGATCTTCGTCGTCGAACCCTACTTCTAGCAACTCGCGTGGGTCCTCCGTCAGACCTGAAAACAGCTCCTCGTACATGTCGGCGATCCGCCGCGGAGTATCGATGAGCCCCTCGCGTTTTCCGTTTTCGCCGATGGCCTCGATAATATCTTTGACCGCCTGCTCGATCGCGGACTTATCCAACGATGTCACCTCCGAAGTTGAGCGGGCGCGGGCTGCCGGTAGCCGCAGAAAAACTCCATCATCCGCGCCACGCGGACCATCGCCTGCACGTCGTGCACCCGCAGCATGTTGGCGCCCTGCGCGATGGCGAACGCCACGGCCGCGGCGGTTCCTTCCAGCAGTTCGTCGGGATGCAGCCGCAAGAGATCCCGGATGTAGTCTTTCCGTGATGTGGCCACGAAAATTGGGAAGCCCAGGCTGCGCAGCTCCGGCAGCCGGCGCATCAATTCGATGTCGCGCGACGGGTGTTTGCCGAAGTTGAGCCCCGGATCGACGAGGATGCGCTCCCGCGCGATCCCCGCTGCCATCAGGTCCTCGGTCCGCCGCTTCAAAAAAGCAGCTACCCAGTCCATCATCGAGGGAAGGTCCAGGTCGTCGTAGTGATGCTTGGGACGGCCGTGAAGGTGCATGATGACGATACCTGCCTGACTCTGGGCGACCACCCGGACCATCTCCGGGCTGGAGACCCCGCTGATGTCGTTCACCAGTACGGCGCCTGCCTCGATCGCGGCCTTGGCGACCTCGGGCTTGTACGTGTCGACTGCCACCGGCCGGTCGCAGCGGCGGGCCAACTCGGCGATAAGAGGCGTCACCCGCCGGATCTCCTCTTGAACCGGCACCGGATCGCCCTCCTGAGCCGTTTCTCCCCCGACTTCAATCACATCGACGCCTTCCTGCACCATCTCCTCCGCACGCGCCAGCGCCGCTTCTATGCCGTAGTGACGCCCGCGATCGTAAAATGAGTCCGGCGTGTTGTTTAGGATTCCGGCGATGTAGACGCGCGACGCAAAGTCGAAGCGGTGGCGCCCGAGGGTCACCGCGGGCGGCGGGCTCGTCACGGCCCCCAGCGTGGACCGGAGGGCATCGGCAACCGCTGGATCTGCCTTGCCGAGGAACTGCTCAAACTGAGCCACACTTCCCCCCAGCACTGCCTGCAGGCGGTCCTGCAGCGGCGGACCCGCCGGCGCCGGCCCCGAGGCCGCGCCGCCGTAGCGCACAAAATCCGCCACTGCGCGGCGCAACGGTCCTTCCGGCGCAATCAGCCGGATCCGCGCGAATGACGTGCCGGCCGGGGTCTCGCGATCCGGTAGCGGCGTCAAGGCCCACGCCCAGTACAACCCGTTCGGTTCAGTCACGGTATCACTCAACGGGAGATGTGGAACATCCATTCCAGTATACCGAAAGACGTTATTCGGCGGGTTCGGGGATGGCGCGCAGCGCCCGCACGGGTGAGAACGCGACCCACAGGAAAGCCAGCGCGCCTCCAGCGACGGAAATGGCGATGGCCGGGCGGAGCCCCAGCGCCTCGCCGAGCACACCGCCGGCCAGCCCGCCCAGCGGCATCGTGCCCCACACGAGAAACCGCATTGTGGCATTCATGCGGCCCTGCAATCGGTCCGGTGTAATCGCCTGCCGCAGGCTGACCTGGTTGATGTTGTACACCGGATTCGCGAAGCTTGTCAGCAGCCCCGCGAGGACCAGCACGAGAAACGCGGTCGCGCGTGTCGCGAACGGGATCGAAATCAACCCGAGCCCATCAATCAGGGTCGCCGCGAGGATCGTGTGGCCGACCCCGAAGCGGGCAGCCAGCCGGCCGGCCGTGAGCGCACCCAGGAGCCCGGAGACGTTGCTCAGGCTGAAGATGACGCCGATTTGCGCCGGGCCTAACCCGAGTTCACGCGTCGCGAACAGAATATACAGTGTGGACAGCGCGGAAGTGAAGAAGTTGAACGTCCCGGTGCACCCGGCAATAGAGCGCAGGAGCCTATTGCCGAAGACGACGCCCAGCCCTTCCCGCACCTCCGCGAGCATGGCGCCGCGCGCGGAGCGCGCGACGACCGGTTCCCGCCCTCTGATCAGCGCGATGAGCCCGCCGGAGACGACAAACGACGCCGCGTCCAGCACGATCGCCAGCGGGGCGCTGAGCAGTTGAATCACCACGCCAGCGATCCCGGGCCCGGCGAGGTTGCCCAGCGACCGGGTCGCCTCGAGTTTGCTGTTGCCTTCCACCAGCTGCCGGCGGTTCACCAGCGCGGGGAGATAGGCCTGATACGCGACGTCAAAGAACACGGTCAGAATGCCCACGAACAGCCCAACGGCATACAGGTGCGGCATGCTCAGGCCCGCGGTGAGGGCGGCGAACGGAATAGTCAGCAGTACCGCGGCGCGTCCGAGATCCCCGGTAATGAGGATCGGCCGCCGGGGCAACCGGTCCACCCAGACGCCGGCGAACAGGCCGATCAACAGAAAGGGCGCCCGCTCCACCGCCGTGAGGATCCCCATCTGCCCGGCCGTCGCATGGAGCGTCAGCGCGGCGATCAGCGGAATGGCCAGACCCGTGAACTGATCGCCGAAGACCGAGATGGTCTGCGCCGTCCACAGCTTCATGAAGTCCGCGTGGCGCCACAGCGGAGCGCTGTCGCGCGGTAGCGCAGTCGCAGCAGAGCGCAGGGTGTCTTCGCGCTGGTCCATGTCAGTCGCGCAGCCGCCGCCCCGTGAGGGCAATGAAGACATCTTCGAGCGACGCCTCAAACAACTGCACGTGGCGCACGCGCAGTCCCGCGTCGCTGATCGCCTGCACCGCCTTCGGCATCGCGGCGTTCACCTCGGCCAGTTCCACGGTCACGTCCCACGCGCCGTCCATCGGGTGCTGGTCCACAGTTACCTGCGTCACGCCGGAGAGCGGCCGCAACGCCGGAGCGATGCGATCGGCGGCGCCTTCGACCTCCATGCGCAGGATCATGCCGCGCTGGTGCGCCCGCTTCAATGCCTGCGGGGAGTCCAGCGCGATGACGCGCCCATGATCGATGATGCCGACCCGTTCGCAGAGCTGATCGGCCTCTTCCATGTGGTGCGTCGTGAGGATGATCGTCTTCCCGCCTTCGCGATGGAGCCGGCGGATCAGCTCGCGGATATTGCGAGCCCCCTGAGGGTCGAGTCCCGTGGTCGGCTCGTCAAGCATCAGGACCGGGGGATCGTGCAGGATGGCCTTGATCAGCGCCAGACGCTGTCGCATCCCGGTGCTGTACCGCTCGACCAGATCGTCGGCGCGGCCGGTGAGCTCGACCGCATCGAGCAGCGCCGCAATGCGGGGACCCGCAACGTCCCTGGGGACCTGGTACAATTCCGCAAAGTATTGGAGGTTCTCCCGACCGGTGAGCTTCCAATACACGGATCGCTCGCCGGCCAGCAGGACGCCGATGTGGCGCCGGACTTCCTCCGGGTTGCGGATGATGTCGTACCCCCACACCCACGCCGTCCCCTCCGTGGGGAGGAGCAGCGTGCACAAGAGGCGGATGGTCGTCGTCTTCCCGGCGCCGTTGGGTCCGAGGAGCCCAAAGAGCTCACCACGCGCGATCCGCAGCTCGACGCCGTCCACCGCGGTGATGCCGGCTGAGGCAGGGGGGTACGCGGCAAACCGCTTGGTCAGCCGCTCGAGCCGGACGGCGTGGTCGGGCAGGGTCACTCGACGATGACCTCCACTGACGCGCCGCTTGGCTCGCGAATGTCCACCAGAGGCCCGGACGTTTCACCTTCCTGCACAGCCCGGAGTAGCTCGTCGAGGTTGACCCCGCGCTCCAGAAGCTTTTCGCGCGCGCCGGCGGGGAGCAGTCCCAACATGGACCCTGCGATGGCCACGGGAATGGAAAACTGCATCTTCTGTCCGTTGGGGCTCTGGATGCGGACGCGCAGGTGCCGCGCGGGGCCGCGCGGGGCGCGGTCGAGCTCCTCGAGCAGCCTGGCGCCTTCCTCCGGCGTGACCTTGCCGTCTTTCACCATTTCGAGGATCCGCAGCCGCTCATTCATCGGGCGCCCCGGATGCTGATATCGCCGCTCGTCGTACGCAGTGTCATGGCCGCTCCCGGGCCGCCGACCAAGCCGCGCAGGCTTCGCCGGTCACCGGTGCGGTTGACTAGCGGAAGCGCACAGTCGATCTCCCCGGACTGCACGGCCGCGTCAATTTCGCCGCGGGTTCCCTCCGGCAGGATCAGGCCGACATCGCCGCTCAACGTCTCCAGTGAGACGGCGCCGTCCGGCGCCAGCGCCGCCAGGCCGGCTTCGATGTCGCCGGACAGGGTCCGGGCGCGCAGGGTTCTGGCGCGAACGCCGCGGAACATGAGATCGCCATTCTTCCCCTCGACGGACACGTCGCCGCCGGCCTCGTCGATCGCGACATCGCCGCTGATAACGTCCAGCGAGACTCCGCCGGCCCGCTCGACCCTCACGTCGCCGCTGAGGACCCGGCCCGTCACCGTCCCCTCCACGGCGCGCACGTCAACGTCACCGCTGCGAACGTCCAGGGAGATGCTGTTCGCAACCGCCTGCAGCGACATGTCGCCCCGCATGAGGTCCACGTCGAGTGGTCCGGACAGTCCGGAAGCCTGGACGTCCCCTTTCGCCAGCTGCAGCGAGACGGCGACGCCCGCCGGCACGGCCAGCTCGAGATCCACGCGCACGCGCCGCTGTTCCACCTGCGGCACGTCCACGAGGACGTCGGCACCGCTGCGGCGCGGGGCCACCATCAACGCCTGGGCCAGCTGCTGCGCGTCGTCCGCCGTCGCTGCCCAGACTCGGCGGAGCGCCCGCAGACGGAGGTGGCCGTCAGGGGATCCTTTGATCTGAACGTCGCCCCACACGTTGCGCACGGTGAGGCGCTCCCCTGCGGCCATCGGTTCTTCCGCCGACGTTTCGGCCTGCCCTTCACCCAGACCCCACAGCGCCTGCAGCGCGCCGAGGAAGCCTGGGCGCAGGATGTCCTTGGTCCGCTTCAGCTCCCGCATGACCTCTTTCGGGATGGACTCGACCAGCTCGTTAAAGACGCCGCGCAGCTCCGCCCGGAGCTCGGGCGTCTCGGGGAGATCGCCAGGCGCGGGCGAGGGGGACCGTTCGGCGTCGCTCTCTTCTTCCAGCGCATGCAGCAACGCGTCGGCCTCTTCAACCGAGACCTTGCCTTCCTTCAACATCCTAAGGATCATCTCGCGCTCTTCGTCCATACCCGCCTCCAAGAGTGTCGGCCGATCTTGTCACGCCTTGGCCTCGCGCAGCAGCCGCAGCGCTTCCTCCGCGCTTATCGTTCCGGCATCCAGCGCGTCGAGCACTTCGCGCCGCCGCCGCGTGGTCTCCGGCTTCCGCTCGGGCTCGACCGCGTACCCGAGCGCAACGAGCAATCCGTCGAGGCGGTTGCGCACAGTGGGATACGAAAGACCTAGCTCGCGTTCTACTTCCTTGATGTTGCCGCGGGCCTTCAGGAACAGGTCCAGAAACGCAAGTTGCTCGGGATCCAGCCGGCTGAACTTCGCAGGTTCGAAGTGTCCTTCAACCGCCGTGCCGCAGTTCGTGCACTGCAGCCTGACCACCTCGAGGTCGTGACTACAGACCGGGCATTTCCCCGGTGCGTGTGGCATCAGGCGGGATCCTCCCTCCACTGCCGGATGCGGCCGAGGCCTGCTCAAGGGCGCGGGCGATCCTGCTCCAGATCGAGCTGCGCGGCGGCTCGGCCTTCCGAGCCAGCCTCATCTGCTCAGCCAGACGCAGCTGCTCCTGGATCCGCTCTTGCGCCAATCTCTCAAGGAACAGCTGGTTGTACATCGCTCTCCTCCTCAATCCTCACATATAATCATCAGAGCATCATAAACATTAATATATGACTTCCATTTTGTCAATATGCAGCGCTAGATTAGTCGCATATCGTACGTGTGTACGCATATATTGAGAGGGCATGGAAATCACGAGGCGTGAAGGACAGCTGTATCGATTCCCTCGCTCTCCAGCAATCGACGCTTCAGTGACGTTCCGCCCCTGAGCGAGTAGCCGCCGAGGCCTCCGTCGCTGCGAACCACCCGATGGCAGGGAACGATCAGCGGCACAGGGTTCTTCGCGCATGCGTTGCCAACGGCCCGGACGGCCCCGGGGTGCCCGATCTCGCGGGCGATATCGCGATAGGTCCGGACCTGCCCTTTCGGGATCCTGCGGAGCTGCTCAAGGACCATACGTTCAAACGGACCGACCATGGACAGGTCCACGGGCCCGGCGAATCCGCTCAACGATTCGAAAAACCGGCGCAGGCCCTGCCGCAGCGCCTGCGGCGGGTGCGCGTCTCGCACCACCGGGCGATGGTACTTCCGGTACAGCGATCGGGAGAACGTGTCGTCTCCCGGAGCCAGATCCACGGCGCTGACTCCGAGGTCCGTGTAGGCGACGTAGACAGTGCCCAGCGAGCTGGCAAACGACGTGTAGCGCAGCATCTCTTCTGCCCTCCCCGGCCGTTTGGCCGTGTGGTGTGCGTACTGCAGCACGAACGACTCCAGATCGTCCTCCGCCAGCGGCGTCAGGGCCGCGGCCGGCTTGCCGCGCAACGTGATGATCACCGGCTCACCACCCATGGCATGGCGCAGCAGTTCGTTGGTCTTGTTCTTCAGCTCCACCGTGTTGGCCACCCGCATCTCAGCCTCCAAATTACATGGCTATTTTCATAGCTATGTTACTCCTGCAGGTCAGCGGCTGTCAATACCGAACGGGATATGGCCTAGCGGATCACCTCGTCCTTGTAGCGGACGTCCGGATGCTCGCGCAGGTAGTCGGACACCTTTTGCGCCATCTTCGGCCCGACGATCTCGGCAATCTGGTCTAGCGTGGCCTGGCGTACGTGGCGCACCGACCCGAACCGGCGGATCAGATCGCGCTTGCGCTTCTCCCCGATCCCCTTGATCTCGTCCAGGACGGAGAATACGATCCGCCGCTCACGGAGCTTCTGATGGTAGGCGTTTGCGAACCGGTGGGCCTCGTCACGTACGCGCTGCAGCAGCCGCAGCGCATGGGAGTCGCGGGGCAGTGCAATAGGATCGGCGCTCTCCGGGGTGACGATAAGTTCCTGTTGTTTGGCCAGGCCGATGGCCGGAATCGTGACGTTGTATTCGAACAACACCTCCCGGGACGCGTTCAGCTGACCCCGGCCTCCGTCGATCAAGATGAGGTCAGGCATCACCGACCACTTGACAGGAACCGCCTCGTCCTTGTCGAGTTTCTCCTGCTCCTCCCGCGCCGTCGCGAACCGCCGGCGCAACATCTCCTGCAGGCTGGCATAATCGTTGGGCCCATCCACCCACTTCATCTTGAAGCGGCGGTAGTCGCGTTTGTGCGGCAGGGCTCCCTCGAAAACGACGAGCGAGCCCACTGTTTCCCCGGCCTGGAAGTTGCTCACGTCGTAGGCTTCGATGCGAAACGGCACGTGCTCCAGGCGCAGGATCTCCTGCAGCTCTTTGATCCCGGCGCCGGCCGCGCCGGAGACCCGGGCGCGCTCCTGTGTGAGGTACAGCGCGGCATTCTCCGCGGCCATGTCGACCAGGCGCCTACGCTCTCCGCGCTGGGGCACGATGACGTCGACCTTGCCGGCGCGCTTCTGCGCGAGCCACTCGGCGATCAGCGCCTCCTCCGCCACCGGCTCCTGCACGATGAGCTCGCGGGGCACGCTGGGAGCCTCCTGATAGTACTGCTTGAGGAACTCCCCAAGGGCTTCCCCGCGCGGCAGCCCGCGGGTCCCCTCGAGCATGAAATGCTCCTGACTCTGGAGCCGGCCCGCCCGGATGTAGAACATCTGCACGCAGGACATGTCGCCCGCCTGGGCCAGCGCGGCGATATCCCGGTCTTCCAGCCCGACGCTGGCGGTGCGCTGCCGTTCGTAGATGGCCTCCATCGCCTGGATCTGGTCCCGCAACTGCGCCGCGCGCTCGAACTGCAGGGCCTCCGCGGCCTGCGCCATCTCCGCGCGCAACTCATCCAGCAACGACTCCTGCTTTCCCTCGAGGAACATCGCCGCCTGGCGGACCTGCTCCCCATACTGCTCGGCGGAGGCCCCCCAGGCCACGCACGGCGCGGTGCACTGGCCGATGTAATAGTCCAGGCACGGACGCGGCAGGTCCCGGGTGATCTCGATGTTGCACGACCGGAGCTTGAAGAGCTTGCGGATCGTGCGGATGGTCCGGGTCACGAGCTTCGGCTCGTGGTACGGATAGGGCCCAAAGTACCGGGCCCCATCGCGGAGCACACGCCGGGTCATGAGGATCTTGGGGTACGGTTCGTTGGTGAGCTTCACGAACGGGAAGGCCTTGTCGTCGGCCATGCGGACGTTGTAGGGGGGCCGGTGCTGTTTGATGAGGTTGGTTTCCAGGATGAGCGACTCCACCTCGTTCTCGCAGGCGATGACCTCCACGTCGGCGATCTTTGACATGAGGTGGCGGATCCGCGGGCTCTCGAGATGCCCGCTGTCCTGAAAGTACTGCCGGACCCGGTTGCGCAGCGAGGCCGCCTTCCCGACATAGATCACCCTGCCGGAGGCGTCCTTCATGAGATAGACGCCCGGCCGGACGGGCATGAGCTTCAACTTCTCTTCAACGTTCTGGAGGTCGGGCATGTCGGGCTATAGGGTCCGCAAGAACTCTCCCGTGCGCTGCAGTCCCTCCTCGAGCCGGTGCATCTCGCCACCATACCCGATCCGGAGGTATCCGTCCATCTTGAAATGATCCCCGGGTACCACGAGGACCTCTCGCTCCTTGCGCAGGCGCGTGGCGAGCTCGGTGGAGTTGACCGCGGGCCGGTAGCGTACGAACGCGATCGCACCGGCCTGCGGGGGGACCCAACTGACGACGCCGTCCATCGCATCGACCCACTTCGTGACCACGGCCAGGTTCTCGTTTAGGATCAGCCGGGTGCGGGCCGCCAGACGCTGGGAGGCGCGAGGCCCGAGGGCGACGCGGGCCAGGTGGTCGCTGAGGAGGCTGGGAGCGATGGTCGTGTAGTCGTGGTACCCCCATAGGACTTCAACCATCTCGTGGGGCGCAAGAATCCATCCCACCCGGAGCCCCGCCAGGCCGTAGGCCTTGGAGAGCCCGCCCACGACGATTGCCCGCGGGTACCGCCCCCAGAACGAATGCGTCGGGTGCCCGTCCAGTTCCGCGCCGCGATAGACTTCATCGGCTACGACCCACGCATTCACCCGCGCGGCCGCCGCGCACACGGCGTTCATCGCCTCCACGGACAGCACGGCACCGGTGGGGTTGTTGGGATTGCACACAAAGATCGCGCGGGTCTTCGGCGTGACGAGCCGCTCCAGTTCGTCCAGGTCGGGCGCCCACTGCGCAGGCTCACGCAGCCCCGTACCAGGGCCTTCCAGGCCCGGTACAGGGCGCAGCCACCACCCTTTGACGTCCACGCCCCAGCCCGGCGCCAGTTGCGGAATCTGCATGTAGTTGGGCAGCATGACCACCGCCTCGTCGCCGCGCTCGGCCAGGGCCCAGGTGATGAGAAAGTTGGCCTCCGCCGCGCCCGTCGTCACGAGCACGTGCTCGGGCCCGGCGGCATGGTACAGTCCGGCGACCGCCGTGCGCAGCTCCTCGCTGCCGTTGGTGGACCCGTAGCCGATCTGTTCGCGTGAGAGCACTTCGCGGATCCAGGAGTGGTCGACCAGCGCGGCCAGCGTAATGGGGTACACGCCGCTGTCGGCGAGGTTGAACGGCACGGCGTTCTCCCACGTCGATTGATACCGCTCCATCTCGAAGCGCTCAATCTTCATGGGAGCCCCCTTGAACCGCGAAATCAGGGATCCGGGATCAGGGATCCGAAACGCATGCCCCAAACGCAGTTACTGATCCCCGCTCCCGGCTCCCGGTTCCCGTCGTTGTCTCCTCCGCCGCCCATTCCCCGTCAGCACCAGTTCGGGCGATTCCGTGAGCACCCGCTTGAGGAACTGGCCGGTGTAGGAGTTCGGCGCCCGGCCGACGTCCTCCGGCGAGCCCTCGGCGATAACCTGACCCCCCAGATCGCCGCCCTCGGGACCCAGGTCGATGATCCAGTCCGCGGTCTTGATCACGTCGAGGTTGTGCTCGATCACCACGACGGTATTGCCGGCGTCCACCAGCCGGTGCAGCACCTGCAGCAGCCGTTCGACATCGGCAAAATGCAGCCCGACCGTGGGTTCGTCCAGAATGTACAGCGTCCGCCCGGTGTCCCGGCGAGAGAGTTCCGTCGCCAGTTTGACCCGCTGGGCTTCGCCGCCGGACAGGGTGGTGGCCGGCTGACCGAGATGCACGTAGCCCAGCCCGACGTCGTGGAGAGTTTGCAGCTTCCTGCGGATCCGCGGGACGTTCTCAAAGAACTGCAGCGCTTCCGCGACGGTCATCTCCAGCAGATCGGCGATGCTCTTGCCCTTGTAGTGCACGTCGAGGGTCTCACGGTTGTACCGCTTGCCCTTGCAGACCTCGCACGGCACGTAGACGTCCGGCAGAAAGTGCATCTCGATCCGCACGATGCCGTCGCCCTCGCACGCCTCGCACCGCCCGCCCCGGACGTTGAACGAGAAGCGGCCCGGGGTGAACCCGCGCACTTTCGCATCCGGCGTCTGCGCAAAGAGATCCCGGATCAGGTCGAACGTCTTGGTGTAGGTGGCCGGGTTGGAGCGCGGCGTGCGGCCGATCGGCGACTGGTCGATGTTGATGACCTTGTCGACGTTGTCGATCCCATCGATGCGCGTGTGCGCGCCTGCTCGCACGCGTGTGCCGTGCAGCCGGGAGGCCAGCGCGCGGTACAGAATTTCGTCCACCAGCGTCGACTTGCCTGAGCCGGAGACGCCGGTCACCGCCACGAACACCCCCAGCGGCAGCTGCACGTCGATGTTCTTGAGGTTGTGCTCGCGCGCGCCGCGTACGATCAGGTGCTGCCCGTTGTGCGCCCGCCGGCGGGGCGGGATGGGGATGCGGCGCCGGCCCGACAGGTACTGGCCGGTCACGGACTCGGCGTGCCTGGCGATCGCCTCCGGCGGACCGGTGACGACGACCTCCCCGCCGAGGGCGCCGGCGCCGGGACCGATATCCACCACCCAGTCGGCGGCGCGGATCGTCTCCTCGTCATGCTCCACGACGAGAATCGTGTTCCCCAGGTCGCGGAGGTGCATCAGCGTGTCGATCAGGCGCCGGTTGTCCCGCTGGTGGAGTCCGATGCTGGGTTCGTCCAGCACGTACAGCACGCCCATCAGGCCTGAGCCGATCTGCGTCGCCAGCCGGATGCGCTGCGCCTCGCCGCCGGACAGCGTGGTCGCGGTCCGGTCGAGGGTCAGGTAGTCCAGACCGACATTGACGAGGAACCCTAGGCGCGCCTTGATCTCCTTGAGGATCTGCGCCGCGATCATCCGCTCGCGGTCGCTGAGGGTCAGCGCATTGAAGACGTCCAGCGTCTGGCGCACTGTGAGCGCAGTTAGTTCGGCGATGTTCCTGCCGCCGATCCGGACGCTGAGCGATTCCGGCTTCAGGCGCGCGCCGTTGCACGCCGGACACGGCAGCGTGGTCATGTACTGCTCGTACTCCTCGCGCATGTACTCGGAGTCGGTCTCACGGTAGCGCCGCTCCAGTTGACGAAGGACTCCTTCAAACTTCGTGTCGTAGACGCGCAGGGCGCCCCACTTGTTGTGGTAGCGTACCCGCATCGACTCCGTGGAGCCGTGCAGCAGGACGTCGGTGAACGCCTTGGGCAGCTTCCGCAGCGGCGTCTTCATCTCCACCCGGTAATGCGCCGCCAGCGACTGCAGCAGTTCGTAGTAGTAGTCGCTGGTCGACGCCGCCCACGGGATCACCGCGCCATCGCTGAGCGACTTGTCCCAGTCCAAGACGAGGTCGGGATCCAGCTCCTGACGGAAGCCAAGCCCGGTGCACGTGGGACAGGCGCCATGGGGACTGTTGAACGAGAACACGCGCGGCTCGATTTCCGGGAGGACCGAGCCGTGGTCAGGGCAGGCGAACAGCTGGCTGAACACCAGGAGCCCGGCAGTAGGATCAGCAACCGCCTTCTTCCTGGGCCCCGGTCCCCGGTCCCTGGTCCCGCCCGACAGCACTTCCACGTAGCTGATCCCCTGGCCCAGCTTCAGGGCGGTCTCCACTGAATCCGCAACGCGCGTCCGGACGTCGGGCCGCGTCACGATCCGGTCAACTACGACCTCGATCCAGTGCTTCTTGTTCTTGTCGAGCGGGATGTCTTCGCCGATCTCGTACACGCTGCCGTCGACCCGCACGCGCGCGAACCCCTGGCGGCGCAGGTCCTCGAACAACTGCCGGTACTCGCCCTTGCGCCCCCGCACAATGGGTCCGAGGACCTGAATGCGCGACTCCGCCGGCAGCGCCAGGATCTGGTCCACGATTTGCTCGCGGGTCTGGCGGCTGATGGGCTTGCCGCACTTGGGGCAGTGCGGGATGCCGATGCGGGCGTACAGCAGCCGCACGTAGTCGTAAATCTCGGTGACGGTGCCGACCGTGGACCGCGGGTTGCGGGGGGCGCCCTTCTGATCGATCGAGACCGCCGGGGACAGCCCGTCGATGTGGTCCACGTCGGGCTTCTCCATGAGACCGAGGAACTGGCGGGCATACGCCGACAGCGACTCCACGTACTTCCGCTGGCCCTCGGCGTAGATCGTGTCGAACGCCAGCGACGATTTGCCCGAGCCGGAGATGCCGGTCAGCACGACGAACCGGTCCCGGGGAATCTCCACGGTGATGTTCTTGAGGTTGTGCTCGCGCGCGCCGCGCACGATGATGCGATCCAGCGGCATCCCCCTGCTCCCGTTCACACAGTCATTGCGAGGCCGCAGGCCGAAGCAATCCCCTCCTGACAGGAGATCGCTTCGCTACGCTCGCGATGACGGTTAATAGCGACGTCTTCCCGGCCGCCCGCGGCGCCCGCCGTTCCCGCGCCCGCGGCCCGCGCCGGCGAAGAACGGCTCCCCCAGCCCCTTGCGCAGCTCGGTGACCTGGTCGCGCAGCACCGCGGCCTTCTCAAACTCGAGGTTAGCGGCCGCCTTCCGCATCTCGCGCTCCAGCGTCTCAATCGTCTGTTCCAGCTCCTGCGGGGAGAGCATCAGCAGCCGGGCGATGTCCCACGGGACTTTGGCCCGCTGCTGCTCGGCAAGCGTGATCAGCTCCTGCGCCGTCAGAATCTCCGCGGACGGCTGGTAGCCTTCCCTGTCTTCTGCCACCTGGGCCAGGTCGATGAGGTCGCGGATGGGTTTGCTGATCGACTGGGGCGTGATCCGGTGCTCCTCATTGTACTTGACCTGGATCTCGCGGCGGCGGTTGGTCTCGTCAATCGCCCGCCGCATCGAGTCAGTCACCTCGTCGGCGTACAGGATGACGCGGCCGCTGAGGTGGCGCGCCGCGCGGCCCATCGTCTGGATCAGCGAGATGTCCGACCGCAAGTATCCCTCACGGTCCGCGTCGAGAATGGCCACCAGCGAGACCTCGGGCAGGTCCAGCCCCTCGCGCAGCAGGTTGATGCCGACGATGACATCGTAGGTCCCGAGGCGCAGGTCTTTGAGAATCTGCACCCGCTGCAGGGTATCGACCTCCGAGTGCAGGTAATGCACCTTCATCCCCATCTCCTGCAGGTACGCCGTCAGGTCTTCGGCCATCCGCTTGGTGAGCGTCGTCACCAGCGTCCGCTCACCCTTGTCCGCCTGGGCCTTGATCTCGGCGATCAGATCATCGATCTGCCCCTTGGCCGAGCGGACTTCCACCTGGGGATCGACGAGCCCGGTCGGCCGGACGATCTGCTCGACGATCTGATGGCTCACACGCCGCTCGTACTCTCCAGGCGTCGCGGAGACGAAGACCGCCTGATTGAGCAGCCCGTCGAACTCCTCCCAGGACAGCGGCCGGTTGTCAAACGCCGAGGGGAGGCGGAACCCGAAGTCCACGAGGTTCCGCTTGCGGGAACGGTCGCCTTCCAGCATCCCATGGACCTGGGGCACCGTGACGTGGCTCTCATCGATCATCATCAAGAAGTCGCGGGGGAAGTAGTCCAGCAGACAGCCCGGCCGTTCCCCCGGTGGGCGCCCGTCCAGGTGCCGCGAGTAGTTCTCGATCCCGGGGCAATACCCGACCTCGCGCAGCAGCTCCATGTCGTACTTGGTGCGGAACTCCAGCCGCTGCGCCTCCAGCAGCTTCCCCTTCGCCTTGAACTCCTCCGCGCGTTCCCGCAGCTCCGCCTCGATGGTCGCGAGCGCCCGTTCCAGCCGTTCGTCGGTGGTCACCCAGTGCTTCGCCGGCCAGATCGCGATGGCGGTCTTGTCCTCATGCACCTCGCCGGTCAGCGGGTCGAGCTCCATGATGCGGTCGACCTCGTCCCCGAATAATTCGATCCGCACGGCGCGGTCTTCGTACGACGGATGGACCTCGATGACGTCTCCGCGCACCCGGAACCGACCGCGGGCGAAGTCAACGTCGTTGCGCTCGTACTGGATGTCGACCAGCCGCCGGAGGATCTCGTCGCGGCTCCGCCGCTCGCCCTTGCGGACCAGCAGCATGACTTCCTTATAGTCCTCGGGGCGCCCCAATCCGAAGATGCAGGAGACCGATGCCACGACAATCACATCGCGCCGCTCCATCAGGGCCTTGGTGGCGGCATGGCGCAGCCGGTCGATCTCTTCGTTGATGGAAGCGTCCTTGCTGATATAGAGGTCGGTCTGGGGCACGTACGCTTCCGGCTGGTAGTAGTCGTAGTAGGACACGAAGTACCGGACCGCGTTGTTGGGGAAGAACTCCCGGAACTCGCCATAGAGCTGGGCGGCCAGGGTCTTGTTGTGCGCCAGCACCAGCGTCGGGCGCTGGACAGCCTCGATCACCTTGGCCATGGTGAACGTCTTGCCGCTGCCGGTGACGCCCAGCAGCGTCTGGTGCCGCGCCCCCTGCGTGATGCCCTCCACGAGGCCGGCAATGGCGGCCGGCTGGTCGCCGCGTGGCTCAAGGTCGGTGACCATTCGAAACGAGGGCATAAAGCGATTATACCATCGGGGCGAAAACGCTGGCTACCGGTCCCCCTCAGGGCCGGATGAGGACTGTTCGGTGGCGGAGGTTGCGCTGACGAGGAGCTCCTGCCACAGCAGCTCGACCTGGCGGCGGGTGTCCTCCACCGTGCCGGAGTTGTCGATCACCCAGTCCGCCTCGGTCTCCTTCTCGGCGGCCGGCCGCTGCGCGGCCAGGCGCTGCTCCGCCGCTTCCTGGGAGAGCTTGTCGCGGCGCCTCAGCCGGTCGACCTGCTGCTCGCGACCGGCCGAGACCACGATCACCCCCTCGAGATCGAACGCCTCCGGGCCCGTGGTGTCCAGCAGCAGCGGGATGTCAATCACGACGATGGCGCCGGGGTTGGTGCGGCGCAGACCCTGGACCTCCTCCTGGATGCGCCGGCGGATTTCCGGATGCGTAATCGCGTTGAGCCGCCGGCGGGCGATGGTGTCCCGAAAGACGATCTCGGCGAGCTTCTTCCGTTCGATCGTCCCGTCCCGCCCGACGACCTTCTTCCCGAACACCTCGACGATCTTCCGGTGCGCCTCTGACTGTGGAGCTACGACCTCCCGGGCCACCCGGTCGGCCTCGATGACCACCGCGCCCAGGTCCCGGAACATCTGGGCCACCGTGGTGACCCCTGTCGCGATCCCGCCGGTGAGGCCAATGACTTTCATGGCGGACTGACGGGCCTCGGGCACCGGGTCCCGGGCACCGTGGCAAAGCCACACATGGCAGGGGCTGATTCCGTCGGAGCCCGAAGCCCGAAGCCCGGAGCCCGTTCGTTCATGCCAGTGGCTCCATCTCGCGCCAATTCGGGCCGGCCTTGGTATCCACTCGCACGGGCACGGAGAGCGGAAACGCCCGCTCCATCACCGGGGTGACCTCCGCTGCGAGGGTCCGCAGGAGGGCCTCGGGGACCTCGAAGAGCAGTTCGTCGTGCACCTGTAGGGTCATGAGCGCGTCCGGAAAGCGGGGCAGCACCTGGCGGGCGAGGTCCACCATCGCCTTCTTGATGATGTCCGCGCTGCTGCCCTGAATGGGCGTGTTGATGGCCGTCCGTTCCGCCGCCTCGCGGATCGGCCGGTTGCGCGTGTGGACCTCAGGGATGTATCGCCGCCGGTTCAGCAACGTGGTGACATACCCGGTCCGCCGCGCCTGCTCAACGATGTCGAGCATGTACTGACGCACCTTGGGGTAGCGCTCATAGTACCGCTCTATGTAGGCCTTGGCCTCCGTGCGGCTGATTCCGAGCTGCGCGGCCAGGCCGAATTCACTCATGCCGTACGCTACGCCGAAGACGATGGTCTTGGCCCGCCGGCGCAGCTCGGCAGTCACCTCCGCCCGTGGAACGCCGAAGACCTCGCCGGCCGTCACCGCGTGGATATCGTCGTTCCGGGCGAAGGCCTCCACGAGCCCGGGATCTCCCGTGATGTGCGCCAGGACGCGCAGATCGATTTGCGAATAGTCGGCGCCCAGCAGCAGGCGGCCGGGTGCGGCGACAATCGCGCGCCGGATCTTCCGTCCCTCCTCGGTCCGGATCGGGATATTCTGGAGATTGGGGTCGGTGGTGATGACCCGGCCCGTCGCCGCCACGGTCTGATTGAACGTCGTGTGCACGCGGCCCGTGTGCGGATGGACTAGCGCCGGCAGCACGTCCACATAGGTCGTTTTCAACTTGGTCAGCTCACGGTGGGCCACGATCTTCGCCGCGACCTCGTGCTGCGGGGCCAGGGACTCGAGGACGTCCGCGTCGGTCGAGTAGCCGGTCTTCGTCTTCTTGACGGGCGGGAGCTGCAGTTTCTCGAACAGGACGAAGGCGAGCTGCTTGGGGGAGCTGATGTTGAATTCCGTACCGGCGAGCCGGTAGATTTCCGCCGTCAGCTCTTCTAACCGCCCGTCCATCTCCGCGGCCAACTCTTCCAGGTATGGCACGTCCACGGCCACGCCCGCCGCCTCCATCGCCGCCAGGACGGCCGCCAGGGGCATCTCAATGTCGGTAAACAGCTCGTAGACCTGTTTCTCCTTCATCCGGTCAATGAGCACCGGACGCAGGCGGCGGAGCACATCGGCGGCTTCGCAGGCCTCCGCGACCTCATCCCGTCCCAATCGCAGCCCCTGCTCGCCCTCGTCCTCTTGGTCCATGCGCAGCCGCCAGCCGAGATACTCCCACGCGGCCGATCCCAGCGTGTGTGTGCGCCGTCCCGGATTCATCAGGTAGGAGGCGACCGCCACGTCAAAGTCGAACCCGCGCGGCCGCAGCCCGAAGCGGCGCAGCGTCAGCAGGTCGGCCTTCGTGTCGCCGCTGACCTTGACGGCCTGGCCCTCGACCAGCGGTCTGAGGACGCGGGGAACGCGGTCGTCGGCGACCGGCAGGTACAGCGCCTTCCCCGGCATGGCGCACACGGCAAGCCCGGTGAGCGGTGCAGAGATCGGATGCCCCTCGCCGCGGCCCAGATACACGCCCACCTCCTCCGCCCCGGCCGCCACGGCCAGCTCGGCGGGATCCGCCGCGCGTCGGTATTGCCCCTCGGGCTGCTCCTCGACGACGCCGACGCGTTCCAGCAGGCTCTTAAACTCCAGGTCCGCGAAGAGCGCCTGCAGCCGCTCGTGGTGGGGCGGGCGGCGGCGCAGGTCGTCCCACGACACCTGGACCGGCACGTCGGTGACAATGGTCGCCAGGTGCTTGCTCTGCAAGATCTGCCCGCTGTGCGCGCGCAGCGGATCGTGTAGCTTCGCCGGCGCCCGGTTGACCTGTTCGAGCAGGTCCTCGACGCGGCCGAACTGCTGGATCAGCTGGCCGGCGGTCTTCTCTCCGACACCCGGGACGCCGGGAATGTTGTCGGT
>JBIOWP010000102.1:0-5182 GCA_044868695.1 bacterium
AGAATCCCAGGTGCCGCAGTTTGGTACCTGGGATTCTTTGGTGGTTTTGGGAACGAACCCCCGACGCCGAGGGGGATGAGGGGGAGCGTAGCTCCCCCGGAGTGTTAAGGGGGGGATTCGGAGGGGATAGCCCCCTCCGAGGAGCGAGGCGCGATGAATGTTCCGCTGAGGGCCCCAGGTGCCATAAGCACCTGGGGATCGCGCCGAGCGACGGCGTCGCGGGGTTCGGGTCTTCGGTACCTGGCACCGTGATCACTAAGATCCGCCCGCGTGCCCGCGAAACCGTCGCCAACTGGAGCTACCAACCGGTGACTGGAGGCTTTTCCCGCGCGACTGGGACACCCGGTGCCAGGCACCGATTTGGCCGGTTTTCGGGACGTCCGGTGCCAGGCACCGCTCGATCAGTCCGCTGAACCCATCGCCGCGGGTTCCAGACCCGGCTGCGCGGAGGGATGGGCGCTCAGCCACGCGTCCCATCCGCCCGCGAGCACTCGGACGTCGCGAAGGCCGCGGCGCCGGAGTTCCAGCGCCACACGGGCGCTGGTCGCTTCCTGTGTTCAGGCGCAATACAGCACGATCGGCCCAGTCGGGCGCAGTTCGGCGACCCGCGCGGCCGCCTCATCGGGGGGATAGTGCACCGCGGTGGGAATGCGGCGAGAGTCCCGGTCGATGTCCCCGGGTTTGCGGACGTCGACGACCAGAACGGGTTCGCGACGATCCAGCATCCCCGCCAACTCCGCGACGCTGGTCCGCGGAACTTCTCGGGCAGGTGCTTCCGCTTCGAACAGTTCACTCGGCGGCGTCTGGGACGCCCAGCTCACCATCGGGGTGCCGGAGATGCCGTGGACGACGACCGACAGCAAGACGACGATACCGGTTACCGCAAAGACGCGCTCGCCGCCTGGCACGCCGGCCACCAGCACCAGCAGCGCCAGCAGGATCGAATTTAGGCCGCGCGGCCCGTGCCAGGCCGCGAAGAGTTTGTCCCGCCAGGGAATCCGGAAGCGGGAGAGCACGGCCAGCAAGACGATGGGGCGGCAGAGTACCAGAACCAGCGCGGCGAACGCAGCCGTGCGCCAGTCCAGCGCGTTCAGGGCAGGTCGGACGAGGCTGCTGCCAAACAGCACGAACGCCACCAGCATCAACAGTTCAGCCGTCGTCTCCCCATATTCAAGGAAACACTCACATAGATCCAGGTCGGTCAGCGCAATCGTCAGTCCCGCGGCAAAGGCGGCCAGCAGGCCGCTGCCACCCAGGGCGTCGGCGACCGCGAACGCGATGAAGGCTACGCCGAGGGAGTAAAGCGACTGATAGTCGCGGCGTACGCCGATGCGGCGGTCGACCCAGACGAGGGCGCGGATGGCACCCCAGCCGATCCCGATGCCCACCAGCGGGCTGAGGAAGAACACCGGCACTGCGAAGCCGACCCAGGCCTGTGGAGATTCGAGCCGTCCGCCCAGCACCGCGATCAAAATCAGAATCGCCGGCAGCGCCACCGCGTCGTTCATCCCCGACTCGACGGACAGAATCTGGCGCACCGCCCGCGGCGTCCGGGCGTCGCGGAAGACGTCGCGCAACAGCACCGGGTCCGTTGATGCCAGCACCGCGCCGATCAGCAGGGCATGGGGCAGATCGAAAGCCAGGAGCAGATGGGCGGTGACGGCAATCGCTGCCGCCGTCAAGATCGTGCCGGGGCCGAGCACCGCAAACGAAGCCCGCCAGTCGCGTCTGAGCTGCTCGGTCTGCATTTTGATGGCGTCGGTGAACAGCGTCAGCGTGAGGGTGACGATGCCGGCAAACACCACCACCGGAGACTCCACGGGAAAGCGAAAGACACCTATCCCGCCCAGCACCAGTCCCAGACCGACGAACGCCATTACCGTCGACCAGGGACCGCGCTCGGCGGCCCGCGACATCAACGCCGCCAGCACGATCAACACGCCGATGACGCCCAGGGTGACGTCCATTTACTGCTCCGCTATCACGGCGTGCAGCGCCAGATAATGATCCTGCTAGCGAGCGAGTTCCTTCTGTGCCAAGATCGTGCCGACAAGCAGGATGCCCGCATCAAGGTAGATGAGTCCGAGATGGCCAAGTGTCGCGAAGCCATAGACGTAGTGAAGAGGCAACGCGATCCCGACTCCGATGACGGGCGCAACAAATGCCGTCCAGAGAGCCCAGCGCTGCCGGGTGCGAATTCCCTGCCAGGCCAGGGCGATCACCGTCACTCCAAGGGCGATGATGAAGGCAGCCACGGCCACCTGCAGGTGACTGATGTAATGGTAAAGATGCGGACTGAAGGTTCGAATCTCCTCGGGGGTGCCCCCAACGAGCTGCGGGGTAAGACCAAGTTCAATAAAACCCGTGAAGTTGCGGACGAGGAACATTAGGCCATAGCCGACGAGACCAATACCAGCCAATACTACAAGCTTGGCGCCGAGCCCAGACGAGCCCGGTGCACTTGCTGTCATGACGCGACTAGACATGGATACATCCTCCCTTCCGCCGGGGGGACCTCAGGTGCGCAACACCCCCATCAGGAAGTTTGGACAGAATTGCCCAACACCTCCACCTTCGAGAATCGGTACACGGCACCAAACTGGGAACCTACCGTTCAGATCTCTCGCGAGGCATTCTCCGCCAGCAGTTCGATGACGCGAAGCCCCGCGTGCAGAGACTTCTCATTCTGGTCCAAATCAGGTTCATATGTGGTGAGGGCGGCGGCGCCAACGCGGAAACGGGAGGCTACCTCACGAATGACGTCCTCTACGTCTTCCAGCGAAAGGCCCCCCGGAACGGGAGTGTCAACGATGCCGGGGGCAACCTGCGGGTCGAAGGCATCCATGTCGATGTGCAGATAAACGGCCTGCACGTGCTGCGCCAGACCATCCAGGCAGGCCAGTACGCTTCCCTGCGGTTTCCCGTCCTGCCACTTCACTACCTGAATTGCTGATCGTTTCAGGCGGTCACGCTCTGCCGGGTCCAGGTCGCGCACGCCTAGTATGAGCGCTGCAGCCTCCGGAACCGGGGTGCTGTCCCCGATCTGGGCCCAATAGTCTTGGTAGCAATGCCCAGTGATCACGGCCAAAGACATCCCAGGAAAGAACCCCGTAATGGTCGATTCAGGCGTGTTGAAGTCGCCATGGGCATCTAGCCACACTACGCCACAGCGCGCATGATCGAAGCCCGCGAGGATTCCAATGCAAACATCGCAAGATCCCGCCAGGATGACGGGGAGCTGTCGCGCCGCCATCGCCTGACGTACGATCGGCGCCAGATGCCTGTTGACTGCCAGCGACGCGCTTGCGCTATCGCGAAATGACCCAGCGCGCTCAACGCGCTCTACCGTAACACCGAGACCCCTGGCTCCGAGCAGCTCCTCTGCGGCCCGCGCTAGGCGTTGCGGCCCCTTGCTCGCCCCGTGCAGTTCAGACCCAACCATGTAAGGAACCTGAATCAAACACGTCCGCATGCTAGACTCCCCCGCGCATGCCTACCGCTTGTCCCAGGACGGTGCCGGCCAGACGAGGGGAGCCTCAGCCAGCTCGAAAGGCCAGACGACCTTGTACTCGCCACCTAGAATCTGGGTAACGACGCCTCCGGCGTGCCGATTCTGACCCATCTCGTCGAACTCAATCCCCTCCCAGGGCATGATCAGCTGCGAGGCGGGGATGTGCGTCTCGCGGAGGGCGCGCCCGATGGCCGCCGCGGACAGAGCGCCGGCGCGGTTGATCGCATCCGCCAGACACAGCACCCCGGTAAAGGTGCGGGCGCTGACGTCGTCCATGTCCACCCCGAATCTGGCTTTGTACAGATCGCCAACTCGCCCAACCAGTGGCTTGCGGTGCCGGATCCCCTGCGCCCACAGCGCCCGGGGGAGGAAGTAATTCCCATCCTCACGGGCTGCCCACAGAAAGTCGCGTCCAGCGCTGAACCCTTCGTGGACCATGAACCCCTGGGGGAACCAGCGCATCTCCCTCAGGGTGCGGACGATGAGGATGGCGTCCAACACATTGTTGGCGCCGATCACAACATCGGGATCGACCGCGCGGATCCGCGCCAGCTCGGCGGTCAATCCGCCTGGGGGTGAGGTGTACAATTCGCGGGCCACGAGGGCGTAGCTGTAGGTATCGGCAAACCCCTGGGCCACGCCGGCCGCGGTTGCACCAACCTCGCTATCTTCCGCCACCACCGCCACACGGGAGATCTGGTAGCCGCGTCGCTTCAGATCCTCCATCATTTGGAAGAACAGCCGCGTAAGAGTGGCATCGTGGGGACCGGTCCTGAAAAACCACCGCAAGCCTCGCTCTGTGAGCTTCGGCGAGGTCGACTCCGGGTTGAGGAATGGAATGCCTCTGGCCTCGGCCACCAAACTCGCGGACGCCGTGGCAGCGTTCTGGTAGGATCCGATGAGCGCCACAACCCGCCCCCGTTCGATCAACCGCTCGGCCTCGACCCGGGCTATGGCCGAGTCGCCGCGGGTGTCGGCCCAGATGATGCGCACCTTGCGGCCTCCCAACCGCGGCAGCCCCGCGTCGCGGGCCAGCGGCAGGGATAGGTTGGGATACGGGTTGTTGACGACCTCCGCCGCCAGATCGACCGCGGTGCGGATCGCAGCCCCAATGCGGGGCACCGCAGCCGTCAGTGGATAAACGGCGCCGATGGGAATGATCTGCTCCTGCGCAGCCGGCATCCCGGCGAACCGGTCGCCGGCCGCCAGAGACGCAAGACCGGCGCCAGCGTACTGGAGAAATCGCCGGCGGGTGATTCTCCTCACGACTGCCGCCTACGCCGGTCTGGCAACGACATACACGAGGGCTGAGCCCTCAACGGTGCAGATCTGCGGACGCAGGAGCATCAGGGCGGTGTGCTCGTACGGGGCGGTGAACACCTGCAACTCCGCCAGCGTATGCAGATCGAGGATCTTGCCCATCTCCGTCCCGGCAGGCACGATCGTCCCGACGGCATCTTCCCGCAACGTGGGCACAAAGACTCCACCCACGGTGGCGCGCATGGCCTCCGTGGCGCCGACATCGATTGATTTCGGGGCCGGAGCGGGGGGAGGGTCGAGCGCCAGCACCTCGAGACGGTGGAGCGCGCGCTCAAGGCCCTCGGCGTTGCGCCCGGTCCAGTACATTTCCCTGCTCGAACGCCCGCCGACTTCGACATTGGCCACTTTGAT
>JBIOWP010000103.1:0-16954 GCA_044868695.1 bacterium
CGATTCGATCAGCGTCGGCTTCCCCTGGGCCTTCAGCCACCCCACCCGATAGAGCAGCAGCCGCGCGGTCTCCACCCGGAGTTTCATCTGCACGATGCGGTGAGCCACCGCCTGGAACTTGCCGATCGGCTGCCCGAACTGCTTGCGCTGCCTGGCGTAGGCGACGCACTGCTCCAGTTGGCGCTGCATCGTCCCCACGGCGCACGCGAGGATGAAACTGCGCTCCCAGTCCATCGAAGTCGTGAAAATGGCCATGCCCGCACCTTCCGCGCCGAGGAGGTGGTCTGCGGGCACCTCCGACTCATGGAAGGCGAGCTCGGCCATCGGCGAAGTCCGCAAGCCCATTTTGTGGATCTCCCCGCCGACGGACAGTCCTGGCGTGTCCCGCTCCACGATGAACGCGGAAATCCCGGCAAACCCCTTGGCGGGATCGGTGCTGGCAAATACCGCGAAAATGTCCGCCACCGGCGCGTTGGTAATAAACGTCTTGCTGCCGTTGAGGATGTAAGTACTGCCCCGGCGTTCGGCGGTGGTGCGCAGGCTGAAAGCGTCCGAGCCCGAGGCGGGCTCGGTCATCGCCTGGACCCCGATGAGAGAGCCGTCACACAGGCCGCGGAGGTACCGCTGCTGCTGGTCCTCACGGCCGAAACGCCAGAGCGGAAGTTGGCAGCTCCACATCTGGGCGTTGAGCGAGAAGAGGAGACCTTCGTCTTTGCAGCCGTAGCCCAAGGCCTCCAGCGCGATGGCCGTGGTCAGCGGATCAACGCCGCTGCCGCCGTAGGCTTCCGGAAAGCACAACCCCTGGATGCCGAAATGGGCGCACTTCCCCCAGGCGTCCCGCGAGAACTCGCCGCTCGCGTCGCGGCGCACGATGTCGTCATTCAGTTCTCGTTGGGCAAACCTGATGACGGAGTCCCGGAGTTGGACCTGCTCCGGAGTCAGCGCAAAGTCCATGGCTCGGCTCCCGCCAGGGGAGCAGGTCGGAGGATTGAAATTACCGGCATCCTGCCACCCCTTCGGCGATTGTCACCACTCGATTGGCGGCTACGTTGCGGCAGACAAGAATCCAATGATTCGTCCCAGGCCACCGGATCCAGAGTTCGTCCACATTGTGCGACGATCCGAGCCCAAAGTGCGGATCCATTTGCGACTGCGACAGATAGCCATCCAGTACATGCACGGCACGGATCTGCTGCTTCGTTCCCACCTTGATCTTGACCCATGCGCCAACTGCGTCCTGTAGGCGCCTGCCGATCACGTGCACTCGGAGGTAGTTTCCAACTGGTCCATCGTTTCGGAACAGCCGGTTTCGTGTCCCGCGGTTTGGCACAAACCAGTCCAGATCGCCGTCGTTGTCGACATCTGCCCAAGCACTGCCCTGCGTAGATCCCATATCCGCTGCGCCCATTCGAGCGGTCACGTCGACAAACTTCGCTCGACACGTCTCCACGAGCAGGTTTTGGTACAAGAAATTGGGCATCGCTGCGGCCACACCGACCCCTCCACTGGCGGGCACCATGGCCTCGAATCGATACAGCCACGCCGCAAGAGCGGGAGACATGAACCGGCGGGGGATCGAGACAAGTGCGGTCACGAGGCGCTTCGCTGGCTTGGATTCCGGCTTCGTCCGAGCACCCGCGTTCCCTGCGACCACGCTGAGATCAAGATCGCCATCGTTGTCGAAGTCGATGAAGTTCGTCCCCCACTCGACAACGCCGGTCGGGTGCAAGCCGGCGGTTGCGGTCACATCTGCAAAAGTCCCGTCGCAGTTACTCCGGTACAGTCGGCTGGCCAGGTCGCCGAGAACATCTGCTCCGAACCCGCCCTGGCCGTTGAGGTTCAACCCCGTGATAAACACGTCGAAGCATCCGTCGTTGTCGTAGTCCCCCCACGTTACGCCCATGGCATTGTTAGGGGGTGCTCCGGGAGTATCATCGGTCGCCGCCGGGAAAGCCAGCTGGGTCGCTTGAGCAAAGTGGTTTCCTTCGTTGCGATAGAGTTCGATCCCCCAGTAATCAATAGCGAGGAGAAGATCCACATCGCCGTCCGCGTCGTAATCAAACCAGCTGCCCAAGTATGGGAATCGCGGCCCGGCAGGATCATCGAGCCCATACCGCGCAGCCACGTTGACAAACACGAAAGGCGAGTCCTGGCGGAAAAAGGCGTTCAGCCGCAATATCCATCTTCCGATGCGGGCCGCTACAAACCCGTCGTAGTCTCCGTCCCGGTCGAAATCGGCCCAGTCGACCGATGCCGCGCCGACCTCAGGTATTGCTACGTCCGCCTGGGTATCGACGAAAGTCCCCTCCCCCGTATTTCGATATAGTCTATTCGCCTCCGGCGGAGTGCCGCCGCTGTTGACCGTGACGAACAGGTCGGGATCTCCGTCAGCATCCATGTCTACAAACGCACATCCAATGGCACGCACCAGATCACTTTGAATACCGGATCTCTCGGCGATGTCTACAAACATCCCCCGCCCATCGTTCCGCCATAGGCGGCTATGGCCTTCGAGGTTAGCTACGAATAGGTCTTGATCGTGATCGCCGTCGATATCGGCCCAGCAGGCGCCTCGGGAGATCGCGCGAGGCTCGGCCATTCCTGGAGACGCGATGTCGGTGAACTGCCGTGGCCCCGGCCCGCCTCCCTGGAGCCGGAGTGTTGCCGTCACGAGCAGCAGGACGGCGAGGCTCGCTCCCCAGTAGACGGCGGCGCGCGAGGCCGCAGCCCGCCGCGGATCAGAAGACTGACTCATAGATGTTCCACCTATGCGGAAGAGTCGTGCGGCATACGGTTCACGCGGCGGGGGAAGATCTCGCGAAACGCGCCGGGCGTGGAGATGATAATCTCAAAATCTGCGAAAGCGGGCCGGCCCACACGGGCCCGCCCGCTTTCGTCGTGCACACCTGCACTCACGAGCGCCGCCATTGGCCGCCCGCGTCAGACTAATTTCTTCTACCGGCACGCCCCCGTGCCAGAGCTGTTGAGGATCAGCACCCCGGGGAACACGCACATCACCGGGTTGATGCCCGCGTCAGACACGAACTTGCTGTCCTGCACCGTTCCCTCGCCGGCCAGGAGACCCGGTTCAGCCTTCCGGAAGCGCCAGACGGCGCGGGCGACTGTAAAGTTCCTGACGCTGGACATGAACCATGCGCCCTTCAGGTCTTCGGTGAGGACCAATCCGTGCCAGTCATACGAGACATCCTCCAGCACCAGCCCATCGTGCCACGCGAGGGGATTGCCGTTGTACTTGCCCAACCCCATGCAGCCGAAGAACTTCACCCGGCGCAGCGTCACGCGATACGTCGGTACCTGGTGTGCCCCGAACCCGAAGTTTCTGCAATCGGCAAACAGCGAGTCTTCAACCAGCACGTCGGATACAATGCCAGGAGGTGCCGCCCAGAGGGGCTCAATGTCGATGGCGCTCCTCGCGGACTGCCGGAAGTCGGAATTCCTGATGGTAATAAACTGGCCGGACACCAACGCGATCGACTGTCGTCCCGAGATCTTGCCTACGACGCGGTCGATCAGCACGTTCGTCGGTCGGGGTTGGAGGAAGGCCCCGCCCACGTAAATGAAGTCGCCGTGCACGCCTCGGATGTCCAGTCCCGACAGGGTGATAGCCGCGGTCGCGACTCCGATGTCTACCCCGTGGGCTGTCTCACGGACCGGATCGTAACTCCGGCTCTGCAGCGGACCACGCACCGAGAGGTTGACGAGCTCGATATTGGCACTGTTGTCGATCGAGACGTATGGATAGAAGGGGACGTTCCTCGGCCACCCGGTAGGTCTGAGCAGCTGCGCATAGCGTCGCAGCCCCACGCCGGTCACACCCGGCGGCGCCTGTAGGCGCAAGGTGGATTTCCCACGGATCATCACCGTCGTGTCCACCCGGTACATGCCTTCGAAGAGCAATGTCGTGAACGGTCCCGCAGCGGCGATGGCTTCGTTGAGCCGGTCGGTCACGTCGATCGCCGGGTCGGCGGGAATCCCCAGATCAGTCGTCAGGCGAAGCGTTGGTCCTGTGGCTGCCGCGATCGCCGCACGCGGGCTCGACGCAACGGCTGGCGGCAGAATGCCAGAATGTGCGACAATCAGACCGGTCATCAGAACCAGACCTGCGAGGGAGAAAGCAGCCAGCTTGAGCATGATCTCACTCCTTTTGACCACGCGGGCAAACCGCGGGTGCATTCGAACCAAGCCCGTGGATTGCACCCCGGGACGGCGCCCGGGACGGCGTTTGTCAAAAGGGACGAGTTCAAACGCTCACTACTGGCTATGCCCTCCCCCAACTTGAACTAGGCCGCAATATGGAGCAACTTCGGCGCCGATTATCGAACAGCCGTTTGCTGACACCCGGCACCGCGTGTCAGCGCAGCACTTCGCAATCCAGGCAATCGATTTCCACGGCTGCAACCGTACGCATGAGCGTTAGCAGGACGCGCACCCGGTCGGCACGCGAGGCTGGTCGTTCCAGAATGCCCTCCAGGCCGGCAAAGGGACCGTGGGTGATACGGACGCGCATGCCGGAATGCAGTATCGGCTCCCAATGCAGCACGCCGGAGGTGCACCGGGTCTGAAGGATCGCGATGGCATCCTCCGGAACCGGAATAGGTACTCCACCGGTCCCCACGATCTGCTTCACACCAGGCGTCCATCGCACGGTGTTCCACTCCGCGGGCTCGAGCGCCATGTGGACAAACAGATAGGAAGGAAAGAGCGGCTCCACCAACCGAACCTTGCGGCCCCGCCACCGCCGGACGGCCTCCAGGCGAGGCAGGAAGACATCGAGTGCGCTGCGCCGCTGCAGCCACTGGACGACACGGTCTTCGGACGCCGGCTTCGTCTGAACGGCATACCAGTGCGCCTTCGCAGGTTCCGGCGGCGTGACCGCGGGGATACTCACCCGGAGACTGCCTCTTTCATGGCGATGCGGTTCAGAACGATTCCCCGGATTTTCACGTCGACCCGCTCCAGCCGCCGCCGAACTTCCAGCTCCGCCTGCCGCTGCGCGGCCTCGGCCGGGAGGACCAGGATCACGCCATCGGTGAACCGGCCCACGTGTAGCGCATCGGGATACCGTAGGACGGGCGGCGTATCGACAACGGTAAACGCGCACCGCGTGCCCACCTCCGCAAACAGCGCGGCTAACCGCTCGGTCTGCATCATCGCCGACGCTGAACCGCGCACCTCCCCGGCCGGGAGCAGCCGGAGCGCGGGCACCGGCACTGCCTGCAGAGCGTCCTCCAGGCGTACCGCCCCGGCAAGGATGTCGGCAACACCTGGATGGGACGGGGTATCAAAGGGCCGGTGGAGGGCCGGATCGCGCAAGTTCGCGTCTACCAGGATCGTGGACCGTCCCGCATGTGCCGCGATCAGGGCCAGATTCAGGGCAGTCGTGGATGCGCCATCGCCGACCCGCGCGGCCATCACGCAAATCGTGCGCAGCGGCTCCGTCCCATTGTGGAGCACAAGGCTGGCCGCAAGCAGCTCGAAAGCCTCGACGAAGGGTGACCCTGGCGGGAAATCACTGACCACTGCGAACTTCCCGTTACTGGTCATCTCCCCGTCTCCGTCTGCACAGCAGGACTCACCAACGCGCCGATCGCCGAAGCCATGTCGACAGTGAACTCGCGGGTGGACTTGCCCTTCAGCCGCAGCCCAGCTCCCGTCCCCAGCCCCGCGAGCAACACTAGGAACACCACCAGGACCGGGATAACCGGCAGCGGTTTGCGGGACGCCACGTTGGGGACGCGCGCCAGGACCGGAGCGCCCAGCGTGCGCTCGGCGTCTTGCGGGGACCGGATGCGGTCTTCAGATGTCTCCAGCAGCACCGCAGCGATAATCCCCAGCAGCAACCCTAGGAGGACGGCGATGCCCAGGCGGACCAGGAGCTTCCCGCTCTCCGGCGCTTCGGGGACGGCCGCCGGCTCCATCACGTGCACCCCGGCCGGGACGTACCCGGCCTCGTTCTCCCGCAGCAGCGCCTCCAGATACCGCTCGGAAAGCAGAGAATAGTTCTCCTGGTAGATGCTGCGCTCGCGAAGCAACGCGGTGAACTCCCGTTCCACCCCTGGCAGTGCGGCCACCGCAGCCTGCCGGCGGCGTTCCGAAAATGCCAGGGCATTCAGTCGGGCCACCGCCGCGGTTCGATCAATCTCCAGATCTGCGATCTCCTGCACCAGCTGGTCGTGGACCGGGTTCACCTGCTCCTGCTCTTTCCCAAGAATCTTGCGGGTCTCGGAGGCGAGCCGCCGGCGGATCGCGATGATTTGCTCGCGCAGCAGCTGGATCTTCGGGTGATCGGGCGTGTACTTCTGAGAGAGCTCCCCGCGCTGGATCTCCAGTTCGGTAAGCGCGGTCTGCAATTGCGCGAAGACCGGGTTGGTCTCGATGTCCTGGATGGTGATCCGGGTGAACTTTTCCCGTGCCAGCCGCGCCATTGCCGCGGCCAGTTTCGCCTCATCTTCCTTGAGACGCAGGAGAGTCGTCTCCGCATCCTGCTGCGTGGAGACCAGGTCCTGCGTGGTATTCGCGATGGCCTGGCTGAGGTCCGCGATGCCGGCCTTGGCCTTGTAGCTCTCGATCTGGCGGTCCAGCTCGTCTAGACGGGCCCTGGTCGAAGCCAGCTGCTGCTCGATGAAGAGCCGCACGTCCCGCGCATCGCGCCGGTTGGCCTCACGGAAGAAGTCGATGAACTGGGTAGCCGCCTCATTGGCCAGTGTCGGCGCCAGGAGGCGGTCGGTCGAGGAGGCCCGGATCGAGATCAGATTGGTCCCGGACACTTTTGAGGCCTGCAGGCTCTTCCGCACCTGCTCTGGAGCGCCTAGGCTGAGTTTGGTCGCGACGCGTTCGGCAATGGGCCGGCTGGTGATGAGCTGTACGATGCTGTTCGTAACAGTCGTCTCTGCTTTGGCGCCCGCGCTGTTGTTCTGGTTCTCGGTCGCGGTCGTCGTCGGGACGGTCAACAGCGACTGCGTGGTGATCATCAGTGTGGTCGTGCCGACGTACTTCGGGGGCTGCGTGGCCATCCGCCCATAGACGAAACCCACCACGAGCCCGGCGAGGAGCAAGACGAGCCGCAGCCGCTTGAGCACGGCCCGGTAGTAATACGCGACCTCGCTCATGGTTATCCGGATCTCCCGTCTCAGAAACCCGTCAGGGCCAGGACGAGGCTGATCCCCGACAGCCACTGCATCACGTCGCCGAACGTGACCGTCTTCGCCGGGACATAGACGATATCGGTGTTCTGCAGAACCATGTTAGTGGACTGGTCGCCTGTCTTGAGCATGGCGGCCACGTTCACGGTGGCCACCGGGGTTCGGCCGGTCGCGGTCTGCCGGACGATCGTGACCGATGTCAGGACAGCCTTTGGAGCCGGGCCACCGGCGGACGCGATGGCGTCGAGGACTTTTGCACCCTCGAGCAGATCGTAGGCGCCGGGGGACTGCACGCTGCCCAGAACGAGCACGCGGTTCTTCAGCTCGGGGACGAGGATCACGTCTCCTACTTCCAGCGCGACATCTGCCGACGTATCACCCTGGAGGATCAGGCGGCCCAGGTCAAGAGGCATCGGCGTGCCCGAAGCGCGTCGGATGACCGACGCCGTCTTCAACGCGGCTTTGGAGGTGAGCCCACCGGCCTTGGCGATAGCCTCCATGGCCGTCCAGCCAGGCATCATCTCGTAGGCCCCTGGGTTGCGCACTTGCCCCACCAGATAAACGAACGCCTCCCGGTTCTGTGAGACAATCACCGTCACTTGTGGACGTTTCAAGAACCGCCGTAGGGCCGCGGCCAGGGTGTCCCGTAGCTGGTCGACCGTAAGACCCGTGACTTCGACCTCTCCCACCAACGGGAACGTGATCTTGCCGTCCGGGCGCACCGTGACCTTCTTTGTTAGGTCCGGCTCGTCCAGCACGGATATCTCGAGCTCGTCGCCAGGACCCAGTCGGTACTCCTGGGCCAAGGCCGGATGGCCAGCCAGCAAACTTGCGGCCAGCCACAGTGCTGCCAGTGCCGCAATTGTCTTGTGGACTACCTCAGAACGCGTCATCGCTCTCCATCCCAAGGCGAATCATTTACGTCGGAGTTTCGCGTGCATGGCTCCGCCGCCCTCATGCACCGGTCGGCCATCCGGTGACATCGACAGTGTCATCAAGATTCAGAACTGCCCGCCTTCTCAATTATTGACGAGACGGGCCGTGCTGCCTGCGCCTACCTTGCGGTGACGTCCCCTTCGTCGAGCGGGCACAGCCCTTGGCCATACTCCGTCAGGGGACGCAAGACATAAAAGAGGTCGCGCGGCCCTTGGTGTTTGCGCGCGAAGTAGAATCCGATGACGTGGTACGCCTCACCCTGAAACAACACGGTCGGTTGTCCGCGGTCCACACTCCTCACCGTGCACTCATCGGCTCGGGCGTTGACATGACCTCGTGCCTGCATCTCATTCCGCCTAACCCCGCGTCTTCCCAGCTTGAAGCGCCACCGCGGCGTATGGCCCCTATTCTTGCGCTGGATTCGGGAGGAGGTCGATCCATCGAGGGACTGAACTTCTGAGTGGGGAGGATAGAGATTGGATGCCGCCAAAGTCATGACGCACCGGCGGCCGGAGGGAAGAGCCGATGACCCGCAATAGACAGAGGATCGGGTGCAGCGACCGGGGCGGAAGGTACACCCTCCGCGGCCTGGGAGCGATGGCGCCTGCTGGTGTCCTGCTGCTCCTGGTGCTCAGCGTCCCCGCTGCACCGGCCGACCTCGCCGTTCTGACCCCTGTCGTCATCCCGGTCCCAGAGCAGTTCCATACCGGGGGTGCCTATACGGCGATCCAGGCCGCGCCCGACGGAAAAGTGTATCTTGGCACCACTTTTTATGATGGATTCGCTCGTTTTCTGGTATGGGCGCCAGGTCAGCGGGAGTTCCAGTTGGTCGCCGACATGGCGGAAGCGACAGGAGAGAAGACTCCCGGCCCGTACGCACAGGCCAAGATCCACACAAAACCGGCGATCGCACCGGACGGAAAGGTCTACTTTGGGACGAAGTCCGGGAAGCCTGCGGATGACGAGCGCTGGCAGGCGAATTATCCGGGAGGGCACCTGCTCGTCTACGATCCCGGCGCGGCACGTGTGACCGATCTGGGGATCCCTCGACCCCGCCAGAGCATCATCGCGGTCGGCGTCGACCCTCGTCGCAACATCATCTATGCGCTCACCGACCCCGAGGTCCACCTCATCACGTTCAATCCGCAAACGCGCACCTTCGTCGACAGAGGCCCGCTTGCCTCGTCGGGTCCGCCCACACGGCATCTCGTGGTACTGGCCAATGGGGATGTGTATCACCCAGCCGGGAATGACGCGTTCGTACGGTATGATGCCGCCGCCAGCCGGATGGAACGCGTCCCCCTGCAGTTTTCTGGTCGCGGGTCTTACGAAGTATCAACGATAGGCCACGGTCCGTACGCTATGGCGGCGAATCTCGATGGGAGCCGGTTCCACGGCGTCGGGCAGTCTTCGGGCGAGACATATTCATTTGTCCCCGCGCCGCAGTCCCTGACCGTGCTGTTGCACGGCCGCGCTGACAAACCGGAACCGGGGCGACGCGTCATCTACTACACGATGGCCGCTGCCCCTGACGGAAATGTCTATTACACTGCTGCGGCCGTTGAGGAGGCTCCCGAGGGCGTGCTATATGTCCTGAAGCTCGTCACCACGGCTGGACGGCCAGAGGTTGTGGGGCGCGTTGCGCCGATTCCGCCCCCGCCAGGATGGCAGCGACGGTATCGTCCGCAGACTCAGGGGGCAACGGTCGCCCCAGATGGGACTCTGTACGTCATGCTCGCCTACCCGCTTCGGGTTCTAGCTTTTCCACGGTTGGCCGCGCGGCCATGACGTGGGTTCTGCTGGCGCGGACGTGTGCTGCCGTCACACTCTGCGTTGCGCTCGCCTCAGGGACGTCACCCTCGCCAGCTCAGGGCAAACGTGTGGCGTTCATCGTCGAGAGCTGGTACCCGGCGTCTCATGCCGATGTCATCGGGGCACGATTCCTCGAAGGATATCGGGTCGGGACTACTCACTACTTCTCTCCCGTGACGGTAGGCTCGGTGTACACCAATGCCCCGCGGCCGACCGACCAGACACAAGTACTGGCAGCGCGGTATGGATTTCGGGTGGCGCGAACGATCGCCGACGCCCTAGTCGACGATCCCGCTGCCCCGCGCCCGCGATTGGCAGTAGACGGCGTGCTCATCGGCACGCGCGAAGATCTTCTGCGCCGCGGCGGCGAGCCGGCCAGCCCAACCCCCCGGCTTCAGGTGGTGAGGGAAGTGCTCCGGATCCTTGATCAGACGGGATCGCGTGTACCGGTGTTCTTTGACAAAATGATCTCGGCCAACTGGGCGGACAGCCAAGCCATCGTCGCGGAAGCCGAGCGTCGAGCGATTCCCCTGATGGGAGGTTCAGTCCTTGGGTTCATGCCGCTGGATCGACCGCTGCGCAGTGGGCGCATGGACGTTGTCGTCGCCATCACTGCTGGTCCGTACCGGGCGGACGCGTTTCACCTCGCTGAACTGCTTCAATCGCTGATGGAACGCCGGAGTTCCCGCGAGGTCGGCGTGAGTGGCCTTCGCGACGTCGGCCGCGCCTATTGGGCGATGCCGGATCGCGAGGTGTGGGGAGGCCGCGTTTTCGATGCGCTGCTCGCATCCGTCAAGACGTTACCGGGCGGTCCACCGGGCTCAGGGGCTTCGATGGAACCCTCGGTCCTCCTGATCCAGTATCGGGATGGGGCAAGGGCCGTGCTGGCCGCCGTGCCGCGAGCGTTCGGCGAGGGAGAATTTCGCCTAGGCGTCCGCTACAGCGATGGATCCATCGAGACCAGCGGGGTCACCCTTCAGGGACCGCCATTTGACCATTTCGGCTACCTCGTCCATGCCCTGGTCGCGCTATTCAACACTGGGCGTCCGCCGGTCCCCATTGAGCGTACGCTATTGACCACCGGCCTTGTCTTGCACGGTCTGAACGCGCAGGCCGCCGCCGTGGCTACACCCACCCTCGCTATCTCGTATCCTGCACCAGCAGGGGGTCCTTAATCCCGGTCGGGGCCTCGCCACCGTTGGATTCCACAGGCTGGCTGATCTGCCCGAGCGCCATCGACCGCTGGTAGGCGGCCCAAACCGCCTTGGAAAGAACCGTGCGGAAACTTCCCTTTTCGAGCTGGTACAGCGCCGCCGCGCTGGTCCCCCCTGGCGACGTCACCATGTTCCGCAACTCGGCCGGATGGAGCTGAGCCTGTGCGGCGAACTCGGCGGCGCCACGGATGGTCTGGAGAACAAGCTGACGCGCATCGGCTCGGGAGAACCCCAAGTGCACAGCCGCGTCGATGAGCGCCTCCATGAGCAAGAAGACATAGGCCGGTCCAGTTCCACTAACCGCCGTGGCCATGTCAAGATACTCTTCCTTCTCCACCGGAAGATCTGTCCCTAGCGCGCGCAGGATGGCGCGTGCTTGCGACCGCTGCTGGAAATTGACTTCCGCCGTCGCCGTCCACACCGTGATCCCTTCGCCGACCTGCGCAGGGGTGTTGGGCATGCAGCGAATGACCGCCCGGTGCAACGTACCTTCTACAATTGTCCTGATTCGCGCGCCGGCGACGACCGACACCAGGCAAGCCTGCGGGGCCAGGCTGCCTCGAATCTCAGCCAAGACCGACGGCAGTATCTGCGGCTTAACCGTCAATACCACGATGTCCGCGGCGGCCGCGGCCAATCGGTTCTCTTCGCTCGTGTGTACACCAAAACGTGAGTGCAGTTCGTGGCGCCGGACCTCCCGGGGATGACTGGCGGTAATGGCGTTCGGGGAGACGAGGTGATGGGCCAGGACCCCCCGGATCATCGCTTCCGCCATGACGCCAGCCCCGATGAACGCCAGTCGGGAGTTCGCCAACACCTCAGAGCCCTGTTGGGACGCGTGTGGATCCATTTGGCATCAGCCTATGTGGGTTGGCCGACCATGTCGATCCGTCGAGAGGTAGATGGGGGGACCTAAACGGTAGAGGCCCCGCGGGGGACTACTCGATCAAGCCTTTGCGCAGCACGAACGCGACAGCCTGCGTGCGGTTGCGGGCGCCCAGCTTGCGCAAGATGTTGTGGGTATGAGTCTTAACGGTCCCCTCGGCCACCACAAACTTGGCGGCGATTTCTCGATCCGTGGCTCCCTTCGCCAGTTCGATGATAATATCGAGCTCACGGGAGGTGAGCCCATCGGATTCAAGCCGCATCCTGGCCCGTTGCTCGCGCGAGAGATGCGCAAGCCGTTCCATTAACTTCCGCGTGACCTCGGGATGGAAAAAGGCTCGACCGTTGCACACCGAACGGAGCGCCGCACTGAGATTCGTCACGGGGATATCCTTCAGGACGTATCCTGTCGCGCCAGCCTCAATTGCCCGAAGCGCGCGACCGTCGTCCAGCTCGTCGGTCATGATGATGATCTCGGTAGCGGGAGTGGTCTCCTTGATCTCGAGTGCCGCGCGGACTGTGTCGCCCGGCATGTCCTGGTCCATCAACACCACGTCTGGTTTCAGCTCCCTAGCCAGTCGGGCAGCATCATCAGCCGTCGCCGCCTCTCCTGCGATTTCAATCTCCGCGGCGTTCCCGAGCAGCGACCGAATCCCGTGCCGAATAAAGGCAAGGTCGTCCGCCACCAGCACCCGGATCATCTTCCAGCCCCCCACTGCTCAAACCCTCAGCGCACCAACCGCCCAGGCGCCCGCGGGCGCGTTTGCAATAGGCCCAATATCACGGCAATTTCACTGCCACATCATCCTCACCTGAGACTACTCGACCGTGTTTGGAAGGGGCGGATCAAGGCGGAGGACAGCAGACGAAGAAAGATATGAGTCCGTCGCTCCGGTGCCCTCGAAACCGACGGTCGGAACATCCAGGCTCGCTTGTCAATCAAGAACCTAGGCCGCGCTGCGAAGTCGAGCCTGTTCGCGTCGCAGCCGCCCGTCAGGGGGATTTCTTACTATTCTGGCCCGCCGACCGTTCTCCTCCTTGTGAGACTCCGACTTGTGCGAAGTTGAAAGGGAGCAAACCCCGCCTTTGGGTGCCAAAGGCCCGAGGAAGGACTTCCCGCCCTCCATCGGTTGGGAACCTGAACCCTATCCCACCATCTGGTGGTTCGCAGGTTCCACCCCGGATGCGTACGCTTGCTCCTATCAGTCTAGCTATCCAAAGAATGACCGGGGGCTCTGAGAAATGCTGCCCAAAAAGGCCAAATACAGGCTGATGGCGCTCCTCCTGTCTGCCGGCAGCACCCCCGCGGGCCCCTGCTGATCATCTCTGAACTGGCGCGGAGGGAGCAGGATCCCCAAAGAGATCCTCGAGCTCATCCTGCTGGTTCTGAAGACCATGGGGTTCCTGTAGAGCAAGAAGGGCAGAGGAGGAGGGTACTTCCTGGGCCGACCTCCCGAAGCCGTCAGGCCCGGCAAGCTCGATTCTTACAAGCCTACATCGACCAGCGCTTAAGCGTCGGCGTGTGGAATGCGGGGAGGCGAATTTAGTTCGCTCGGAGGGCCTATTCTCCTCCTTCATGATGTCGTCTAGACACTCAGCGACCTTTCGTGTACTGTATACAGTCGACGATGCAAGCCAGGACGGTGCTCCCCCACGCCAGCAGCGTCCTCAGCCTGAGGGTGAATCCCGCGGCGCTGGAGTTTGACCCGGCGCACGTCCGCTCGCTCCACCACCAGGTCCAGGCGTTCATCTTGAAAGCCACGTACGAGGGATCCCTCAACTCCGGGGACCGCCTCAACGAAAGCGCGATCAGCGCCCAGTTGGGGATCAGCCGGACCCCAGTCCGCGAAGCCCTCACATACTTGGAAGGCTCCGGCCTCGTTGTCCGCCGGCCCCGCCGCGGCTTCTTTCTGGCCACGCTGTCCGCCGACGATGCCGCGCACTGCTACGCCGTGCGGGAGCTGCTGGAGGGGCACGCCGCCCGCCAGGTGGCGGGCCGGTTGACGGCATCGGGGTCCGGCGCTCTGGAAAATATCATTGAGGCCATGGGGCGCGCGGTCGAGGCCGGCGACTGGCCGCAGGCCGCGGTGCACAACATCGCCTTTCACGAAACCGTGGTCGATCTGGCCGCCAATCCCGTCCTGCTGCGGATGTGGACGTCGGTCGGGCCGGTCCTCTGGTATTTCGACTCACTGGCTCGCCGGGCGGTCGACTCGAAGACCAGAGAGAGTTTCGTCAAACGCCACAGACTGCTGGTGTCCGTGCTGCGGCGGAACGATGCCCCCTCGGCCGAGGCGACGTTCGTTGCACACATCGCCAGTGTCAAGCGTGAAGTGATCGCGCGTCTGAAGACGAGCGACGGCATCCAGAGGGGGAGCGAACATGAGGAGTCGATTCCGGGGCGAGATCATCCTGCTCGTCATCGTGCTGCTGAGTCTGATCAGCAGCGGCACACCGCTCGGGGCGCAGCAGCCGCTCGTGCTGCGCGTCCTCGACGAAGGCCCGACCGGTAATCCCTGGGCCAAAGCCGCCGCAGAATACGAACGGGTCACCAACGGCCGGGTGCGGGTGGAGTGGATTTCTTCCCCCTGGCCGGGCATCCAGACGCGGCTGGCGACGACATTTGCCGCCGGGGACACGTCGATCGACATCACCAAGACCTGGGGCGGGTGGACCAACGAGTTCTGGCCGTTCTTCCAGGCCATCGATGACAAGTGGCCCGCCAGACAGCGGGAGTCGTTGCTCACATATGCGCTGCATCCGGTGTCCGCGGCCGGCCACGTCTACGGCGTGCCCCGGCATGTCACCCTCTACTACTTCTACTGGAACAAGAAGATGTTCCAGGAAGCCGGACTGGATCCCGACAAACCACCGCAGACGTACGATGAGCTGGTGGCGATGTGCACCAAGCTCACGAAGGACCGCGACGGTGACGGCCGCATCGACCAGTGGGGGTATGCGGAGAGCATGGAAGTCGGCTCCACGATGCTGAACACCTTTGAACGGTGGCTGTACCGCGCCGGCGGCGACATTCTCAACCCGCAGGGCACGCCGGTCTTCAACGACCGCCGGGGCCTGCGCGCCCTCCAGGCGTCGTACGACCTGATGTACAAACACAAGTGCATGGACACCGGGCAGCTCCAGCTGGGCAACGTCGCCACCCGCCAGGTGTTCAACGCCGGCCGTGTGGCGATGATGTCCATGTGGGGATCGGGCTGGGCCGAGGCCAACGATCCCACCCGTGCCACGAAGGACGTCCTCGGCAACGTGGGCGTCACGATTCTGCCGTCGCTGGATCCGTCGGTCACGCGCAGCGCCACGATTCACGGCTCGGAGGGGTACGCCATCACCAAAGCGGCGGCGCAGCGTGGGGTCCTGGAGGAAGCCTGGAAGCTCCTTCAGCATATGACCTCCCCGACCGTGCAGCTGGAAGGGCTGCGGACCCGCGGTTATATGCCCCCGGCGCTGTCGCTGTACACGAATCCTGAACTGACACGCGATCCCAGCCTCGGGCCCTTGATGGCCGCGACGGCCGGGGCGGGCCTGTATCCGGTGAAACGGTTTGTCTGGTCGGAGTACCCGCGGCTTGAGGATGCCATTGAGTCCGAGCTGCAGGCGGCGCTGCGCGGACGTAAACCGCTGCAGGCCGCGCTCGATTCGGCGGCGGCGGCGGTCGCCCGCATCCTGCGGGGACCGTAGGCGGCGTTGGGGCTCGCCGGCGCGCACAGAGACGTTGCCATCGGGCAGACACGGCGTCGCCTGCAGGCGCGGGCGACGCCGTTCTTCCTCTTGCTGCCGGCCCTGGGGCTGCTGGCCGCGGTCGCAGCGTTCCCGCTGGTCGGCGCCGTCCGCATCAGCCTGCTGCAGCTGCGCATCAACACGCCTGAGCGGTTCGTGGGCTTCGAGAACTATCGCCGCCTGCTCTCCGACCCCCAGATGCTGGAGTCGGCGGGCCTCACCGCGGTGTTTGTTCTCTGCGCCGTGACGGCCGTGGTCCTCTTGGCCTACCTGCTGGCGCTGCTGCTGTACCAGGAGTTCCCGGGGCGCCGGCTCGTCCGCACGGTCGTCCTGATTCCCTGGGCACTCGCGCCGGTGGTCAACGGCATCATGTGGAAGTCTCTGTACGCGCCCAACTTCGGACCGCTCAACGACATCCTCGGCCGGCTCGGCATCCTCCCCCAGAGCGTCAACTGGCTCATCGACTACCCCATGGCGAGCCTGATCCTGGCTTACGTCTGGAAAGTGCTCCCGCTGCCGACGCTGATCATCCTGGCGGGCCTGGAGGGAATCCCTCAGGAACTCTATGAAGCCGCAGAAGTGGACGG
The DNA here is from genome assembly GCA_044868695.1 of bacterium. GTDB lineage: Bacteria > Sysuimicrobiota > Sysuimicrobiia > Sysuimicrobiales > Kaftiobacteriaceae > JBIOWP01. The sequence goes on from JBIOWP010000103.1 coordinate 16,336, forward strand.
CGCCGGGTCGGTCACCCGGTTCCGCCGGATCACGGTGCCGCTGCTGCGGACGGTGACGCTGCTCACGGTGATCCTGATGCTCGTCGACGCGCTCCATGTCTTTGCGATCGTTGACATCCTCACCCACGGGGGACCGGCCGGCCGCACCATGGTCCTGAACTACTCCATCTTCCGTACCGCGTTCCGCTACCTGGACTTCGGATACGGCACCGCGATGGCGTTTGCGCTCACGGCCCTGGTCCTGGTGCTATCGTTCTTCTACCTGCGCGCCCAGGCTGGCGCCGCGATGGCGGAGGGACGATGAGGCGGGCCGCGCGGGCGGGAAAGGCTCTCTTCATCTACTCCGCCGTCGCCGTGGTGGTGACCTGGGCCCTCTTCCCGGTCCTGTGGATCGCGGCCTCGAGCATCCGTCCCCAGTACGAAATCGTCGCAACGCCGCTGCGCTATCTGCCTCACACGATTACGTTCCGCAGCTACGCGATGGCGTTCGAGGACCCGGCCTTCATGCGGGCGCTGCGGAACACCGTGGCGGTCGCGTCATTCACCACGCTGCTGGCGCTCGCGGCGGGCGCCCTCGCCGCCTACGCCTTTGCGCGGTTCGACTTCGCCCTGAAGCGAC
>JBIOWP010000104.1:0-22625 GCA_044868695.1 bacterium
CCGCCGCGGATCCCGCCGGCGGCCGGCCGGCCGGCCCCGCCCCGGCAGGCGGCACCGTCGTCTCCACCACAATCTTCCCTGCCGCCGCGGCGGCGATGTCGAGAAGGATCTCCCGGTGTGCAGCATATGGCACGGTGACGACAATCACGCCGGCGGCGCCGGCGGCCTCCCGGTTGTGCCGGCCGGCCTCCGGGGAGAGCCCCGAGGACCGCGCCGCGGTCTGCGCTTTGGTCACGTCGCGCGACCCGAGCAGCACGTCGACGCCCACGCCGTGCAGCCGCCGGGCCAGTGCCCCGCCAAGCCGGCCGGTCCCGCCGATGACGGCCACCCGCATACCCACGCTGCCGGGCCCGCGGCCCGTCATTTCTTGTGTGGCCCGGCAACGGCCAGGCAGTACGACTCGCCGGAGAACGCCCGGGCCGAACGGACAATCGCATCGCGGCTGACCCCCCGGATGATCCCGGGATACCGGGCGAGGTAGTCGAGGCCCAGATCGAACAGTTCGATGTCGGCCAGCATCTGCGCGAGCCCCGGATTAGTCTCGAGCCGGACCTGGAGAGATCCGATGAGGAAGCTGCGGGCGTCGGCCAGTTCTTCGTCTTCGGGTCCGCCTTCTTGAAAGCGCCGGATCTCAGTCAGGATCCCTTCCACGGCGGCATCTTCGTTTGCGGGGTTGACACCGGCGCGGACCACCCAGGGTCCGGCCAGGAGTCCGGCGCGCAGATCGCTGAACGCATAGTAGGCCATCCCCTGGCGCTCGCGCACGCGGTCACCGAGCCTGCCCATCAGCCCGAGCTGTCCGAGAATGAGGTTGGCGATCATCGCGTCGTAGTAGCCGGGAGCGGTCCGCGCAACACCGGGAACGCCGAGCACGATATCGGACTGGATCTTGCCGTCCATGCGATGCTCGCCGCGCACCGGTGTCGCAAGTGGAGGGGTCGCCGGGACTGCGGGAAGGGACCAGGCGCCCTGTCCCGGCCAGGACGAGAAGGCCCGTTCAGCCGTCTCCAGGACATCGCCCGCCCGAATGTCCCCGACCACTGCCAGCACGGCCGCATCCGGCCGGTACCGGAGGCGGTGGAGCCCCACAAGATCGTCGCGGACGAGCGCGCCGACGACCGCGTCCTCGCCGTCCGGCACGCGGCGGTACGGGTGCGACTCGGGGTACAGCAGACGCCGGAACGTCCGGTCCGCCATCAGGCGGGTGTCCTGCGCGCCGATGCGGATCGACGTCAGCAGTTCGCCCCTCACCTTCTCGATCTCCTCGGGCGGAAAGACCGGTTGGGTCAGGAGCTCAGCCACGATGCGCACCGCGGCGGCGGCATCCTCGGCAAGAGTGCGCAGGCTGACCGTCGTGACCTCCATGTCGGCGCGGACGCTCAGCGACGCACCCATGCCGTCGAGCAGTTCGGCCAGCGCCTGTGAGGTGAACGCTGCGGTGCCACGCTGCAGCATCGCGGCGACGAACCGCGCCAGACCGCTGCGCGCATCGTCGTACATGGCCCCCGCCTTGACGTACCCGTGGATGGCCACGAGTCCGCTTCCCTGCACGTCCTTCACGAGCGCCACCAGGCCATTGGAGACCCGGCGGCGGGTCACGGTGTCGGGCGTAATCGCCGGTATCCGCACGCCCGCGCGGGCGGGCCCCGAGAACGAGAAGACATCGGGCCGGACGGCGGCCTGGACGGCGGCCGCGCTCGCGCCGGAGGACGGCAGGTACGTGCCGACCGTGCGGCTCCCTTCCCCCAGGTATGCGGCGCTGACGCGCATCACATCCTCCGCGGTGACGCGCTCAATCCGGGCCAGCAGCGACTCAAATGCGTCGGGGCGGTCCACGATCGCGAACGCCCCCAGACCCATCGCCGTGCGGAAGACGCCGTCGCGGCTGAACACGACCTGGGCCTTCGCCTGCTTCTTCACCTTTGCCAGCTCCATCTCCGCGGCAGGCTCGCGCGCAAGCTGCGCCACCTCGACCAGCGCCCGTTCTTCCACGGCCGTGAGGTCCACGCCCGCGCGGGCTGTGGCCATCACTCTAAAGAGCGTCGGGTCGGCGCTGGGTGTGAACGCGGAACTCGCCTCGGCGGCCAGGCCGGTTTCGACCAGTGCGCGGTACAACCGCGAACTGCGCCCGCCGCCGCCCGGATCGAACGGGACGAGACTCTTGAAGCCCGACAGCAGGCCGTCCGCCACCAGCAGCGCCGGGAGGTCCGGATGGGAGGCCGCCGGCACATGGTACACAAGATGCAGATAGGCCGTCGCGCCCCCGGGGCGGGCCAGGAGCACGCGCCGTTCTCCTTCCTGCCGGGGTTCGTGCGCGCGCACGGCCGGGGGCGTCGGCCCGGCCGGAATCTCGCCGAACAAGCGCGTGATGGATTCCAAGACGGCGTCCGGCTCGAAAGGTCCGACGGCCACCGCGATGGCGTTGTTCGGATGGTAATAGGTCCGGTAATGCGCGAAGAGATCGTCCCGGGTGATGGCCCGGAGGTCGTCCTTCCAGCCGATGACCGGTATCCGGTAGGGATGAACCTTGTGCGCCACTGCGTCGACTTCTTCCCGCAGCAGGTACGAAGGATAGTTCTCGCTCCCCTCTCGCTCAGAGATGATGACCGTCCGCTCGCTCTCGACCTCCGCGGGGTCCATGATGGTGTTGCGCATGCGGTCGGCTTCAAGCCGGATGGCCACATCCAGGTGCTCCGCCGGCAAGACCTCGTGGTAGGCGGTGTAGTCCTTCCAGGTGAAGGCGTTCCAGCGGCCCCCGAGCCGGTCGATATGGCGGGTCAGCATGCCCTTCGGATGAGTGGGGGTCCCCTTGAACAGCATGTGCTCCACCCAGTGGGAGATCCCGGTGCCGCCGGGCGTCTCGTTGCGGCTCCCGACCCGGTACCAGACCCAGAACGTGGCCACGGGAACGGTGCGCTGCTCCACCAGCAGAACCGTCAGGCCGTTGGCCAGCGTGTGCGCGCGAAACGTGGACATAACAAGCATCAGTGTAGCAGTTGACGTCGAGACTGCCTACGGCGGCGGGCTGGGAGTAGTGGTTCAGTCTGGACTGTCATCCGTCTTCTGTTGGGCGAGTGGAAGGCCGCTCGGAGGTTCCCGCAGCAGCTCGGGACGGACCAGAGGGCCGGGCGGCGGGCGAGTGGGGACGGCCCCGAGCGGAGATTGGAGGGCGGCAACCCACCTGGCAGGCCGTGAGGTCGGGATCGCCCCAGCCACGTCGCGGGAACGCAGCAGAGGCCGTCGTGTTCCGTCGCATATTGGCAGGCGAGCGCGCCAGGGAGCGGGAGGCCTGCACATCCAAGCCGAAGCCGCCCGACTCGACGCGAGGGACCGCCCCCGAGCAGCCAGCCGCCCGTCCATGCAGACGACCCACTCCCCAGAAGAGGGTAGTGGGTATTTCAAACTGACCCACTACCGGGCTGGGGACCTTGCCCCGTGTGAGACCGGGTACCCGGTCTCACCTCCTTTGATGTGGGTTTCCGCTATGCCGCCGTGGGACTTGGAGATCCAGCCAAACAGGAGGCGGGTGTCGAACGCGAAGAAGAAGCCGCATCATGCGCGAAATGACCTGGGGGGACGTCGCCCGCTACCGCGCCGCGCTGCTCGCGCGGCACCACGTGCGGACGAAGCGGTCGGCGCTCGCGTTTGTCAACCGCGTGGGTTTCTGCTACGCCTTCACCAGCGGACCGGGCGGGCTACCGGGGCTCTTCGACGTCCTGGCGACGCGCAGCATCGACCGGATGTGGTCGTGGGCCTGGGCCTGGAAAGACGAATTGGCCACCGACAAGAAACTGTACTACGGCAAGATCATCAGGGCCAAGCCCACGTACATTTCGTTGCGCTACCTGCCCTATTTCTACACGCTGACCGGGAACGTTGGAGACAGCGACGACTACCTGCAGGCCTACCGGGAGGGCCGGCTCAGCCTGCTCGCCAAGGACGTCTACGAGTACGTCCGCCGGCACGGCGCGTGCTCGACATGGACACTGCGCAGGCAGTTCGTGACCCGTGCCGACCGCGGCGCCGCCTTCCACCGGGCTCTCTCCGATCTGCAGGGCGCATTCCTGATCGGCAAAGTCGGCGAAAGCGATGGGAGCTACAGCTTCATCTGGGACACGTTTGACCGGTGGCTTCCGCATGCGATCCGCTCCGCCGGTGCGGTGACGAGCGCGCGCGCGTCGATGCGGATCCTCGAGCGCTACCTGCGCACGACGGGCGCGGTACCGGCCAGGGACATCGCGGCGCTGTTCCTGTGGCCTCCCGGGCTTCTGGCGGATGCCGAGCGCGCGCTCGCCGGAACAGCGGTCCGGGTGCCGGTGGACGGGAACCCGGCCCTGGCCCACCGGGTGTTGATCCGGTGGCTCGGAGCCACGCGCGGGTCGCGGCGATGACGCGGACGATCCTGCACGTCGACATGGACGCGTTCTTCGCGGCGGTCGAGCAGCTGCGCCGTCCCGAGTTGCGCGGCAAACCCGTGGTGGTTGGCGGCTCCGGCAATCCCCACAGCCGGGGTGTGGTGTCGACCGCCTCGTACGAGGCGCGGGCCTACGGCATCCACTCGGCGATGCCGCTGCGCACCGCATTTAAGAAGTGTCCGGAGGCCGTCTTCCTCCCGGTGGACTTCAGGGCCTACGGCGCCGCCTCGGCTCGGATCATGACGATCTTGCGCGAATACACCCCCCTGGTGGAACCGCTCTCGCTGGACGAGGCGTTCCTTGATGTGTCGGCGCGGACGGAACCGCCCCGCGCCCTGGCAGACGAGATCCGCGTCCGCATTCGCGGCACCACCGGACTCACCGCATCCATCGGCATCGGACCCAACAAGCTGCTGGCCAAGATTGCGTCGGGCCTGCACAAACCGGACGCCGTCACCGAGATCCGGCCGGAGACCGTGGCGGGGATCTTACGCGACCTGCCGGCAACCGTGCTCTGGGGGATCGGCCCAAAGACAGCCGCCCGGCTGGACGCCGCGCTCGCCGTGCGGACCGTCGGCGACCTCGTGGGAGTGCCGATCGCGACGCTGCAAGAACTGCTGGGGCCGCGCTGGGGCGAGCATCTCTACCGGACATCCCGCGGGGAGGACGACAGCCCTGTCGTCACGGGCTGGGAACCCAAGTCCGCGAGCAGGGAGACGACCTACCAGCGCGACACGCGGGTGCGAGAGGCGATCGTGCGGACTATTACGGGGCTCGCCGCCGAGGTGATCGATGACCTCCGGCGGGACGGGTACCGGGGCAAGACCATCACCCTCAAGATCCGGTATCAGGACTTCCGGACCCACACCCGGGCGCTTACGCTTGAGGCGCCCACCAACGATCCCGCGCTGATCACCCGCACCGCGATCGCACTGCTGGATCGTTTCACTCTCGACCGGCCCGTGCGATTGGTCGGGGTGAGGGTGTCGGGACTCACAAGACCCGGGAACACGGGAACAAGTGAACCAGGGAACGAAGAGGAAACTCCACCGCGGCCACCCGGTCCGCTCGCTCCCTAGCTCCCTCCGTCCCGCTCCCTCGTTCCCTTTGTTTCAGTGGGTCAGCTTGCGGACCGCCGTCTCCACTTCCTGATAGTTCGGCTCCACGCCGGGGTTGTCCGACACCCACCGGTAGGTCACGGTCCCGTTCTTGTCCACGACAAAGACCGAGCGCTTGGCGACCCCCGGCAGCAGGCCGTTGGTGAAGTGGGGATCCTCGATGCCGAACGTCCGCACCGCTTCACGCCTGAAGTCGCTGAGGATCGTAAAGTTCAGCTTGTTCTGCTCGACAAACGCCTTCTGGGCAAAGGGACTGTCGACACTGACCGCGAGCACCTGCGCTTTCATCTCGGTGAACCTGGTCATCCCGTCGCGGAACGTGCACAGCTCCTTCGTGCAGACGCCGGTGAAGGCGCCCGGGAAGAAGACCAGGACCGTGGGTGTGCCCAAGAACTCAGAGAGCTTCACCGCCTTGCGGTCGCTGCTGACCAGCGGGACGTCGGGGACGCGCGTGCCGACTTCAACGGCCATCACTCACCTCCACACACGATGGCGATGCTCAGAAATCGGCATCATTGTAGCACAGCAGGATAGATCTTCCGCCGCGCGAACAAACACGCGGATCGGCCGCCGGAGCGCCACGATGAAGATCACCCGCTACCTTCCCGACAGCGTTGAGGACGCCGCGACCGAGTCTCTCCCCCAGCTGCTGGCCCAGGACGGCGGGGCGATGTGGGTGGATATGACCGGGCCGACGGAGGATGACCTCCGGGTCCTGCGGGAGGTCTTTCGCTTTCATCCCCTGGCGATCGAAGACACGCTGAAGCAGCGCCAGCGGCCGAAGATCGAGGGATACGAGGGGTACTTCTTCCTGACGATCCATGCGGCGCAGGCCGGCCGGGAGCGCGACGCGCGGCTGGCCTGGGACGAGATCGATATTTTCTTCGGCCCGCGCTACGTCGTGACCGTGCACCCACGGCCCGTCCCCGCCCTGGAGGAAGCCCGCGCGCGCCTCGGTCACGCGCTGCCGGCGCTGCGCGCGGGAGCGGACTACCTGCTCTACACCGTCGTCGATACGGCGGTCGACACCTACTTCCCCGTCATTGACCGGATCGACGCCGCGCTCGAGCGGTTGGAAGACCAGCTGTTCCGCAAACCCACCGCGCGCGCGCTGGACCATATCTTCGCGCTCAAACGGACCCTCCTGCAGATGCGGCGCGTGGCCGCGCCGCTCCGGGACCTCCTCAACGGCTTGACCCGGCGTGACGAGCCGATGATCCGGGTGCAGACGCTGGTGTACTTCCGCGACGTGTTTGACCACCTGCTGCGGATTACGGACATGATCGATACACACCGCGATCTCATCGCGGGGGCGCTCGATATCTATCTGTCGGTGATCAGCAACCGGCTCAACGAAGTGATGAAGGTGCTGACCGTGGTCACGGCCGTCTTCGCGTCGTTGGCCGTCATCACCGGCGTCTACGGGATGAACTTCCAGCGCGCCTATCCGGCTTTTGACTGGCCGTACGGGTTTGCCGCGGTGCTGCTCGGCATGGCGGGCGTCACCGGCGCCATGCTGGCGCTCTTCCGCCGGCAGGGGTGGCTGTGACCGGTTACCCGCAGTTCGGATTCGTGACCCCGCAGAACATGGGGCTGCTGACCGACCTGTACGAACTCGTGATGGCCGACAGCTACCTGCGCCATCACATGAACGAACCGGCCACGTTCGACCTCTTCATCCGCGGGCTCCCGGAGCACCGTGCCTTCCTGGTCAGCGCCGGCCTGGAGCCGGTCCTCTGCTACCTGGACGAGCTGCGTTTTGGCGAGGAGCAGATCGCGTACCTGGCCGGGCTGCGGATCTTTAGCGATGCGTTCCTGGACTATCTGCGGACCTTCCGGTTCCACGGCGACGTCTGGGCCATTCCGGAAGGCGAGCTATTCTTTCCTCCGGAGCCTCTCCTGGAGATCACCGCTCCCCGGATCGAAGCGCAACTGGTCGAAACCTTCCTGCTCAACACGCTGACGTTCCAGGTCATGATCGCCTCGAAGGCCAGCCGGGTGGTGCTCGCCGCATCCGGCCGCGGCGTGGTGGACTTCTCGCCCCGGCGCGACCATGGGGCCGACGCCGCGCTGAAGGTGGCCCGCGCCTCCTTTATCGCGGGCTGCGTCGGCACGTCGAACGTGCTGGCCGGCATGGAGTACGGTATTCCCGTTTACGGAACAATGGCCCACTCGTATGTCATGTCGTTTCCGGACGAACTGTCCGCATTCCGCGCATTCGCGCGCGATTTTCCCGGGAACGCCATCCTTCTGATTGATACCTACGAGACGATGGGGGGAGCCAGGAATGCCGTCACGGTCGCGCGGGAGATGGCCGCGCGCGGGCAGCGGCTCCGCGGTGTCCGCATCGACAGCTACGACACCATCGAGCAACTCGCCGCGCTCAGCCGGCGGGTGCGGGCCATCTTCGACGAGGCGGGGCTCCCCGACACCCAGATCTTCCTCAGCGGAGACCTCGATGAGTACCGGATCGCCGAACTGCTCGCCCACGGGGCCGCCGCCGGCGCGTTCGGCGTCGGCACCCGCATGGGGACCTCGGAGGACGCACCGAACCTGGGAGGCGTCTACAAGCTCGTCGAGGACGCCGGCGGACCCAAAGTGAAGCTGTCCACCGGCAAGGCGACGCTCCCCGGCCGCAAGCAGGTCTGGCGCGTCCGCGGCGGCGACGGCGGCATCTCCGACACCATCGCGCTCCGGAACGAACCGCCCCCCACCGGCGCCGCGCCGCTGCTGGCGCCGGTGATGACCGGCGGCCGCGCGGTCCGGGCGGAAACGCTGCAGGCGATGCGCGACCGCTGCCAGCAGCGGCTGGTGGGCCTTCCGACGGCGCTGCGCGACCTCCGCGGCGCTCCGCCGCAGGTCAGGCTGAGCGGTCAGCTGCAGGTGCTGCGCGACGCGATGCAGGGAAAGAAATAACCGCGAACGCTATCTCTTCTTCTTGGCCTTCTTCTTCGCCACAGGGGACCTCCCTTCGCGCACGCGCGCGGGGTAAGAGGCTCGTGGTGGCTACCGCTTCTTCTTTTTCTTCTTTGCCACTGAGCTCCCCCCTTTACGCGGCTGCGCTCGTGATGGCGCCGAGGTGAGTCCCTCAGCGCGCCGGTGCGCGTCCGTGCATCATCCCTCGCCGCACCGGACGGTTCGCGTCCGCGTTGACTGAACATGCGACATCGATGTGCGTTTTTCCTGCTGCACGAAGAATATTTTTGATAGAGTGAGTGGCGATGACACCGGTGACCATTCGACCGATCACCGACGCCGCGGCGATGCGCGCGGTGGAAGAGTTGCAGCGTGATGTGTGGGGAATGCCCGACCTCGAAATCGTTCCCGCGCATCAATTGAAGGCGGCGGTCGGCGCAGGCGGCGTCATCCTCGGCGCCTTCGACAGCGACGGGACGCTCGCGGGATTCTGTTACGGGTTTGTCGGATTGCGCGACGGCCGGCTGCTCTTCTACTCTCACATGGCAGGTGTGCGCCCGGAACACCAGGACCGCGACATCGGGTTCCTCCTCAAGCGCGCGCAGCGCCAGGAGGCGCTCGACCGCGGACTGGAGCGCATGATGTGGACCTTCGACCCCCTGCAGAGTCTCAACGCGTCGTTCAACCTCCACAAGCTGGGCGCGACGGCAGCGCGCTACTATGTGGATTACTACGGCGAGATGCCTGACGCGATCAACCGCGGCCTGCCCAGCGACCGGCTGGAGGCGGACTGGTGGCTGCGCGATCCGCGCGTAGACGCCGGGACCGCCACGCCCCGGTCGTGGCCGGACGCGCGCGCAGTCCTGGCCGGGACCGCGCGGGACGGTCTCGTCCACCCGGGACGCCCGGTGCTGGAGCTGGACGACCCCATCCTGCGCCTTGAGATCCCCGGCGCGCGGGGTTCGGACGCTGAGACCGCGCACGCGTGGCGGCTGGCGTCACGTCAGGCGTTCCTTCATTACTTCGGCCGCGGATACAGCGCGGTGGACTACGTCGCCTCCCGCTCGCAACCGACGGGATCATACATTCTGGAGCGCCACGCCACGGCGCGGCGGGACACGCCGTGAGGATTCGCTGGGCCGAGATCCGACAGGTTGAGCTGCCGCTGGTGTTCCCGTTTGAGACCAGCTTCGGCCGCCAGGAGACTCACTCGTGCCTCCTGGTGCGGCTTGCCGCCGACGGCATGGAGGGATGGGGCGAGGCGCCGGTCGAGACGGCGCCCCTCTACAACGAGGAGACAACCGGCACGGCCTGGCATGTCCTTGAACGGTTCATCGTGCCGCTGGTGCTCGGCCGCGAGATCAGCCACCCGCGGGAGTTCCCTCCCCTGGTCCGCCATCTCCGGCGGCACCACATGGCGAAGGCCGGCGTGGAGGCGGCGCTGTGGGATCTGCACAGCCGTCAGGCGGGGATCCCGCTGTCGCGGGCGCTGGGCGGAACAGCCCCCGTCGTCGAAGTCGGCGTCAGCCTGGGGATCGAACCGAACGTGGATGCGCTCCTGCGCCGCATCGAGGATTTCACCGGCCGCGGGTACCGGCGGATCAAGGTCAAGATCAAACCCGGGTGGGACACCGACGTGGTCCGGGAAGTCCGGCGCGCATTCAGCACGATCCGCCTCCAGGTGGACGCCAACTCCGCCTACTCGCTGGAGCAGGCCGGCGTCTTTCGCGCGATGGACGAATTCGACCTCCTGCTGATCGAGCAGCCTCTGGGCGAAGACGACATCGTGGATCATGCGGCACTGCAGGCGCAGCTGCGCACCCCTCTCTGCCTCGATGAGTCGATCGTTACCCCGGACGACGCCAGGAAAGCCATCCAGCTCGGCAGCTGCCGTGTCGTGAACATCAAGGCGGCGCGCCTCAGCGGCCTGACCGCGGCCGGCGCCACGCACGACATCTGCCGGGAGCGCGGCATCCCGGTCTGGTGTGGGGGGCTGCTGGAAACCGGCATCGGCCGGGCGGCCAACTTGGCGCTGGCCTCCCTCCCCAACTTCCGGCTTCCCAGCGACTTGTCCGCCAGCGACCGGTACTACCACGAGGATCTCATCGACCCGCCCGTGACCCTGAACGGCGACGGAACGGTGACCGTCCCTACCGGTCCCGGCCTGGGCGTCTTCGTGGTGCTCGACCGTGTCGAACGCCACACGGTGCGGAAGGCAACCTTCAAGGGCTGAGTTCGGGACCAGGGACCGGGGACCAGGGACCGGGGACCAGGGACCGGCCTGAGATCGTTTGCCGGCCCCCCCAGCTTGACAGAAGGCACCGCCGTGCTAAGATGGCGATAATAACAGAAGGCGTTTGACGAGGCCAGGACGCCTCCGCATGCCGCGGGGGCGTTGTGCCTTTTTAGGGAGGATCACATGGACGAGCGACACGATCCGATGGCGCTGTGGGTGGGGACGTGGACGCCCCAGGACGCCATCGATGTGGAAACCACCCGACTGCGCGAGGACCGCGCGCCGCGGAAGGAATCGCGCGACACGGCGGAGCCTGACGCGAAGTAATCATCCCGTGCCCTAGGGGGGAGCGCTGTCCTGGAGCTTCCGCAGTAGCTCCCCCAACCGTTCGATCTCCCTCGCGTAGCCGGTCAGGTCACCGCCCCGCAGCAGCTCCTGCGCGCGCTGATAGATCTCGGCAGCCTGCGTGATTAGGTCGCGCAGAGTTTCTCCTTGCGGGCCGGCCGGGACAGGCGGCGCCGCGCCCAGCAGTCTCGCCATCGCGGCGTCGAACGTCTCCTCCATCACGATCCGCGGCCCGCTGGCCACGATGATCCGCTTGAGCTCAGGCAGGTGACTCCGCTCCGCCTGCAGGAACAGCGGCTCCACGTACAGCAGCGCGGTCTCCATTGGAATGACCAGGAGGTTGCCGCGGATGACGCGCGAGCCCTGCTGGTTCCACAGCGTCAGCTGCTGCGAGATGATCGCGTCCTGGTTGATCCGCGCCTCGACCTGCATCGGCCCAAACACCAGGCGGTCTTTGGGAAACCGGTACACGACCAGCTCCCCGTAGGACGGCGTATCGTTGCGGGCCGCCATCCAGGCGATCATGTTGTCGCGGTTGGACGGCGCGAAGGGCAGGATCAGGACAAATTCGGGCTGGAGCCCGCCGCTCAACCGCATCGTCACGTAGTAGGGCTCCACGGGCACCGTCTCGTTGCCGAACACCTCGGTGGGAATGACCCAGACATCTTCACGATTGTAATAGACGCGGGGGTCGCGCATGTGGAATGTCGCGTAGACGCGGGCCTGGATCTCGAAGAGGTCGACCGGATAGCGCAGGTGCGAGGCGATCTCCGCCGGCATCGCCGCCACCGGTTTGAACAGCTCCGGGAAAATGGCCGCGAAGCTGCCGGCGACCGGGTCCAGCGGATCCATCAGGTAGAAGTCGACCGTGCCGTCGTAGGCGTCCACCACCACCTTCACGGAGTTGCGGATGTAGTTGACGCCCTCGAACGGTGTCGCGTACGGGTACCGATCCGTCGTCGTGTAGGCGTCGAGGATCCACTTCAGCCGTCCGCCTGCCAGCACCAGGTACGGATCCTCGTCGTATCCCAGGAATGGCGCCAGCCGCCGGACGCGGGCGGGCAGGTCTCGCATGAACAGCATCCGGCTGCTCGCGGAGATGTCCGATGACAGCACCAGGCGCAGATCGCCGAAGCGGTACGCGAATGCCAGACGCCGGAGCGGCGTGAGCCGGATGCCCCCGCGCCCGGTGTAGGTGGTGTAGACGTTGTCATCGCCGCGCGGGTAGTCGAATTCCTGCCCGCGTGTGTTCGTAACCACATACCAGTCGGTGTGCTCACCAAAGTAGATCTGCGGGTGGGTGATCGTGAGGTCCGGTGCGCTGGAGGGCGGGATGTCCTTCAGGAAGAATTCCGGCATCCCCTCCTCCGACACCCGGTTCACCGGGCTCATCACCAGGCCGTACCCGTGGGTGTAGACGAGGTGTTCGTTGACCCAGGTGCGCGCCTGCGGGGTCAGCCGCTGGATCTCCAGCTCGCGGGCCGCCAGCATCACCTGCCGCTGCAGGCCGCCGATCCGGTACCGGTCGATGTCGACGTCGCCGAACACGTAGTATGGACGCAGCGCCTGCAGCTGGCGGTAGGCGGACAGCAGGGGCCGGTAGTCCCACAGCCGTACGTTCTCGAGCGTGGCGCGGTTCCGCGCGACGATGTCGGAGGTGACCATCCCGGCGGTGAACTCCCGTTCCTGCACGCGGTCCAGCCCGAACGCCCGGAGCGTGCCGGTGATGCCGTGGCGGAGATAGGGCGTCTCAACGGTCAGCTCGTTGGGCGTGACGCGCACCTGCTGCACGAGACGCGGCACGACCCCCAAACCCACCAGCCACGCGCCCGCGATCACCACCGCGGTGAGCATCACGAGCCGGAGGGTACGCAGCCGCACATTGGCAAACATGAGGCCCGCGGCGGCCAGGAACAGCACCGTGAGCAGGCGCAGCGCCGGCAGCGTGGCGTGGACGTCGGTAAACGTGGCGCCGACGATTGCGCCGCGCCGTGAATACAAGAGCGCGTACGCATCGAGCCAGAATCCCCATCCCCGGACCAGCAGGATCCATCCGGCCAGCAGGCTGAGGTGAGCGCGCGGGCCCGGCGGCAGCGCCCACACCCCCTTCACCATCCCGGAGGCATGCGTGAGATAGTACCCGGCGGCGACCACCAGGAAGATGGTGGACAGCCACGAGAACAACCACGATTCGATGAACCCAAAGACGGGGAGCTTGAAGACGAAGAACCCGACGTCACGGCCGAAGATCGGGTCGGCCACGCCGAAGGGGCGGGCGTGGACGAATTGCTGAAACATCGGCCACCGCGCCGAGGCCGAGAGGCCGGCCGCGGCGGCGATCACGGCCAGCACGGCGAGCACCAGGCCCGACGAGCGGACGCGCCGGGTGGCGCGGCGGTACGTGCCTCCTCCCCGCTGGTCCGGCTCCAGGTCAATGACGTCTTCGGGCTGGGAGAACCGCAGGAACGGGCGGAGGTTCAGCCACAACAGGAGCAGCAGGGCGCCTCCGGTGACGAGGGTCACGCCGATCCGCGACAACAGCGGCACCCAGAACACGCGGCGATACCCCACTTCGCCGAACCACAGCCAGTCGGTGTACCAGCGCGCCAGGGTCGGCGCGAAGATGAAGAACACGACAAACGCGGCGATCAGCCAGAGACGGATTCGTCTCATGATGCCTCCGCCACCGGAATTTGACCCGCGGCAGGTCCGTTGTTACAATCGATGAGCATGAGCGAGATTCACGAAGACGACACGCTGACGCGCGAGAAGGTCGTGCAGATGCTGAGCACGATCTTCGACCCGGAGATCCCCGTCAATATCTGGGACCTCGGCCTCATCTACGACCTCCAGGTCGCCGGCAACGACGTCGCCATCAAGATGACCCTGACCGCGGTCGGCTGCCCCATCGGGCCGGCCGTCGCCGGCGAGATTGAGAACAAGCTGCAGTCCATCGGCGCCGAACGGGTCACCGTGGACTTCGTCTGGAGCCCTCCCTGGTCCCCCGCCCGCCTCAGCGACGACGGCCGCCTGGCGCTGCAGAGCATGGGCTTCCCCGTCTAACGGGCGGCCTGCTCGATCCGCGCGGCCATCGCGACATCCTTCTCCGTCACGGCGTGTTCGCTGTGGGTCATCAGCGTAAAGCTGACGTTGTTCCACCCAAAGATCAGGATGTCGGGATGGTGATTGGCCTCTTCGGCCGTGGCCGCCACCGCATTGACCAGCCGCATCGCGTCTTTGAAATCTCTGCGTTTGAAGGTCTTCCGAATCCCTTCGGCGGTCAACTCCCAGCCCGGCAATGCGGTGAGATGGGTGCGGATCTCGGACTCACTGAGCCTTGCCATGATCGTCCTCCCCGGCCCCCGGTCCCCGGTCGCCGGTCCCGTTTTTGAAGCGTTTGCAGGCGTCCACAAAGCGCTCCGCCATCACCGGATGGGTCGCGAAGTGCAGGTGGGTGTACGAGGCCAGCAGCGTCGGCGTGCAGATGCCGTCCCTGCCGTCCCCCATCCCGCGGCCGCCGTCCGACGTCAACCCGAACTCCGCCGAACCCGTGAGGGCGACGGTCGAGTGGTGATATTCGTGGCCTGAGACGGTTTCGCCGGTGCGGAGCAACAGCGTATCGGCCGTCGCCGTCACCCGCACATAGCCCAGGGCGGACAGCTGGGACTGCATGCGCGTGCGGGCGGGAATCACTCCGGCCATCGAATGCTCGGCCCCGCCTGCGTCCACCAGTGTCTCGGCCAGGTACATCATGCCGCCGCATTCAGCGTAGACCGGCATGCCCGCCTCGGCGGCGTCTTTGACCTGCGCCCGCATCCTCGTGTTCTCCGCCAGCGCCTGCGCGTACACTTCGGGGAACCCGCCTCCCAGATAGAGACCGTGCACGGCGGGGAGATGCCGGTCGTGGATCGGGCTGAACGGCACGAGCCGGGCTCCCCGTGACTCCAGGATCTCCAGTCCGTCCTGGTAATAAAAAGAGAATGCTTCGTCGCGCGCCACGCCGACCGCCACCCCCTGTGCGACCGGCATCGGCGGAAAGACCAGCGGGCCGGGAACGAGCAGGGGCGGCGCGAGCCGGGCGACCCGCAACAGGCCCTCCAGGTCGACGTGCGCGTCGACCGCGTCGCTGAGCGACTCAACCGTCTCCTGGTAGGATCGTTCCGCGGCGGGGACCAGTCCCAGATGCCGTTGTGGGAGATGGAGGCGATCGTCCCACGGCAGTGCGCCGAGCAATGGAATCCCCGCGGGTTCCAGCGCCTCGCGCAGCCAGCGCACATGCCGCTCGCCACCAGCGCGGTTTGCGATCACTCCGGCAATCGTGACGTCGGGGTCGAAACGCACGAACCCCGAGGCCGTCGCGGCGGCGCTGCGCACCGACCCGGCCACATCGACGACCAGCACCACCGGCGCACGCAGGAGCTTCGCGACTTCGGCGGTGGACCCCGCGTCGCTGCGGCCGTCGACGCCGTCGTACAATCCCATCACTCCCTCGATCACCGCGGCGGAGGCGCCCTCGGCGGCGCGTGCGAACAGCTCCACGACGGTGGCGTGCGGGAGCAGCCAGGTGTCGAGATTCCGCGAAATCCTGGGGGGCGAACCCGCCGGCCCAGCTGCGGCGGTATGAATGCTGGGATCGATGAAATCCGGTCCAACCTTGAACGGCTGCACCACGAGACCGCGCCGCCGCAGGGCGCGGAGTACTCCGGCTGTGACCGACGTTTTGCCGGCTCCGCTGTGGGTCCCGGCAATCACCACTCTGGGAATCTGCATGAGGGTCTGGGTGAGGGTTCGACGGGACGGCTGCGCCACCCTGGGCGGGTTCAGATAGATCCGAAACACTTTGAGTAGGGGTGCCGATCCCGCACAATCGCACGAATTCCTAGCTCAACGAGCCCCACCACCATGAGAGGAGGCAAAGTGCTTCGGATGTACTGAACCAGTTAGTAGTGGTTTAGTCTGGACTGTCGTCCGTCTTTTGTTGTGCTAGTGGAAGGCCGCTCCGCTCTCGGGGCGGCTCACCCGCCGGGCGTAGCGCTCGGCGGCCTTCTACCAGCCCCACGGGAGGGGACTCGCAGAAGCTCGGGACGGACCAGAGGGCAGGGCGGCGGGCGAGTGGGGCGGCCCCGAGCGGAGATTGGAGGGCGGCAACCACCTGGCAGGCCGTGAGGTCGGGATCGCCCCAGCCACGTCGCGGGAACGCAGGAGAAGCCGTCGTGTTCCGTCGCATATTGGCAGGCGAGCGCACCAGGGAGCGTGAGGTCTGCGCATCCAATCCGAAGCCGCCCGACGCGACGCGAGGGGCCGCCCCCGAGCAGACCGCCGCCCGTCCATTCAGACGACCCACGACCAACCAGTTCACACCCTTGACAGCCCGAAGGAGGCCATGCTACGCTGGCCGTGTTTTTCAGCCATGCCAGTGGCTGAAAAGGAAGGAGGTGAGGCCGACAATGAGTAGACACACCCCGGCCCACCAGAAAGGATTGCTCAGGTAAGCGGTTTGCCGTCTACCTGACACCAAGCGTCCTGGCTTGTGGGCCGGGGCGCTTTTCTTTTCAGGGGATTTCTGGGTGCCTCCTCGGGACATCTCCGTCCCCGCCTTGGGGATTTCGCGGGGACTGACGTTCCGCCGGCCGGGGTATGGTGCAGGTAGATGCCGCTGCGCAATGTCCGGAGAGCGGCACGCTGGAAAGGCAGACCGGACCCGCGCAGTGACTCGTAGAGGTTGCCTCTGGTCAACAGGAGTCGCACGGCCCCGCACCTCCCTTGGCGCCTGTTCCTGCCGGCGCTCATTGTCAGTTTTCTGGCCTCCGCCATGCCGGCTCCGGCGTCGGGGTTCGGAACGACCCGCATCACCGCGATCGCGTGGGAGCCGGATGGGGAAATCGGGAAGGTGATCATCCGCCTGGACGGCCCCGTCACGTACCGCACCGTCGCGTCGCCCACCAGCATCGTCGTGGACATGTGGCAGGCCCGTCATGCGGACTGGGAAGCCCGCACCATGGTCCACCCCTACGTGCAGCGGGTCCGCCTCAACCAGGTCACCGACGATCTGGCGCGCGTGCGGATCGACCTGTGGCGCCCGGCCCGGTACAAGACGTTTGTGAACGATGGGTTGCGCACGCTGTCGATCGTGGTCATCCCGCCCTGGATGGCCACCACCCCGCTCCCGAGCTCCGTGGTCTACGAGCAGCAGCGCGTGCGCACCGGCGCCGGGACGACCGCGGTCCACGTGCTGCGCATCAACCCCGACGACCGCTATCTGGAGATCCGCCCCACGCTCGCCGCCGACATGGTCTCCGGCACCGAAACAACCAGCATCATCGCCACCCGTCATGACGCGATCGCCGGGATCAACGGCGGGTACTTCGGTGGCCCGGGCATGCCGTTGGGCATGGTCTTGATCGACGGCGAACTCTTATCCGCCCCCCTGCCGCGCCGCTCGGTCTTTGCCATCTCGCGGTGGGGGAAACCCATGATCGACGACTTCCAGCTCACCGGGCGGGCGCGCACCGAGTTCGGGCTGACGCTGCCGGTGAATGCCGTGAACGCACCACCCCAGGCGGGCGGCGTCGCTGTCTACACGCCCCACTACGGCCCGTTGACCCCGCCCTCAGAGGCGGCCATCCGGGTGCGGCGCGGCGTGGTGGACCAGCAGACATCGGGGCGGATTCTGATCCCCAGCGACGGCTACGTCTTGACCGCCGACGCCGACGACGCCGAGATGCTCTGGCGCGTGCAGCCCGGAACGCGCGTGGCGGTGACGCTGAGCATTGCGCCTGATCTCGAGGTCGCCAACGCGCTGGGCGGCGGGCCGAGACTTGTGAAAGACGGGCAGATTCATATTCCATACATGTGGGAGTGGTTTTCGTCGAAGCTAGTTATGAAGCGGGCCCCGCGCACGGCCATCGGCATTACCGACACTGGAAAGGTGCTGCTGGTCACCGTGGACGGCCGGAGCCGGCGCAACACCGGGATGACGCTGAATGAGCTGGCCGAAGTCATGCTGCAGCTCGGCGCATGGAACGCGATGAATCTCGACGGCGGCGGATCGGCGACGATGGTCGTCGGCGGTCGTGTCGTCAACGATCCCTCCGACGGCGAAGAGCGGCCGATTGCCTCTGCGCTGCTGATCCTTGCGAGGACGCCGGCGAAACCGCCGGGATCCTCCACGACCCCCTGACCGTTCGCAGCCGATAGCCGTCCGGCATTCCCTGCGTTACGGGTTCGTTGCACTCCGAGCGACAAGATATCTGCGTGCCCATGCGCAGCCCGCCCAAGCGCGCCGGTCGTGAGTTCCTCGACACACCGGGCCAAGATCCAGAGGAGTTGTGGGGCCTGCTGTGCGACATCCGCCGCACGAACCGGCGGTTCGGCGGCTACTCCCTGATCGTGGGATACCTGCGACAGTTCCTGCCGGCCCTGGGGCCTCGTCCCCTCACCCTGCTCGATGTCGCGACGGCAAGCGCCGATGTGCCGCGCGCCGTGGCGTCCTGGGGCCGCCGCATCCACGTCCCGGTCCGCGTCGTCGCCCTCGATCTGAGCGAGGACATATTGGCCCTGGCCGGGCGTGGGCTCGATGCGTTTCCTGAGATCGCCCTGGTCCGCGCAGACGCGCTCGCGCTGCCGTTTGCCGACCACAGCGTCGACATCGTCACCTGCGGGCTGGCGCTGCACCACTTCACGTTCGAGGCCGCGGCCGGGGTGCTGCGGGAAATTGACCGGGTGGCGCGAGGCGCCTTTGTGGTCAACGACGTCGTCCGTTCGTGGGGCGCGTATGCCGGCGCATGGCTGGACACGCGCCTGCTCAGCCGCAACCGGCTGGCGAGGCACGACGGCCCGCTATCCGTGCTGCGTTCGTTCACGCTCGACGAGTTTCGCGCCCTGGTCCAGGAGGCCGGGGTCCAGCGCGTCGAACTTCATCGCCATCCAATGTTCCGCGTTGCGCTCGTACGGCGGCCGCTGCCGGTGTCACGATGATTCCCGACGCCGACGTCATTGTCATTGGCGCCGGGCCGGCGGGGAGCTGCGCGGCGGCGCTGGCCGCGCGCGGGTGCCGGGTGCTGCTGGTCGACAAGGTCGCGTTCCCGCGCGTGAAGCCGTGCGGGGACTACTGCAACCCGGGCGCCGTCGCCCAGCTCTCCGAGTTCGGGGCTCTCCCGGGCGTCCTGGACGCGGGAGCGGCCATCATCTCCGGAATGTCCATCGTCGCACAGGACGGCACCCGGTGTGACGCGCAGTTCCCGGCGGGCCACGGGCTTCTGATCCCGCGTCTGCGGCTCGACGCAGCATTGCTGGCGCATGCCGCGCGCGCGGGAGCCGCCTTTCTCGATCGCGCTCCGGTTGAGGCGGTGAGGATTCACGACGACGGCGTGGAGGTCACCATCGGGTCGGGCCGGATTCTCCGGGCCCGGCTGGTGATCGCCGCCGACGGCATGCGGTCGACCGTCGCGCGCCGCCTCGGGCGTTTGACGCTGCCGCGGGCGGGACGGTACACGGTCGGGGCCTACTTCTCGGGCCTCCCGCACCGGGCACCGCGCGGCGAACTGCACCTCGGCACGGACATGTACTGCGGCGTCGCGCATTTCGGCGAAGGGCTCGCCAACGTCTGCATGGCGCTGCCCCGCCGTCTGTGGGCGGGCCGGGATGCGCAAGCCGCGTTCGCGGAAGGCGTACGGTCGCTGCCGGTGCTCGCCGACGCGCTGTCCGGCACCCGGCGGGAGAGCCCGTTCCGGTGCACCGGTCCGGTCGGCATTGCGGTGCGGCACCCCGTGGCCGGCCGCGTTCTGTTTGCCGGCGACGCGGCCGGGCAGATCGAGCCGATGACCGGTCAGGGGATCTTCCTGGCGATGCGGTCCGCGTGCCTGGCCGCCGAGACGGTCCTGGCGGCGCTCCCGGGAGATGACCTGTCACACCGCCGGCTCAGGCGCTACGCGGCCCGCCAGCGCGCCCTCCTCTCCCGCCGGCTCACGGTCTCCCGCCGGCTGCAGCAGGTGGCGTTCCACCCGCGCGTAACGCCGGCGCTCGTGCGCAGGCTGCGCAGCCGGCCGGGCCTCGCCGCTGAACTGCTGGGCGCCACCGGCGACCTGCTGCCGCCGGAGAGGATTCTGTCACCCGTGTTCCTCGCGCGCGTTCTGCTGGCGTGATGCATACCCGGCACGAATGGCTCGCCTCGGCGCCGCCGGAGACGGTGTTCGCGGTTGCCGCCGACGTCGAACGGTGGCCGTCGCTCCATCGGGCCTACCGGTGGTGCCGTGTGCTCGAACGGGCGCCGGACCGGATCGTGTTCGAGATGGCCGGCCGCATCCGCGGGTGGCCTGCGCGGTGGACGGCGGTCCAGGAGCGGGATGCCTCCGCGGGACGCATTGTGTTCCATCACACGAAAGGCATCACCACCGGCATGCGTGTGGAATGGCAGGTCCGGCCCCGGCCGCGCGGGACGAGCATCACGCTGTCGCATGACCTCGTGATGCGGTGGCCTGTGGTGGGCCGGTTGGTGTCCAACCTGATCGTCGGACCGATCTTCATCGACTGGATCGCGCGCCATACCCTGCGGGTCGTTGCGCAGGCGGCTGAAGGCATGAGCGAGCCGAATGGTTAGAGGCGCGCCAAGGAGGGAAATGAAGATGCGGCGTGTCGTGGTCACGGGCATCGGTGCGGTGACGCCGGTCGGATCGACCGCAGGAGGACTCTACGAGGGTATGCGCCGGTCACGCTCTGCCGTGAGCCGGATCAGCCGGTTCGACCCTTCGGCGTTCCACTGCCAGGTGGCCGCAGAGGTCGCAGGGTTCGACCCGCTCGCGTATATGGACCCCAAGCGCGCGCGCCGCCTGGACCGCTTCGCGCAGTTTGCCGTCGCAGCCGCGCGCCAGGCCGTTGACGACGCTGGTCTGCACCTGGAGGATGAGGACCGGGACCGGTCTGGATGCTTTCTCGGCGCCGCGTTGGGCGGGGGGGCGTTCGCCGAAGAGCAACACGAGATCTTCCTGCGGGAAGGCATCCGGAAGGTGAAACCCACGCTGGCGCTGGCCGTCTTCAGCGGGTCGGCATCATGCAACATCGCGATCGACCTGGGGCTGACGGGCCCCACCAGTGCCAACTCCGACAGCTGCAGCTCCGGGGCCATCGCGATCGGCGAAGCGTTCCGGGAGATCCGCTCGGGTGGCGCCGATGTGATGCTGGCAGGAGGCGTCGAATGTCCTCTCTCCCCGCTCATCTTCGGCGCATTTGACATTATCCGCGCCATGTCCACCCGCAACGACGCGCCCGAGCAGGCGTGCCGGCCGTTTGACAAAGATCGGGACGGGTTTGTGATGGCGGAGGGAGCCGCGGTGCTCGTGCTGGAAGCGCTCGACCATGCGGCCCGCCGCGGCGCGCCGGTCTATGGGGAGGTCCTGGGGTACGGCACGACCAATGACGCCCACCACATGACCGCGCCGCTGCCCTCGGGTACGCAGGCCGCCCGCGCCATGCGCCTGGCGCTGGACGAGGCGCACCTGGCAGCGGAACAGATCGGCTACATCAACGCGCATGCCAGCAGCACTCCGCTGAACGACACAGTGGAGACAAAGGCGATTAAGCTGGCGCTGGGTGAGCACGCCTATCGCGTGCCGGTCAGCGGGACGAAGGCCATGCACGGACACTCGCTGGGGGCCACCGGAGCCATCGAGGCGGCTATCTGCCTCCTGGCGTTCCGGCACGACTACCTGCCGCCCACGATCAACCTGGACACACCGGATCCCGAGTGCGACCTTGACTACATTCCCTCACAGGGCCGGGAGACGCGTGTCGACCATATCGTGAGCAACTCCTTCGGGTTTGGCGGGATTAACGCGGCGCTCGTGTTTGGACGCTACGAGGGATAACGACAGCCTTCCGTCTAGTCAATTCCTCTCAGCCGCGGCATCAGCCACAGCGCCAACAGCACAACGATCACCCCGCCGCCCGATAGGGCGGGGCCGACGCCGAAGAGGTCGGCGGCGGCGCCGACCGGCAGGCTGCCGAGCGCAAACCCGCCGAAGGCCACCATGCTGTAGAATCCCATGAGCCGCCCGCGGGCGTGCGGGGGCGTGCTGAGCTGGACCAGCGTGTTGGCGGCCGCCAGGGACAGCGACTGCGCCGCGCCGATGAACACCAGCACCGCCATGGCGGGCCAGAAGGACCGCACCAGCCCGAGGACCGTCACCAGCCCTCCGAACACCAGCGCGCCGGCGCCGAGCAGGGTGCCCTTCCCTCCGGCGTCCGAGAGGCGACCGACCAGCAGCACCGAGAGCAGCGTCCCCACCCCCGGGGCGGACTGCAGGAGCCCGAGAGACGTCGCGCCTGCGTGCAGGACCTCGCGCGCGAACGCCGGCATCATCCGGACGTAGGGCCGGCCGAAGAAACTCAGCACCAGGACCGTGCCCAGAAACAGGAGCAGGCGCGGCTGCCCGCGCAGCAGCGACACGCCCTCCCGCAGGTCGTCCGACACCCTGGCCGGCGCCGACGCCGCCTGTGCCGGCGTCGCCATGAGCGCCAGCGCGGCCAGCACCGCCAGATACGACGCCGCGTTGACGAAAAAGCACCCGGCCTCCCCAATGGCGGCGATCACGAGGCCGC
>JBIOWP010000105.1:0-95739 GCA_044868695.1 bacterium
TTGCATTAAGATGTCTTACCAAAGCAGAGGATCTCCTTCGGTCGCTGGGAGACCGGCGCGCCATTGGGATGGTGGATCTTCAAAGAGGCATTGTGTACAGATACTTGGGCCAGCTTGTACGATCTGAGTACCATCTCCTACGTGGTGTGACAGAACTCAAAGGGATGGGGGACCGAGTTGGCGAGGCGCGAGGCCTTGGTCAGCTTGCATGTACACACGCGGCATTGGGAAGGCTTAGGGAGTCGATTCATGAATGTGAGACCGCCTTACGGATCGCCCGACAGGCCAAAGATGTTCGCGCCCTGATCATGATCTTGAACAACGCAGCGTTTGGAGTCTACAGGCTCACTGGCGGGTATTTGCGTGGGGAAAGGTACGCGAATGAAGCGATGCGACTTGTCGCGGATGGCGGCAATGTTGAAAATCCAGCTGCCTATGGCGATACCATGGCCGCAATCTTGGTCGAGACTGGCCGACTCAACGAGGCACTCCAATGGGCTCGACAGAGTGAGGCGCGATACTCTGCATCTGGTTATCGCACATGGATAGGGATCGACATTCGGTTGACTCTCGGCTCAATTCTGCTAGAACTTGGACGACCCCGAGAGGCAATGGCTTGTTTGCGTCGAGCAAAGCGGGACCTGGGAAGAAACAGAGAGCCCGCGTCTGAGCTGCTTATTCAGACGGGCATGGCCATGGCCTCTCTCCAGAGCGGAAACATGAAGAGAGCTCTGGGACACGAAAGATGCATCAGCGCGCTTCTTAACCGCGTCGACGGAGTGGAACAAATTCAGAGAGTCTATTGGACTCAGTTTCAGATCTTGCGTAAGGCTGGAAGGGACGGTGCTGCGCGAAGGGCTCTGCGACGGGCAGTCTTTGCGATAGTTCGCCAAGCGAGTACACTCAAAGGGCCAATACGAACGCATTTCCTCGCTTCAAAAGTAAACACGAAGATCCTCCATGAACTCCTGAGTTTGTCTAGATCTGTCGGACCAGGTAGGGACAAAAGAAGCGTCAAGGAACTACTACGAACAGTGGAAGTACCTCCCAATCCGGATGGGTTGGCTACCCTTGGATCTCCGCTTCAATAGATTGGAGAAACAGATGGCATGACGGCTCGCTAAAGTTCCGCATCTGGAGGTCCCAGAAGAAGGGGAATAATCCCGCCGCCGCTCAGAAGGTTCTTAGATGTCCCGCTTGCTCTTCGCAGCCGGTGATGCCGCATCGGTACCCTGCAGCCGGTGCTCAGCCTACAGACTGTGCATATGGTGAAAGTCACTGGATTGCCCCATGCTTGCGCTTCCTGTGACGCCTCTGAGACGCCTCTATGGTATGTTCTGGGTTGCCGGTAGGAGAAGAATCCGGATCCCCCGGGCACCCAGGAACGTCGGTCCGGGGCTCTTAGGACACCGCCCTCCTGTCCAAGAGCAGCTGCTTCGGGGGATCCGGGACTTTCAGTGCACTTCCTGTGCACTTCCTGTTAGGGTGTATCCTCCTGTGACGAAGGCTAGAGAGGAACGTGCGTTCTGGGTGTACCAGCTCCATTCAAACCTCCTGAACTCCATCGGAGCGGCGATTGCCCAGTCCAGAGTTTGCGAGCAGGCTGTGAGCACGGGCACGTCTGACTGTCTATTGGAAGTCAGGCGCCTGCAGTCAATCCTTGCCGACTTGGAGGCGACAACCCGCGATCTCGCTAGGCGGCGATCTGGCAATCTCCCCGCGGGTCTTCTCGAGGGCTTGAGCCGGATTGCGGCTGAGTTTCAGGTTCTCCATCCCGCAATTCAACTAGAGCTTCGCAGTCGAGGAGAGGGCGAGAGGGTCCAGCGACAAGCGGTCTCGGCCGCCCGAGTCGTGCTTCAGGAGGCGCTCGCCAATGCTGCGCGACACGGAATTCCGTCGCGAATCGAAGTTGACATCACCCTTGATCCGAGATCGCTGCTCTTGAGGGTTCGAGATAATGGCTGTGGTTTCGACCTAAGGAGTGTGGTAAATCGTGGTGGATCAGAATGCGCGCATTGGGGGTTCCGGATCATGCAAGAATATGCCGAGATGGCCAATGGGCGGATTGAGGTGAGTTCGGCCGTTGGGCGGGGGACCCAGGTAACACTCCACATCGCTCTACAGCGTGCTGACACACCTGACTAAGGAATCCCCGATACCGGAACGACTCGGCTCAATTGGCTCCGGTGGACGTGACGATTGTCTTCAGCGTCATGCTCCGTGGGGGAACAAGCAATGAGGCCGAAGAACTTCTGTGCTTAGAGTGAAGATGTTCGGTAGACTTTCAGTCGCAGTGGTCACCGCAACATACCTCCTTATTGTCCTGGGCGGAGTGGTTCGCGCGACGGGTGCGGGGCTTGCGTGCCCTGATTGGCCCCTATGCCACGGTCGCGTGCTCCCGCCATTCGAGCCGCTCGTGCTCATTGAGTGGAGCCACCGTCTGGTGGCTTCGATCGTAGGACTCGTCACGCTGGCGCTGGCAACAATTGCGTGGCGCAGTTTGCGGGGGCGGCCGGAGATCACGCGGCCTGCGACCCTGGCCCTGCTGCTTGTCGCCGTTCAGATTGGGTTGGGCGGGCTGACCGTCCGCCGCGAGTTGAGCGCGTGGTTGGTCGTGGCACACCTCGGAACCGCGATGGCGTTCTTTGCCACGCTGATCGTGCTCGCTGTCACGACCATGACCGGGCCGCTTCAGCGACCCCGAGACCCCTTTCGAAGTTTTGCGCTAGTGACTGTGCTCGCGACCTTCGGGTTGGTGCTGATTGGAGGATACGTCAGCGCGAGCGGGGCGGGCTTGGCGTGTCCTGACTGGCCATTGTGTTATGGGCAGGTCCTCCCATCGCTGAGCGGCCCCGTCGGCGCGCATTTGTTCCACCGACTTGCGGCGGTCCTGGCGGGCGCGCTGATTCTGACGACAGCGGCCGCTGCCTACCGCACGCAGTCGCGCCGGCCACAATTGCAGGCGGCGTCTGCGATCGCGGTGGGCCTGCTGATCCTGCAGATCATCTTGGGAGCCCTCAACATCGAGTACGCCCTGGCCGATGCCGTGACGACCGCGCATCTGGCCACGGCGGCGTTGCTGTTCGCGACGCTCGTCGTGCTGGCCGCTCTTGCCGGCCGGCTCCCCGAGACAGAAGCGTACCGGTCGGAAGACGCAGGTACTGTGGATCGCCCCAGAGTTCAGCGCGTGATGGATTACGTAGCGCTGACCAAGCCGCGGATCATCGTGCTGCTGCTCGTCACGGCCTTCGCCTCAATGCTGATCGCGGCGCCGGGCAAGGTGTCGCCCTGGCTCATCCTCTTCACCCTGGCCGGCGGCGCGATGTCTGCCGGGTCGGCAAATGCGATCAATCAGTTGCTGGAGCGCGACATCGACGCGCTGATGACCCGCACGCGAAAACGGCCGATCCCCGCCGGCCGCGTCATCCCGTCGTACGCCTTCGCGTTCGCGCTGCTGCTGGGCATCGTGGCATTTGTTGAGATGACGGTGCTCGTGAACCTGCCGGCCGCGCTTCTGTCCCTCGCGGCACTGCTCTTCTACGTGTTTGTGTACACCATGTGGTTGAAGAGGGCGACGCCGCAGAACATCGTTATCGGCGGGGCCGCGGGCGCGGTGCCTCCGCTGGTCGGGTGGGCGGCCGCGACGGGCCGGGTAGATCTCACCGCGATTATCCTCTTTCTTATCGTCTTTCTATGGACGCCGCCCCACTTCTGGGCTCTGGCGCTGTTCCGGAGAGACGACTACGCGCGCGCGCGCGTCCCGATGCTCCCTGTAGTGGTGGGAGAGGAAGAGACGCGGCGGCAGATTCTCGTCTACACGCTCGTCCTTGTCGTCAGCACCCTGGTGCTCTATCCGCTCGGCAGGATGGGGTTCATGTATTTGCTCTCCGCCGCCGTGCTCGGCGGGGTTTTCATCGCGCTGGCGGTTCGGCTATGGCGGGTCCGGACCACGGGGGCGGCCGTCCGTGTCTTCGGGTACTCTGTCCTTTACCTGGGCCTGCTCTTTGCAGCCATGGTCGCAGACCGTCTGCTCGGCGGTTAGTCCGCGTCCACGCTAGCCAGCCTCCGGCTGCAGGTGGAGCGCGTCGGCGCGTAGGAATAGTAGGGCGGCGGTCGCCACCACCGGTACCAGCGCAAACGCCCACTGGACGCCCCACACGGCCAGGATTCCACCCACCACCGGTCCCACGAAGAACCCCAGATCCGCCGCCGCGTTCAACCCGCCCATCGCCGCCACCAGATGCTGTTGGGGCGAGCGGCTCGTGACTCGAGTCGAGAGGGCCAGCGGAATCGGCGCGCTGAGCAGCGCGGACAGGAAGTTCACCGTGAACAGGGCTGGGAATGACCCGAGCAGGGGCATGACGCCCACCCCCACGCCGCGGACAAGGAAGGAGAGCCCCAGGAGCCGTTCGGCGGATACCCGCCCGGGGATCCGCCCCAGTACCGCCTGCGCGATAATGAAGGCCACCCCGCCGCCCGTGAAGATCAGCCCAATTTCGGACGTGCTCATCCCCTGCGCGGCGGCGTGCAGTGGAAGAAATGTCGTAAAGATGCTGAAGGTCGCGGTGTTGCAAATGGTCAGCAGCCACACGCGCGCGACGGCAGGTGCGCTCGTCAGCAGCGCCGCGTATGACGCCAGGGGGTTGGGGCTGTTGTCGCGCACCGGCGACACGACCGCGACGCCCGGAATCGTCAGCAGGGAGGCAAGGGCGGCGACAAAGAACGGCGTGGCCAGAGATCCGCGCTCGCCCAACCAGCCGCCGAGGGCGGGGCCCACGAGCTGGCCGATCCCAAAATACAGCCAGAACAGCGCGAACAGCGCAGGCCGGCGGTCCGGCGGGCCGGCCTCGGCGACCTCCGCGAACGCGACCGGCCACAAGACACCGCGCACCGCGCCGAGGCCCAGCCGGGTCAGATACAATCCTAGAAGGGACCCAACGAGCGGAAACCAGGCGAACATCACGGCGCTGCCGGCCAGGGCGACGACGACCGCCAGGCGGCGGCCGATGTACGAGCTGACGCTCAGCGCCAGCACTTCTGTCACAATCAAGGCGAGGGACATCGCCCCGATGACGCCGCCGATGTGGAACGAGGGCAGGCCCCGCCGGTCCAGGTAGAGGGGGATAACCGGGGAAGTCACCATGAACGACAGAATCGCGCCCATGGCGACCAGCCCAAGAGCGTGGACGCGCCAGGGGGAAGAGGCCGCCGCCATGTCTTTGAACATGATATTCGGGGAAGGAGAGTATTACAACCCGGCAGTTGCTCTTATTTCTTTTTGAGGATAAGGTGGCAGTAGAATGTCGGATCTGTTGTCCCAGGACTGGGCAAAGATAATCACGGTTTCCTTCACGGTGATCCCCGCCGTGTACAAGTACCGGGGAGTCCTGGCAAGAGTCACCGACCTCATCGCCGAAGGGTTCGGCTTCCTCTCGCTGGTTGGCGGGTTGTACCTCTACTCCAACACCCTTCCGCACCTCACGACCGTGGCGATGCAGATGACCTCAGAACCCTCGCCTACCACCGCGCAGCACCTGCAGACGCTGGACCTGCTCTATTACGGGTCCATCGGCTTGATGGTGTTGGGTGGGCTGGTGTCGCTCTTCGGCCTGATCGGCCGGGTGACTCGAGTGGTGGCGCCCAAACCCACCACCCCGCCCCGGCGACGATAGCCGGCGCTTGCACACCCTCCTTCTTACTGTTACAATGAGGTGTTGTCCGCAATTAGCCCACCGTACTCCCATCTGGGGTGACGACAAGTGATCAAGCCGCCTCTCGAGGCGCTGCTGGGCCGGGTCGAGAACAAATACGCCCTCGTGATCGTGGCGGCCAAACGCGCTCGGCAATTGAAAGAGGGGGCGCTGCCGATGGTAGAGGTCGATTCCGGGAATCCGGTCACCGTCGCCCTCGAAGAGATCGCAGCGGGCAAGATCCGCTTCGAGCTGCCCAAGCTCCCTATCAAGTAGCAGAACCAGACCACAGGATCGCGCGTACTCCCCGGTAGGACAGGACGACACATGGGGTCCTCATGAAAGCGCTGTGGCTTCTTCTAATGGGGGCGGTGGCTGTAACCGCAGCGGCCGGTCCGCTGAGCGTGGAACGCGTCGAGGGAGGCCTCCGCGTCGAGGCCTCGCTGCCGCGGGCGGCCTACGGACCCGGCGAGGTGGTGGACGTGGTCCTCAGCGCGTCCAATGCCGGCACGGCTCCGCTCTCCGTCACGTTTACGAGCGGCCAGCGTTTCGATCTCTCGATCCGCCGCCCTCGCGGGGACGATGTGTGGCGATGGTCCCACGATAAGGCGTTCATTCAGGTCATCCAATCGGTCATGCTACAGCCCGGCGAACGCATGGACTTTAAAATCCCCTGGGACCAGCGGGACTACCAGGGCCGGCGGGTGGATCCGGGTCCGTACGAGGCCGTGGCGGTGTTCATGGGCCGGACCGGAGCCGGGCGCGAGATACGATTGGCCCCGCTGGCGTTTACCATCGCCCCGTAGCCCTTCCCTAGGAACAGTCCGGGATTTCCTTTATAATGGGGGTCGTTGATGGCGTGGCGGTGTAGCTCAGCTGGTTAGAGCACGCGGCTCATACCCGCGGTGTCGGGAGTTCGAGTCTCCCCGCCGCCACCATTCGACTCGCCCGGCTGCGCCGGGCTCGCTCATGGCCTTCGGCCGCGGTGGATGGCGGCGAGTCGAATGGTGCCCTGAGCGAGCGAAGCGAGTCGAAGGGCAGGCGGGGGAGGGGCGACGGGACGTCGCCCTTTTGTGTTGCACGACGGGCAAAGCGTATGAGCGATTTCGTCAGTAGTGTACGCGACACAATTGAGAAGTTCGGCCTCCTGACGCCCGGCGACGCCGTTGTCGTCGGCGTGTCCGGCGGTCCGGACTCCGTGGCTCTCCTGCGCGTGCTGGCCGACCTGCGCGACGAGTACGAGATTACGCTGCATGCCGCTCACCTCAACCACGGGCTGCGGGAAGATGCCGGCGACGACGCCGAGTTTGTCCGCGAGCTGACGAAGGCCTGGGGCGTCCCTGTCACCATCGAGGCCGCCGACGTCCGGGCCCTGGCTTCGGCGGAACGGCGATCTATTGAAGACGCCGGCAGGCGGGCCCGCTATGCGTTCTTCGCGCGCGCGGCGGCCGCCTCCGGCGCGTCGCGCGTGGCCACCGGGCATACCCGAGACGACCAGGCGGAGACCGTGGCCATGCGGCTTGTCCAAGGGGCCGCCTGGGATGCGCTGGCCGGCATCCCCGAGGCGCGCCCGTTGGGTGCGGCGACCGTCATCCGGCCGCTGATCGACACGACCCGGGCGCAGATCATCGAGTATCTCCGCCTGCGTGGCATCGAATGGCGCGAGGATCCGACGAACCGAGATGAGCGGATCTTGCGGAACTGGGTCCGGTGGACCTGGCTCCCTAAGCTCGAGGCAACCCGCGCCGGGGTCAGACCCCTGCTGGTGGACGTTGGACGGGCGGCGCGAGGCGCGGAGCGGCTCCTGGGCGCGGTCGCCGAGAGCATCGTCGCCGGCGCGCATCGCCGGGGGCGGGCGATCCAGTTCCCGGTGGAGACGTTCCGAGAACTCCCCGCAGACGTCCGGCGCCGCGTCCTGCGGCTGGCGGTAAGGGAAGTTGCGGGAACAGAAATCACCCTGCCAGACGTTGTAGCGAGCGGAGCAGCAGAAGCCGCTGCCGGTCGCGTCGGGCGGGAGGTCGCACTGCAGGGGTGCGTCATCCGGCGATGGTATGAGGTCGTGGAAGTCGCGCCGCAGGAGCCCATGCCGGCGCGCGAGTATCGCCTGCGGGTCCCGGGCCGGGTAGACGCCGCCGACTTCGGAATGGTCGTGACGGCAGAGGTCATTGAGCGTACAAGTGTTCCGGTTCCAATGGGGTATGAGAAAGGTGAGGCGTATCTCGATGCAGGAACCGTTGGGCCCGAAGTCGTCGTGAGGCCCTGGCGGCCGGGAGACAAGTTGTCGCCCCTGGGTCTGCGCGGCACGAAGAAGGTGCATGACATCTTTGTAGATAGAAAGATTCCCCGGTGGGAACGGTCCCGCATCCCGCTGGTCGCCCACGGCGGCGGTCGCATCTTGTGGATCGTCGGCGTGGCCATCGCGGATCGTGCGAAGGTGACGGAGGCAAGCCCGCGAGTTGTGCGCCTGACAGCCAAGGGAGTCCGCGATGCAGGTCGAACTCTTGAAGAGATGACCGCGGGCGCCGACAGAAGGTAGGAGGCATTCAACGTGGTCAACCGATACCTGCGAAACCTCGTGGTCTGGGCGATCATCCTCGCGGTCGTCCTCTACTTCTTCCTGCCGTTGTACCGGACCCGGACGCCGCGTGAGGAGATCTCCTACAGCGACTTCATCACCCATGCCCAGGCGGGCAGAGTCGAAGAGGTCAAGATCGGCGACGAGACCGTGTCCGGCAAGCTCAAGAACGGGCAGGAATTCCGCACGTTTGTCCCTCCGAATGACACCTCCTATTTGACGCTGCTGCAGGCGCGCGGCGTGCGCATCGACGTAGAACCGAAGTCGAAGACGACGCTGTGGCCCAGCCTGCTGTCCACCATGCTGCCGTTTTTCCTGCTGATCGGCTTATGGCTGCTGATGCTGCGCCAGGCCCAGAGCGGCAGCAATCAGGCGATGTCGTTCGGCAAGAGCCGCGCGCGCCTGCACACGGAAAACAGGCCCAAAGTCACCTTTGACGACGTCGCGGGCGTGGACGAGGCGAAGGAGGAACTGCAGGAGGTCATCGAGTTCCTCAAGCACCCGAAGAAGTTCCAGGCCCTGGGCGCCAAGATCCCGCGCGGGGTGCTCCTGGTCGGCCCGCCGGGCAGCGGTAAGACGCTCCTGGCGAAGGCCGTGGCCGGCGAAGCCGGCGTGCCGTTCTTCTCCATCTCCGGGTCGGAGTTCGTGGAGATGTTTGTCGGCGTCGGGGCCTCGCGCGTCCGCGACCTCTTCGAGCAGGCCAAGAAGAGCGCGCCCTGCCTGGTCTTCATTGATGAGATTGACGCGGTCGGCCGGCAGCGCGGGGCGGGTCTGGGCGGCGGGCACGATGAGCGCGAGCAGACCCTCAACCAGCTGCTCGTGGAGATGGACGGGTTCGACCCCAACGCCGGGATCATTGTGATCGCCGCCACCAACCGGCCGGACATCCTCGACCCGGCGCTCCTGCGGCCGGGCCGGTTCGACCGGCGTATCGTCGTGGACAACCCCGACAGCAAAGGCCGCCGGGCCATCCTGGACGTCCACGCGCGGGGGAAACCGCTCTCCGAGGAAGTGAACCTCGAGATCTTGGCCAAGCACACACCCGGCTTCTCCGGCGCCGACCTGGCCAACTTGGTCAACGAAGCGGCGCTGCTGGCCGCGCGACGCAACAAGAAGAAGATTACGATGTCCGAGATGGACGAGGCGATCGAGCGCGTGATCGCCGGTCCGCAGCGGCGCAGCCGCATCCTCAGCCCCAAGGAAAGGGAGATCGCCGCGTACCATGAGGGCGGGCACGCCCTGCTGGGCAAGTTGTTGCCCAACGCCGATCCGCCGCACAAAGTGACGATCCTGCCGCGCGGGATGGCGCTCGGGTACGTGATCTCCGCGCCGCCGGAGGACAAGTACACCTACACCCGGACGGAGCTATTGGACCGGATCACGGCGATGATGGGCGGCCGCGTCGCGGAGGAACTGGTCTTCAACGAGATCACGACAGGTGCGCAGAACGACTTTGAGCAGGCCACCGAGCTGGCCCGCAAGATGGTCACCGAGTTTGGGATGAGCGAGAAACTCGGCCCGCTGGCGCTGGGCAAGCGCCATGGCCCGGTGTTCCTGGGCCGGGATCTCGTCGAGACGCGGAACTACAGCGAGGAGATCGCGTACGAGATTGACAAGGAAGTCCGGCGGATCATCGACGAGTGCTACGAGCGGGCCCGGGACGTCCTGGTGTCCAACCGCATCGGCCTCGACCGGCTGGCCAAGAACCTGCTGGAGCGGGAAAGCCTGGAGGGAACCGAGATTGACCGGGTGATGGCGGGCGAGGTGCTGGAGCCCGAACCGCCGCCACCCGCGGCCGCACCGGCACCGGAAACCAAGCCGGAACCCGCGCGGCCCGAGACCACCCGCCCGGCGCGCGCCCTGAAGCCCAAGCCGGAGGCGTCCTAACAGAATACCGGAAACGGGAAACAGGAAGCGGGGAAGATGCCTTCGGGCTCTTCCCCTTTTTCCTTTTTCCCTCTTCCCTTTCCCGTGGTCTGAGAGGGAGAGTGCGGCGGGTCCGCGAAATCAGGGGGTGCTTCCGGCCGCAGATATATCGGAAGACAGCGAGGTCTGGGAGGCGCGAATGCCAACCCGTCAGATCGCCTACGTCGCCGTGCTGGCCGCGGTGTACGCCGTGATTGGACAGATTACCAGGTTCCTTCCCAATCCCATGGTGCCGGGCGCGAACATCGCACTCAACATGGTGGTCGTGGTCATCGCCGGCATCTTGCTGGGGCCCAGGGCGGGCGCCCTGGTCGGACTCATCGGAACCTTCGTCAATGCCGTCAGCCCCGCCGGCAATCCGTTCGAGTGGGCGGCGATCATCCCACATACGATCATGGGGTTCACCGCCGGGGTCGTCGGCGCGAGCAAGCCGGCCGCCGCATCGCTCACGATCCTCGTCGGCCACGTCCTGAACGTCCTGGCGTTCATTATCGCGAAACTGATGCCGGCCAGCCAGATTGCCGTGACGATCTTCTCGCTGGGGCTGCTGGCCGAGGCTGTGATCGACATCGTGGTCATCCTCGTCGCCACGCCGCTGCTGCGGCCCTTGGTGAGGCGGCCGGCGCCGGCCTGACGTGCAGGTTGAGGCCCCTCCACATCAGGTCGAGCGCCGGGTCGCGGTCGACCCGCGCACGACCGCGTTGATCGTCGTCGACATGCAGAACGATTTCGTGAAGCCCGGCGGCGCCCTGGTCGTGGAGCAGGCAATGGGCACGATTCCCGCCGTGCAGCGGCTGCTGGCTCTGGCCCGCCGCAGCAGCATGGCAATCTTCTTTACGCAGGACACTCACGACCCGGGCGACATGGAGTTCCCCATCTGGGGGCAGCACGTGCTGCGGGGGTCGTGGGGCTGGCAGATCGTCGAGGAGCTGGCCCCGCAGCCCGGCGAGCGGGTGATTCAGAAACAGCGGTACGACGGGTTTTTCCAAACGAGCCTGGACGATGAACTGCGCGCGAAGGGCATCAAGAGCGTCGTGGTCTGTGGGACGGTGGCCAACATCTGCGTCCTCCACACGGCCGGCAGCGCGGCGCTGCGGGGCTACAAGGTGATCCTGCCGGTCGACGCCGTGTCTGCGATCACGCCGTTCGACCTGCAGGCGGCGATCAGACAAACATCGTTCCTCTATCGGGGGACAATTACCGCGTCGGATGCAATTAACGCAAGTCAAGACGGGACCAGGGACCAGGGACCAGGGACCGGTGCGCGGTAAGCTTTCTGGTCCCGGGTCCCCGGTGCCTTAGTTCAGACGTAGGGGGTGTTCAGTGGCTCGTGACCGTCTCGTGAAGAAAACCGGCCTGAGCTGGGTGCCGGTCACCATCTATATCGGTGTTGTGGTGGCGGTGAGCGCGGGGTTGTTTTCCTGGGACTATCTCTACCGCCGCAGGCAGGAGGAGGCACTGCGGCCGCCCTCTCCCGATGTGCTGGCCAAGAACCTGGTCGAGAATATCATTGGCCGCGGTTCGGTGCGAGACATCAAGCTGGATGAGGGCGCGGGGACCGTCGAGGTCACGTTTGAATCTGCCACCTATCCGCCGGCGGCGCGGGCTGTGGTGGGCGGCGAGGTCGTCTCCAAGGGCCTCGACCAGGTGATGATCGGGCTGCGAGTCGTCAAGGGCGATCCGCTGGTGTACGTGCGGACTCCCGACGGCAAGACCGTCGTGGCCGCGCAGGCGGAGTACACGGGCCGGGTGGTGCAGGTGCTGGTCAAGTCCGGCGACAAGGTCGAGGAAGGCCGGGCGACGGTGCTCATCGAGCCCGAAGACAAGACCGACGCGCGGAAGAACCTCGAGACCGAGGGGCTGCTGGCCTCACAGGTCATCATGGGTCAGCTGACGACGATCAAATCGGTGACCGCAAAGATCGTGTACAAGGATATTACCCTCGCCACGGTATTGGGTAAGCGGGGCGAACGGAGCGTCACGGCATCCTACCACGAAAGCCTGCAGTAACGCGCGGTGACGAGTGCCGATTGAGGTTGGGGAGCATCTAACAATCGCAGATGTGGTACGCGTGGCGCGGGAGAGGGCGGAAGTTGCCCTCTCTCCTCATGCTCGCGAGCGGGTGGCGCGTTCCCGGGCGGTCGTCGAGCAGCTGGTGCGTGAGGGCCGGGTCGTCTACGGCATCACCACGGGCGTCGGGGAGCTGGCGGGGGTCCGGATCTCGCCGGAACAGTCCGCCGCGCTGCAGGTGAACATCGTGCGCAGTCACAGCGCGGGCGTCGGCGAGCCTTTTCCCGAGGAGGTCGTCCGCGCGATGATGCTGCTGCGCGTCCACACGCTCGCGCTGGGCTACTCCGGGGTCAGGGAAGACATCCTGACCCTGCTCCTGCAGATGCTCAACCGCGGGCTGCATCCCGTCATCCCCTCCCAGGGATCTGTTGGAGCCAGCGGCGATCTAGCGCCCCTGGCCCATCTCGCGCTGGCGCTGATCGGCGAAGGAGAGGTCGACGTCGAGGGCCGGCGCACGCCCGGGCGCGATGCGCTGGCCGGCGCAGGGCTGCGGCCGGCGTCGCTCGCCGCGAAAGAAGGCGTGGCGTTGATCAACGGGACGCAGGCGATGGCGGCGATCGGCGCGCTGGCCGTCTTCGACGCGCAGCGCCTTGCGACCACGGCCGATGTCTCAGGCGCGATGAGCTTCGAAGCGCTGCAGGGGCTGCCCGAGGCCTTTGATCCGCTCTTCCAGCGCGTCCGGCCGCACGCCGGCCAGCAGGTCAGCGCCGACAACCTGCGGCGGCTGATCGCCGGCAGTGAGATTCTGGCGCGCCCTCGGACCGGCGGCAAGGTGCAGGATGCCTACGCGCTGCGCTGCATGCCGCAGGTGCACGGCGCGTCCCGCGACGCGGTTGGCTATGCCGCCGGCGTCGTCGAGACGGAGATGAATGCCGCCACGGACAACCCCCTCGTGTTTCCCGAAGAAGGCCGTGTCATCTCCGGGGGCAACTTCCACGGTCAGCCGGTCGCCATCGCGATGGACCTGCTGGCGATCGCGGTCAGTGAGCTGGCCGGAATCGCCGAGCGGCGGATCGAGCGGTTGGTCAATCCGCATCTGTCGGGGCTGCCGGCGTTTCTGACCGCGGACGGAGGGCTGCACTCCGGTTTGATGCTGGCGCAGTACACGGCCGCGGCGCTGGTGTCGGAGAACAAAGTCCTCAGCCATCCCGCCAGCGTCGACAGCATTCCCACCTCGGCGAACCAGGAGGATCACGTGAGCATGGGGACCATCGGCGCCCGCAAGGCCGCGCGCGTCATCTCCCACGCCCAGCAGGTCACGGGGATTGAACTCATCTGCGCGGCGCAGGCCCTGGAGTTCCACCATCCTGCGCGGCCCGGGGCGGGCACCCGCCGCGCGTATGAGGCCGTGCGCGACGTGATCCCGCGGCTCGATGACGACCGGGTGCTGGCCACCGACCTGGCGCGCGGCGCCGGCCTGGTCCGCGGCGGCACACTGCTCGCGGCAGTCGAGCAGGCCGTCGGGAGCCTTCACTAATGGACGCCTCCGGGGTCCGCACCGTCCGGGCTCCACGCGGACCGCGGCTGAGCTGCCGGGGGTGGCCTCAGGAGGCCGCCCTGCGAATGCTCATGAACAATCTCGATCCGGATGTTGCGGAGAAGCCGGCTGAGTTAATTGTCTACGGCGGGACCGGTAAGGCGGCGCGCAGCTGGCCATCGTACGACGCCATCGTGCGCAGCTTGCAGGCGCTGGAGTCCGATGAGACGCTGCTCATCCAGTCCGGCAAGCCGGTCGGCGTCTTCCACACGCATGAGTGGGCGCCGCGCGTGCTGATCAGCAACGCGATGCTAGTGCCGGCCTGGGCAACCTGGGACACGTTCTGGGAGCTGGAGGCGCGAGGCCTGATGATGTACGGGCAGATGACCGCCGGCTCGTGGATCTACATCGGCACTCAGGGCATCCTGCAGGGTACGTACGAGACCTTTGCGGCGATCGCCCGCGCGCACTTCGGGGGCTCGCTGCGGGGCCGCGCGGTGCTCAGCGCAGGCTTGGGCGGGATGGGCGGCGCGCAGCCTATGGCTATCACGATGAACGAGGGCGTCGGGCTGATCGTCGAGGTAGACCCCGCACGGATTCACCGCCGGCTCACCACCGGGTGGATCGATCAGGCCACCGACAACCTGGATGAGGCATTGCGCTGGGTCGAGGAGGCCAAGCGCGCCGGCCGGCCGCGGTCCATCGCGCTGGTGGGCAACGCCGCGCGCGTGTATCCGGACCTGGTGCGCCGGGGCGACCTCTTCGACGTCGTCACCGACCAGACGTCGGCGCACGATCCGCTGGGCGGCTACATCCCGGAGGGCGTCACCGCCGAGGAAGCCCCGCAGCTGCGGCGGGAGAAACCCAGCGAGTACGTGAAGCGCGCGCAGGCGTCGATCGTCAAGCACTGCGAGGCCATGGTGGCGTTTTGCCGGCCGGGGCGGATCGTCTTTGACTACGGCAACAACCTCCGCGGACAGGCGAAGGCCGGCGGCTTCGCCCAGGCGTTCAGCTATCCCGGATTTGTCGAGGCCTACATCCGCCCGCTGTTTTGTGAGGGGAAGGGCCCATTCCGCTGGGTCGCGCTGTCCGGGGATCCCGCCGACATCATGGAAACTGATCGGGCGGTGCTGGACCTGTTCCCGGAGAATCAATCGCTGGCCCGGTGGATCCGCCTGGCCGAACAGCGGGTCCCGTGGCAGGGCTTGCCGGCGCGCATCTGCTGGCTGGGCTACGGCGAACGGGCAAGAGCCGGGCTGGCGTTCAACGAGCTCGTGCGCAGCGGCCGGGTGAAGGCGCCCGTCGTCATCGGGCGGGACCACCTCGACGCGGGGTCGGTGGCCTCACCCTATCGCGAAACCGAGGGGATGCGGGACGGATCAGACGCCGTGGCAGACTGGCCCATCCTCAACGCCCTGCTGAACACGAGCGCCGGCGCCACGTGGGTCGCCGTCCACCACGGCGGCGGCGTGGGCATCGGCTATTCGATTCACGCCGGCCAGGTGGTGGTGGCGGACGGGACGGACCTGGGCGGGCAGAAGCTGGAGCGGGTGCTCACGACCGATCCGGGCAGCGGCGTCGTGCGCCATGCCGATGCTGGCTACGAGACGGCCGTCGCCGCCGCGAAGCGGCACGGGATCAAGATCCCGATGATGCCGGACGAGGAGGTCCACCGTGTTCGCCCTTAATTTCTATTCATCCGTGTTTGCTGAGCAGTTGAGGGACGGCCGGAAGACGGCCACGATCCGGCTGGGTGACAAGCGGGACAAATATGAGACCGGACAGATCGTCTGGCTGACCGTCGGCCGGCGCTTTGGGACGCGCAAGAAGATTGCTCCGGCGATTATCGATTCGGTCGAAGTGAAGGCGCTGCGCGAGGTGACGCCGCGGGAGATCCAGCGCGACAACCCGGAGCTGCGCCGGCACGAGGAACTGGTCGAGTTTCTTACCAACATCTACGGGCGCGAGCGGATCATCACCCTGGAGGACACGGTGACCGTCATCCACTTCTCGCGGATCGAGGAGTAGACTGCATGCTGCGCGTCGGCGTGATCGGCACAGGGTTCGGCGCGCAGGTGCAGATTCCGGCTTTCCTGGCGCACCCGCGGGTCCAGGTGGTTGCCGTGGCCAGCGGGACGCCGGGCAAAGCCCGGCAGGTTGCCTCGCGCTTCGAGATCCCGCATGCCTTCGACGACGCCCGCCAGATGCTGGCAGAGATAGAGCTGGACCTCGTCAGCATCACGTCTCCTCCTGACACGCACCATCCTCTGAGCCTGGCGGCCTTCACCCGCGGCCGCCACGTGCTCTGTGAGAAGCCGATCGCGCTGTCCGCAGGCCAGGCCCACGAGATGCTGGAGGGAGCCGTGCGGGCGCGCGTCACCCACGTCATGGATCACGAGCTGCGGTTCAATCCGAACAGGCGGAAGATCGCCTCCCTTATCGAGCAGGGTTTCATCGGCACGCCGCGGCACGCGCTGATCACCGTCGTCGGTGCGGCGCGCGCCGACCCAACGAAACCGTGGACGTGGTGGATGGACGCCGCGCGCGGCGGAGGAATCCTCGGCGCCCAGGGGTCGCACCAGATCGATTCGCTCCGCTACTTCCTGGGCGAAATCACGGCCGCCTCCGGCACGACGGAGACCTATATCAAGGAGAGGCCGGATCCGGAGCGGGGCGGGCGGCGCCGGGTGACCGCCGATGACTTCGCCTCATTTTCGGTCCGGTTCGCGTCGGGGGCGGTGGGCACAGTTGTTAACAGCGGCGTCGCCTCGCACGGCGTGGGGCCCAGGGCGGAGATCTGGGGGGCGGAGGGGACCCTCGTGCTCGATGGGGAGGAGCGCCTGTGGGGTGCGAAGCGAGGCGAGAGTCTGAAGGAGCTCAGCGAGCCCGAAACGCTGAAGGCGCCCTCCGGCATGGACTACTCGCCTCTGTGGGGGCTGTCATTCATCCGTCTGGCCGATCACGTCGTCAGCACGATCCTCGACCACGCCCCGATCGCGCCGGCCGCGACGTTTGCCGATGGGCTGCAGGTGCAGCGGGTGATGGACGCGGTGCGCGCGTCCGCCGGGCGGTGGATCGAAATCCCGCCCGCGGACGCGCTTTAGCGTGCGTGGGCGAGGAAGAAGCTCCGCCCGATGTGTCCCTGCATGCCGAGGTCATGCTCCGCGTCGAAGGCGGCAATCTCTTCAAAGCCGGCGGAGCGCAGGGCTGCCGTGATGTCGTCTGCCGCGTAGCAGCGCTGGTACAGCGTCACGTCGCTCCGCTGCCACGCGCCCTGGTCCAGCCTAAACATCGTCAGATCTGAGCGCGCGACCCTCGTCTGGGGATCATAGGACGACCGGTTCACCAGGGCGTGATCGACCTCCGTGATGCCGAAGGATCCGCGCCACCGGGCCTGGTACCCCGGTTCCATGTTGAAGTCGCACAGAAACGGCGCGCCGGCTTTGAGCGCGGCCCGGATGTTCCGGAATGCCGTGCCCAGCTCATCCGGATGCATCAGGTGGTTGAGGCTGTCGAACAGGCACACGGCGGCATCGTGGGACGGCGGCAGGGTCACGGTCCTGACGTCGGCGTGAATGAACTCGGCGCCGGGTGCAATTGAGCGCGCGAACGTCAGCATCTGCTCCGAGCCGTCGACGCCGGTGACACGATAGCCGCGCTGCACCAGCTCGCCGACCAGTTGTCCCGTCCCGCAGCACAGATCGAGAATCCGGCCGCCCCGCGGCACGCGGGTCAGGACAAGGCGTTCCACGATGGGAAGCGCCCGGGATATGAACGACGTCGGCCCGGAGCCCCAATACTTCTGGTAGAACCAGGCGAAGGTGTCGTACCCTGACGGAGAAGTCTCAGGCGTCACGATGGACGCTCAGGCGGGACGCTCAGATGAGCGGCAGGGATCGCCCGGGCGAGGTAGATGGCCGGCGAGGCCTGGAAGAACTGCACGCCGGCCTCGTGCGCCTGCCGGGCGAGCACGGTGACCACGACCGCCCCAGGGCTGTGCCGTTGCCCGATGGTCAGCGCATCCTGCCGTGTGGCCGACAGATGCACGAACTGCCGTCCCTGCGGCATGAGGCCCTCGTTCCGGATCGCGTCGAGCACGGCGGGCGGCGTCCCATGGTACAGCCACTCCGGTGGAACGACCGGTTTCCCGGGCGTCTCGATCGGAATGCTGTGGCCGTACCGGGCGCGGACGCGGCTGCCGTCGATCTCGTAGCGCTTGGCGTCTTGCTGCGCCGCCGCCCGCAGGACGGTCTCCGTGATCCCCGACCACCCGGGCTGCGCGGCGATCGCCGCTGCCAGGGTCTCCAGCTCGACGAACCCCGACGGGTCCAGTGAGATCCCGATGCTGTCCGGTTTGTGCCGCAGCACGAGCGCCAGGAACCGGCCCAGCCGGTCCGCCTGGTCTTCTGGACGTGGGGGACGTCCTCTCATCTGGCGCAGCGTGTTCTCTAGCACGGGTGCGCGCTCCTCTGAGGCATCGAGGAGAAGATTCCGAGCGCACAGAAAACTAGGTACGGTTTTCCGAGGACACAGATGCCTCAGCAGCTGGTCGAGTGCGTCCCCAATTTTAGCGAAGGCCGGCGCCGTGACGTGATTGATGCGATTGCGGAGGAGATTCGCCGCGCGGCAGGGGCCCGGCTGCTGGACGTCCAGGCCGACGAGAGCCACAATCGGTGTGTCGTCACGTTTGTTGGGACGCTCGATGCGGTAAAGGCCGCGGCGCTGGCCGCCGCGCGCCGGGCGGTGGCGCTCATCGACATGACCGCTCATCGGGGGGAGCATCCCCGGCTGGGCGCAGTGGACGTGATTCCGTTAGTTCCTATTTCCGGGGTGACGATGGAGGAGTGCGTCGCGGCGTCGCATGACTTAGGCCGGCAGATCTGGAAGGCCCTGCGGGTCCCTGTGTACTTCTACGCCGAAGCGGCCACCCGGCCGGAGCGCCGCCGCCTCCCCGATATCCGGAGGGGCGAGTACGAAGGGCTTGCGGAGAAGATGCTCGATCCAGCCTGGGGGCCGGACGCCGGCGACCCGAAGCCGCACCCGACCGCGGGGGCGACCGTTGTCGGGGCCCGGCGGCCGCTGATCGCGTACAACATCAACCTGGCGACCGGCGACGTCGAGATTGCGAAGAAGGTCGCCAAGGCCGTGCGCGAGAGCAGCGGCGGGCTGGTCGCCGTGCAGGCGATGGGCGTGGTCAGCTCGGGGGGCCAGGCGCAGGTCTCGATGAATCTGCTCGACTACACAAAGACGTCCGTGTCCCATGCGTTCGAGCAGGTGCGGATCGAAGCCGCCCGCTTCGGCGTGGACCTTCTGGAGAGCGAGGTGGTCGGCCTGATCCCCCTGGACGCGGTTGTCGACGCGGCGCGCTCCTCCCTCCGGCTGCGGGATTTCCGGCGAGAGCAGATTCTGGAAACCCGGCTCATGGAATGACGAAGGCCGCGGTCGATCTGCTGATCGTCCACGCGGCGCAGCTGCTGACGCTGGCGGGAGCGAATGAGCGGCCGCGCACCGGAGGGGCTCTGGCGGAGCTGGGCCTCGTCCCGGACGGCGCCGTCGCCGCCGCGGACGGCGTGATTGTCGCGGCCGGCCCGACCGCGCAGGTGATGGATGAGGCCGCGCCCGGCCCGCACGGCCAGGTCATTGACGGGTCCGGCCGCGTGGTGCTGCCGGGACTGGTCGATCCGCACACGCATCTCATCTTCGCGGGGTCTCGCGCGGACGAGTTCGAGATGCGCCTGGCCGGCGCGACGTACCAGGAGATCTCCCGCGCGGGCGGGGGAATCGCGTCCACCATGGCGGCCACCCGCGCGGCGACCGAAGAACAACTCCTCGACGCAGGGCGCCTGCGGCTCGACCGGATGCTGGCCCACGGCACCACGACCGCTGAAGTCAAGAGCGGCTATGGCCTGACCGTCGAAGACGAACTCAAGTGCCTGCGGGTGGCTCATCGCCTGAGCGCGTCTCATGACGTGGATGTCATCCCGACGTTTCTCGGCGCGCACGCCGTCCCGCCGGAACGCCGGAACGATCCCGACGGATACGTACGCCTCGTGATCGAGGAGATGCTGCCCGCGGTGGTAGAGGAAGATCTGGCCGAGTTCTGCGACGTGTTCTGCGAGGCGGGCGCGTTTACGCTGGAGCAGGCGCGCGCGGTGCTGGAGGCCGGGGTCGAAGCCGGATTAGATCCAAAGATCCACGCGGACGAACTGTCGGACCTGGGCGGCGCGGCGCTGGCCGCCGACGTCGAAGCGGTATCGGCCGATCACCTCCTGTGCGCGTCCGATGAGGGTCTCGCGGCCATGGCGAACGCGGGGTCGATCGCCGTCCTGCTGCCGGGGACTGCGCTCTTTCTGGGCCTGCCGTATGCGCGGGCGCGCCGGATGATCGACCTGGGAGTCCCTATCGCGGTGGGGACCGACTTCAACCCCGGCACGTCGCCGACCTACTCGATGCCGATGATCATCTCCCTCGCATGCCTGGGGATGCGGCTCACTCCGGCCGAGGCGATCGTCGCGGCGACGATCAATGCGGCGCACGCCATCGCGGCCGCGGAGGAAGTCGGCAGCCTGGAAGTGGGAAAAGCCGCGGACATCGTCATCCTCGACGACCCCGACTACCGCCATTTGGCGATGCACTTTGGGGTCAACCCCGTCGTGGGCGTCGTCAAGCGGGGCCAGGTCGTGCGCGGGCCGTGAAAGACCTCTCCGTTGCCCAGTTCCTGGACCGGCTGGCCTCCTCGGATCCCACTCCCGGGGGCGGATCCGTAGCGGCGCTGGCCGGCGCAGCCGCGGCCGGCCTTATCGCGATGGTCTCGCGCCTGTCGGTTGGTAAGGGCGGGGACGACGCGGCGCTGGAGCGTACGCTGGCCGCCGCCGAGAAGGAACGTCACGACATGCTGGAACTCGCATCGCGCGACGCGGATGCCTTTGACGCGGTCATGCGCGCGATGAGGCTGCCCAAGCAGTCCGAAGAGGAGAAGCGGCGCCGTCAGTCGGTGCTGCAGGATGCACTGAAGGGCGCGGCCGGCGTCCCGCTGGAGGTCGCGTCTCGTTCCGTAACGCTTCTGGAGGCCTCGGGCGACTTGGCGCGCGCGGGCAACCCCAACGTCATCAGCGACGTGGGTGTGGCGGTACTCCTGGCGTTTGCGTCGGCCCAGGGAGCTCTCCTCAACGTGCGGATCAATCTGCAGGCGATCAAGGATCAGGCGTTTCGGACGGAGACGTCGGCGCGTGTCCGGACTCTGACCCAGCGGGCCGAGGTCCTGCGAGACGAAGCCTTGGCGGCCGTGGACCAGCGCCTGCCGTGAGCGATCGCCTTTTCTTGTCGGGGATGCGATTCTTCGCCCACCACGGCGTCCTGGCCGAGGAACGGACCCAGGGTCAGCAG
This sequence comes from bacterium, assembly GCA_044868695.1. GTDB lineage: Bacteria > Sysuimicrobiota > Sysuimicrobiia > Sysuimicrobiales > Kaftiobacteriaceae > JBIOWP01. Next base: position 21,125 of record JBIOWP010000105.1, read on the forward strand.
TTTCTCGTGGATGTGGAACTGGAGGCCGATCTTCGACCGGCGGGACGGCGCGACGATCTGTCGCTGACCGCGGACTACCGGCGCGCCTATGAGGTCGTGAAGAACGTCATGGAGGGTGAGCCGCGCGACCTGATCGAAACGCTGGCCGAGACCATCGCCGCGCAGCTGCTGGCGCTGGACCGCGTTTCCGGAGTCACGGTGCGGGTGCGCAAGCCGGAGGTGAAGCTTCCGGGACCGCTGGAGTGGTCGGGGGTCGAGATTCACCGCCGCCGCGCATGACGACCCGCGCGTATCTCAGCCTCGGGTCGAATCAGGGGAATCGCCCGGCGCTCCTCGGCGACGCGGTGGACCGTCTGCAGGCCTCCGGCCGGGTCCGGGTCACGAAGCAGTCGTCCATGTACGAGACCGCGCCGGTCGGCGTCGTCGAGCAGCCCGACTTCCTCAATCTGGTGGTCGAGGTGGAGACCGACCTCGATCCACAGGACTTGCTGGAACTGGTACTGGCGGTGGAACGGGGGCTCGGCCGGGTCCGGACCCAGCGGTGGGGCCCGAGGACGGTGGACATCGACATCCTGCTGTTCGGCACGGTCGAGATGGATACGCCGGTGCTCGCGATCCCTCATCCTGAGATGACGCGGCGGCGCTTCGTGCTCGAGCCGCTGCTCGAGATCGCCCCCGACGCGCGCCTGCCCGGAGGCCGCCCTCTGGCAGAGTTTCTTGCTGGCGTGGCAGACCAGGAGGTCCGAAAGGTGTCGAGCGGATGAGCCGGGCCCGCATGGAGTACCGGCCGCCCCGGGCCCTCCAGCGGTCGCTGCTTCCGGTCGGGCAGCGGGCAGAAGGCGTATTCGTGGCGGTCGAAGGCCCTATCGGCGTGGGGAAGACGACACTGGCCCGCCTGCTGGCCGAGTCCCTGGACGCGGAGGCCGTGCTGGAAGTCGTCGAGGAGAATCCGTTCCTCCACCAGTTCTACGAGGATATCAAGACCTATGCGTTTCAGACGCAGCTCTTCTTCTTCCTCAGCCGGTATCGACAGCACGATGCGCTGCGGGAGCGGCGCGAACGGGGGGAGGGGGTCGTGAGCGACTATGTGTTTGCCAAAGACCGCCTCTTCGCGCGGATGAATCTGGATCCGCAGGAACTGGACCTCTACGACCGGCTGTTCGAGCTGATCGCGCCCAGGACGGCGCAGCCCGATCTCGTCGTGTACCTGACGGCGGACCTCCCGACGCTGCGGCGGCGCATCGCGCGGCGCGGCCGGCCCTTCGAGCGCGCCATCGAGCCGGCGTATCTGGAGCGGCTGTGCGAGGAGTACGACCAGTTCTTTGCAGCGTATGATGAAACCGCGCTCTTGACCGTCAACACGGATACCGTGGACATCTTTACCGAGGCGGACTTGAAGGAGATACGCCATTACGTGGATGAAGCGACATCCAAATAAGGATGAAAATGCCCGGCCGCGTTTCCTCGTTCCCGCGTTCCCTCGTTCCCAAGGCCGCACCACAGGTGCGGCCTTGAAGTGGTTCGTGGCGGTCAGCGGAAACATCGGGTCTGGGAAGTCCACCATCACCACGCTGCTCAGCGAGAAGCTGGGGTGGAAGCCGTACTATGAGGTCGTGGACGAGAATCCCTACCTGCCGGACTTCTATGGAGACATGCCGCGGTGGAGCTTCCATCTTCAAGTCTTTTTCCTGAGCAAGCGGTTCCAGCACCACCAGGAGATCGCCGCGGCGCCGGCGTCCGTGATCCAGGACCGGACCATCTACGAAGACGCGGAGATCTTTGCCCGCAACCTGTACCTGCACGGGTTGATGGACGAGCGCGACTTCCGCAACTACTACGAGCTGTTCAACACCATGCTGCAGTTCTTGCGGCCGCCTGACCTGATCATCTACCTGAAGGCGTCTGTCCCCACGCTGATGGACCGGATCCGCGCCCGGGCGCGCGATTATGAGCAGGGCATTCCCGCCGGGTACCTGGAGCAGCTCAACGAGCGCTACGGCGAGTGGGTGGAGCGGTTCTCGCTGTGCCCGATGCTGGTGGTGGACGCCGATCACCTCGACCTCGGCAAACTCGACAGGCTGGTCGGCGAGATGCAGACGGCCCTGCCGTCGCTGTTTCCCCTCGTGGAACGATGACGCGGGCGTTTGGACAGCCCATGCATGTCCACAAGCGCGTGGGATCGACGAATGACCTGGCCCGCGCGCTGGCGGACCAGGGAGCTCCTGAGGGGACCGCGGTGATCGCGGAGGGGCAGACCGGGGGACGGGGGCGCCGCGGCCGCCGGTGGCAGTCCCCCGTAGGCGGTCTGTGGCTGTCCGTTGTCCTCCGACCCACCCTGGAGGCCGAACAGTGGCCCCTGGTGGGCTTCTCGGCCTCCATAGGTGCCGCAGCGGCGGTCGAGGACGCGACCGGCGTCGCGGTGGCCTTGAAATGGCCCAATGACCTCATGGCGTCCGGGCGGAAGCTCGGCGGCGTTCTGGTTGAAGCCCATGGCGGCGCAGCCGTCGTCGGGATTGGGATCAATGCAAACTTCTCACCCGGTGATCTGCCGCCGGAGATCAGCGCGCACGCGGTGTCCCTCCTGGAACTCCTGGGGCACCCCGTGGATCTCGCGGGCCTCGTCGGGTCGGTATTGACGCAGTTCGAGCGCTACTACGACCTGCTGCAGCGGGATCCAGACGCCCTCCTGGCGCAATGGCGCCTGCGCGACGTGACGGCTGGCCGCGTGGTAAGCATCACCGGAGCGCACACCCTGGAAGGTTTGGCCGAAGGGGTTGACGGGTCCGGCGGACTGTTGGTCAGAACGGCGGCCGGCGTGCAGCGTGTTGCCGCCGGTGACGTCTCGCTCCGGAACGCGAAGGGTTCCTAGGGTCGCATGCCGCAGATCACCGATGTGGCGGGGGTCAAAGTGGGGCACGCAACCGACGCCAAAGCGGCGACCGGGTGTACCGTGATCCTGTGTGAACGGGGCGCCGTCGGTGGTGTGGACGTCCGCGGGGCAGCGCCGGGGACGCGCGAGACAGATCTGCTGCGTCCGATGAACCTGGTGGAACGCGCGCATGCGGTCCTCCTGACCGGAGGAAGTGCGTTCGGGCTCGCGGCAGCGGACGGAGTGATGCGCTACCTGGAGGAACGGGGGATCGGTCATGACACCGCCGTCGCCAAGGTGCCGATCGTCGCCGCCGCGGTGGTCTTCGACCTGATGGTCGGCAGCCCGACGGTGCGGCCGACGATGGAGACTGGGTATGCGGCCGCGCGGGCCGCCGCCGCGGGAGCGGTCGAGGAGGGCAGCGTGGGCGCCGGGACGGGCGCTACGGTTGGAAAGCTGATGGGGCCGGGGTCGGCGATGAAAGGCGGGGTGGGCACCTGGGCCGTCAGCCTTCCCGGGGGCGGCGTCGTCGGCGCGCTCGTGGTGGTAAACGCTTTCGGCGATATCCTCGACGACCGGACCGGCACGATTCTTGCCGGCGCGCGCGATCCGCAGACAGGGCGCTTCCTCAACATGACCCAGGCGCTGCTGGGCGGGCGGCATGCGCCCGGGTTTGCCGCCAATACGACGCTCGGCGTCATCGCCACCAACGTGGAGTTGACCAAAGAACAGGCCAACAAACTCGCGCAGTTGGGCCACGACGGTCTGGCCCGGGTTGTGTCACCCGTGCACACGATGCTCGACGGCGATACGATCTTCGCACTCTCGACCGGCGCCGCAAAAGCCGACTTCATAGCCGTGGGTGTGGCTGCGGTCGAGGCCGTGGCCGAGGCTGTGATGCGAGCAGTCCGTCTTGCCAGAGGGGTCGGAGGGATTCCCGGACTGGCCGATAAGACCTGACCTGCCGGACCGGGACCCGGGACCAGGGACCGGCAAAGCTCTTATTGTGCTCTGGTCCCCGGTCCCAGGTCCCGCCTTTGTGGTATCCTGCTTGTAGGGCCGACATCCCGCGTGGGGTCGGACCCCGAACTGAGCCCTCTGGTGGGCTCCGTCCGGTACTCGATGAGACTGGAACGGAGGATGCATATGGCGCAGTTCCCCCTTGCCCCTCATGCAGCGCGGAGGGGTTTTCGCTTGTCCACCCGGGACGTTGCCGTCGCCGGCGTGCTCGGCGCGGTCGCGATCGCGCTCGGGTACACACCGCTGGGATTCATCACGTTCCCCACCCCCGCGGCGTCGGCCACGACGATGCACATCCCGGTCATTGCGGCAGGCGTGCTGGCCGGGCCCGTCGTGGGCGCATTCGTCGGCGCCATCTTTGGGGTCATCAGTTTCCTGCGGGCCACGACGCCTGCATTCGCCAACCCGCTGATTGCCATCGCACCGCGCATCCTGATTGGGATTGTGGCGGCCCTGGTCTTCACGGCCCTGCAGCGCGGCTACGCCCGGAACCTGTCCGCGCTCGCGCTCGGCGCGGGACTGTTCACCATCCTAGGCCCCGGAGCGCAGCGGTTTGAGGCTGCCTACGCCGCAAAGAAGATCGAGCCGACCTGGTTGATCGAGGCGTACCACCGGGTCGCCGCGGTGACCGCTCCACAGGTCTGGCTGTCGCTGGCCGCCGGCGTCGCGGCGGCGGTGGTGGCCTACTGGCTGCTGTCCGGCGAGAACGCCGCCCCGGCCGCGGCCGCGGTGGCCGGGACGCTCACGAACACCATCGGCGTGCTGTCGTTGATGGTCATCTTTGGGTTCATCCCGGCCGGCGCCGCGTTTGTGATCGGGGCCACCCATGGGCTGCCGGAGGTCATCCTTGCGGTGATCATCGCGGTGCCTGTGGTCAGAGCAGTGACGGCCGCGCGCGGGAGAAACTAACGACGGGAGCAGGGATCCGGGATTAGGGATCCGTCACTGCCTGTTATCTGATCCCGGATCCCGTATCCCGGCTCCCGCAGTCGGAGGTTCGCATGCTGCTTGCGATCAATGTGAACAACACTCAGATCAAGGTCGGTGGGTACAACGGAGCCGAGCTGATCGTGCACTGGCGCATCGCCACCGATCTCGACAAGACCGACGACGAGTACGCGATGATTCTCCGCGGCCTGTTCCAGTATGCCGGGCTGGAGTTCTCGTCGGTGGAGTCGGCGGCGATTTCGTCGGTCGTGCCGCCCCTGACCGACGTGTTCGAGCGGCTCTGCCGGCGCTACTTCGGCGTGACGCCCCTCGTCGTGGGTCCGGGGGTGCGCACCGGCATGCGCATCCTCTATGAGAACCCGAAGGAAGTCGGCGCCGACCGTATCTGCAACGCCATCGCCGTCACCGCGAAGTACGGCGGGCCGGCGATCGTGGTGGATTTCGGGACCGCGACGACCTTCACGGCGGTCTCCGCCGAGGGCGACTTCCTGGGCGGCGCCATCGCCCCCGGCATCGGCATCTCGGTGGACGCGCTGGCCGAGCACACCGCCCAGCTGCCGCGGGTGGAGCTCACCAAACCCAAGGCGGTGATCGCACGCTCCACCGTGAGCGCGATGCAGGCCGGGATCATCTATGGGTTCGTCGGCCAGGTGGAGGAGATCGTCCGCCGCATGCGGGCCGAGCTCGGTGGTAGAGTCGTCACCGTTGCCACGGGCGGATGGGCGGAACTGATCGTCGACGAGTGCCGCTGCTTCGATCACCTCGATCCGCTGCTGACGCTCGAAGGCCTGCGCATCATCCACGAGCGCAACCGTACCGCCCCCGAGGAGGCGCGGGCGCCGGCCGATGCATCCCGTCCCCCGTCGCCGTGAGCGGGGCAGGAGACCTCGCGTTTGACGCGTAGTACCGTCCACAGACCTCCGATGGCCACCAAACGCGTCGTCTCCGTCAGCCTGGGCAGCAGCAGCCGTGACCACCGCTTCGAGACCGAGATCCTCGGCCAGCGCATCGTCGTCGAACGCATCGGTACCGACGGCGACGTCGGCCGCGCCAGGCAGCTGCTGGAGGAGCTCGATGGAAAGGTCGACGCGCTCGGGCTCGGCGGGACCGATCTCTACCTGCGCGCCGGAAACCGGAAATATCTGATCCGCGAGACGGCAGGGTTGGTCCGGAACATCCGGACAACGCCGTTCGTCGACGGTGGCGGGCTGAAGGCATCCTGGGAGCGCTGGCTGATCACAGATTACCTGCCGAATCGCAAGGGCTTCTCGCTCCGGGGCCGGAAGGCGCTGCTGGTGTCGTCCGTGGACCGCTACGGCATGGCCGAAGCGTTCGCGGAGGCGGGTGCCCAGACCATCTACGGCGACTTTCTCTTTGCGCTGGGCCTGCCGATCCCGCTGCGCACCCTGATGTCAGTGAAGATCCTCGCCGCGCTGCTGCTTCCTATCCTCACGAAGCTTCCGATCAAGTTCTTGTATCCGACCGGCAAGAAGCAGGAGGAAGTCACCCCCAGGTGGGTCCGGTACTATGCGTGGGCCGACGTGGTAGCCGGGGATTTTCATCTGATCCGCCGGTTTATGCCCGACGACCTTCGAGGCAAAGTCATCCTGACGCAGACGATCACGGAGCGCGACGTCGCAGAGTTGCGGCGGCGGGGGGTCTGGCTGTTGATCACCGATGGTCCCGACATGGGCGGCCGGTCGTTCGCCACCAACGTGCTGCAGGGGGTAATCGTCGCACTGCTGGGCCGGCCTCCGGAAGAAATCGCCACCGACGAGTACCTGCAGACCGCCCTGCGGGCGGGCTTCGAGCCTCGCGTGGAGGAGCTCACCCCAGGCGCAGCCCCGCCCTGGGCGCCGCGCCTGCGCGTCGCCGCCCCGGCGGCCCCATGACAGGAGTCGGCCGGTTCGCGTTCGTCATCCATCCGCTGCGCATTGACGATTTCGCGCGCAGGTACGCGTTCACGCGGCGGCTCCCCGAGCGCCTCGTCGAAGCGGCCTTCCGGCGCGTCCCACCGCGCATAGTCTCCCACATCACGGGTATCCGCTCGGCGACCGGCGCGCGGGCGGAAGGGTGGTTCATCGGCCTTCCGCTGACCCCGCGCACCCTCCAGGAGTCCCCCCTGGACTTCGTCTACCGCCGGCTCATCCAGTGCGGCCGGCTGGCGGAGGCGAAGGGCGCCGGCATCATCGGCCTGGGAGCGTTCACGAAGATCGTCGGCGATCGAGGTGTGACCGTCGCGAATAATCTGCGCATTGCCGTGACGACCGGCAACAGTTACACGGCCGCGACCGCGGTGGAGGGCGCCCTGCTGGCCGCGCAGCGCATGGGCATCGATCCCGCCACGGCCACCGCCGCTGTTGTCGGGGCGACCGGGTCCATCGGCGCGGTGTGCAGTCAGATGCTCGCGCGCGCCGTCGGCCGGCTGTTGCTGGCCGCCCGCACCCGCGAGGCGCTGGAGACGCTTGCGGCCCGGCTGCGTGCCTCAGGGCGCGCGGAGGTGCTGGTGGGCACGGACGTGAAGGCGGCGGTGCGGGCCGCGCAGATCGTGCTCACCGTCTCATCGGCGACCGACGTGATCATCGAGCCCGAAGACCTGCGGCCCGGCGCGGTCGTCTGCGACGTGGCCCGGCCGCGTAACGTCTCGAGGCTGGTCTACGAGCGGCGCAATGACGTGCTGGTCATCGACGGCGGGGTCATCGAGATTCCCGGCGATGTGGATTTCGGGTTCGACTTCGGGTTCCCGCCGCGGATGAGTGAAGCATGCGTGGCGGAGACGATCCTGCTCGCGCTGGAGCACCGCTACGAGAATTTCACGTTGGGGAGGGACATTACCCTGGCTCAGGTGGAGGAGATCGCGGCGGTGGCCCGCCGGCACGGGTTCCGCCTGAGCGGCTTCCGGCGCTTCGAACGGGTGATCGACGATGGCGAGGTGGAGCGGATCCGCGCGGCGGCCCGCGCGAACACGGCGGCCCTCCGGTCCTCGTAGAGTGATCGCTGTGCTTGACGCCCCGGGTGGGATGGGCTATACTGCCAGCGCTGAGGGCGGCGCGCCCTCAGTTTTGTGTTCAATGTCCCTCGCAGGAGCATTGTGACATGCCAGAGACCGAAAAAGAAACGATACTCACGCCGGAAGGGCTCCACAAGCTCGAAGATGAGCTGGAGCATCTGAAGACGGTCCGCCGCAAGGAAGTCGCCGAGCGAATCAAGCAGTCGAAAGAATTCGGCGACCTGATGGAAAACTCGGAGTACGAGGACGCCAAGAACGAGCAGGCCTTCGTGGAAGGGCGCATCCTGCAGCTGGAGGTCATGCTGCGGAACGCCCGGGTCATCGACAACCACGCGGCTCCGCCCGACCGCGTCGCTGTGGGTTCTATGGTGCGGGTCAAGGACCTCAGCGCCGGGGACGAAATCACCTACAAGATCGTGGGCTCGGCCGAGGCCGACCCGGACCAGGACAAGATCAGCAACGAGTCCCCGGTCGGCCGGGCGCTGCTGGGCAAGCGCAAGGGGGACACGGTGGATGTCACCGTGCCCGCGGGCAAGATCCGATACAGCATCCTGCAGATCAAGCACTAGTCACCAAGGCCGCCGGTTCCTCCCATCAGGGCGCCCGGACCGCCAACGGTCTTGTTTCCCCCCGGCAGGGCACAATGCAAACAGAGGATGCGACGGCTGCAGGCGGGAATTTGACCCTGTTCCTATCCGTAGGATAGTATGAGGTTGTTCCGGTGAGATTGTGAGGCCCGAGCAGGAGGGTCCTCCGCCGGGGCAGAAACGTAGGGCTAATCGAAGCCTCTGCCGCCTGACACTTCGCCGCGCATCCACCTCGATCTGGCGGAGAGGAGGACAACATCGCAATGTTTGAGCGGTTTACAGAGCGTGCCCGGCGCGTCATCATCCTGGCCCAGGAAGAAGCCAAGCGCCTCAACCACAGCGCCGTCGGTACCGAGCACATCCTCCTGGGGATTATCCGCGAGGGTGAGGGGGTCGCCAGCAAGGTCCTCGAGAGTTTGAACATCTCCCCCGACCGCGTGCGCGCCGAGATTGAAAGCGCGATCGGCCGGGGCGAGCGGACGCCCTACGAGGAAGTCGCGTTCACCCCGCGCGCGAAGAAAGTCCTCGAGCTGGCGCTCGACGAAGCCCGCCGGCTCGGTCATAACTACATCGGCACCGAACACCTGCTATTAGGCCTCATCCGGGAAGGCGAAGGCGTGGCGGCGCGCGTCCTGGAGGCGATGGGCGCCGACCTGGAGCGCGTCCGCGCCCAGGTGGTGTACCTGCTCGGGGAAGAGGGCACGACGGCCTACACGAAGCAGTCCAGCAAGACCCCGACCCTCGATGAATTCGGAAGGGACCTGACCAAGCTGGCCCGGGAGGGCAAGCTGGATCCGGTCATCGGACGCGACCGCGAGATCGAGCGTGTGATCCAGGTGCTCTCGCGGCGCACCAAGAACAACCCGGCGCTCATCGGCGAGCCCGGCGTGGGCAAGACCGCGATCACCGAAGGGCTGGCCCAGCGCATCGTGCGGGGCGACGTCCCCGAGGTGCTGCGCAACAAGCGCGTGGTCCAGCTGGACCTGGCCGCGCTGGTCGCCGGGACGAAGTACCGCGGCGAGTTCGAAGAGCGGATGAAGAAAGTGATGGACGAGATTCGCAAGGCGCAGAACGAGGTGGTGCTGTTCGTGGACGAGCTGCACACCCTCGTCGGCGCGGGAGCCGCGGAAGGCGCCATCGATGCGAGCAACATCCTCAAACCCGCGCTGGCCCGCGGCGAACTGCAGTGCATCGGCGCCACGACCCTCGATGAGTATCGCAAGTACGTGGAGCGGGACGCGGCCCTGGAGCGGCGCTTCCAGCCGATCCTGGTCAGCGAACCCACCGTCGACCAGACGATCGAAATTCTCAAAGGCCTGCGGGAGCGCTACGAGGTCCACCACGGGGTGACGATCAGCGACGAGGCGCTGGTGGCCGCGGCCACCCTCGCGGAGAAGTACATCGCCGACCGGTTCCTGCCCGACAAGGCGATCGACCTGATGGACGAGGCCTCGAGCAAGATCCGGCTGCAGGCGTCGTTCCTTCCACAAGAGGTGCGCCAGGCGGTTGAGAAAGTGGACCGGGTGCGCCGTGAGAAGGAGGAGTCCATCAAGAACCAGGACTTCGAGAAGGCGGCCCAGCTCCGCGACAAGGAACGCGTGCTGCGCCAGAAGCTGGAAGAGCTGGAGTCTTCCTGGAAGCGCGAGAAGGGCCGGGACATCAGCACCGTCACCGACGAGGATATCGCCGACGTCGTGTCGTCGTGGACCGGTATTCCGGTAACCCGGCTGGTCGAGGAAGAAACCGAGCGTCTCCTGAAGATGGAGGATTCCATCCACGAGCGCATCGTCGGCCAGGAAGAGGCGGTCAGCGCGGTGGCGAAAGCGGTCCGGCGCGCACGCACCGGCCTGAAGGATCCCCGCCGTCCGGTCGGCTCATTCATCTTCCTGGGGCCCACCGGGGTCGGCAAGACCGAGCTAGCCCGGGCGCTCGCGGAGTTCCTCTTCGGGGACGAGAACGCCCTCATTCGCATCGACATGTCGGAGTACAGCGAACGGCACACCATCAGCCGGCTCGTGGGCTCGCCGCCCGGGTACGTCGGCTACGAGGAGGGCGGGCAGCTCACGGAGCAGGTCCGGCGCCGGCCCTATTCGGTGGTGCTGTTTGACGAGATCGAGAAGGCGCACCCGGAGATCTTCAACGTGCTGCTGCAGATCCTCGACGACGGCCGCCTGACCGACGCGCAGGGCCGCGCGGTGGACTTCAAGAACGCGGTCATCATCATGACCAGCAACGTCGGCGCGCCGCTGTTGGAGAAGGAAGTGGCCATCGGCTTCAAGCCGACGCGCGATCAGCAGGCGGCGGTGGACAGCGCCTACGTCCGGATGAAGGACCACATTACCGAGGAATTGCGCCGCACGTTCCGGCCGGAATTCCTGAACCGCATTGACGAGGTCATCATTTTCCGGCCGCTCAGCGGCGAGCAGCTCAAGCTGATCGTGAGCATTCTGATCGCGCGCGTCCAGCGGGAGCTGCGGGGCCAGAGCATGGAGCTGGAACTAACCGACTCGGCGAAGGACCTCCTCGCCAAGGAGGGGTTCGATCCCACCTTCGGCGCGCGGCCGCTGCGGCGCACGATCCAGCGCCTGATCGAGGACCAGCTCTCCGACGAGCTCCTGCGCGGCAACTTCAGCGCGGGCGACACCGTCGTCGTCGACGCGCGCGAGGACCGGATCGTGTTTGAGCGCAAGCGGCAGCCCGAACCGGCGCTGAAAGGCGACTGACTGAGGGAACGAGGGGACAAGGGAACGAGGGAAATTCGAGGAATGTGGGTTTCGCAACGGAGGGCCCGGCACACACCGGGCCCTTTTCACTGCGATCCATTGTTCCCTAGTTCCCTCATTCCCTAGTTCCCGGACGCAGGAGGTTTCGGCGTGGCGAAGGGGCGTCTTCAGTACGTCTGCCAGTCCTGCGGGTACACCTCGGCGAAGTGGCTGGGACGGTGCCCGTCGTGTGAGGCGTGGAATTCGTTCGTCGAAGAGGCGCCTGCCGAGACGCGCCTCCCGACGTCCGCGGGGCCGCCCGCCGCGCCCGTGGCCATTACCGACGTGGTCGCCGCCTCCGAGCCCCGCATGGCGACCGGACTGCGTGAGCTCGATCGCGTCCTGGGGGGCGGGCTCGTGCCGGGGTCGCTGGTCCTGATCGGCGGAGATCCGGGAATCGGGAAGTCCACCCTGCTGACGATGGCCTGCCGGCACCTGGCCGAACAGGGCCGGCCGGTCCTCTATATCAGCGGCGAGGAATCCATCACACAAATCAAGCTGAGAGCGGACCGGCTCGGGGTCGCGTCGCCGCACCTGCTCCTGCTGGCCGAGAACAGCCTGGATGCCATTCTGGGTGCCTGCGAGCGCGCGAAGCCGCACGTGGTCATCGTTGACTCCATCCAGACGGTCTACAAGGCCGACCTGGCGTCTGCGCCGGGCAGCGTCGGCCAGGTGCGGGAGTGCACGGCCGACCTGATGCGGCTGGCCAAAGGGCAGAACGTGACCGTGCTCATCGTGGGGCACGTGACCAAAGAAGGTCAGCTGGCCGGCCCGCGGGTGCTGGAGCACATCGTGGACACCGTGCTCTACTTCGAAGGGGACCGGCATCACGCGTACCGCATCGTCCGCGCGACGAAGAACCGGTTCGGCTCGACCAACGAGATCGGCGTGTTTGAGATGCGCGCGGACGGCCTGCGCGAGGTGCCCAATCCCTCGGCGGCGTTCCTGTCCGAACGGGCCGCGGAGGCGCCGGGCTCGGTGGTGGTCTGCGCCGTAGAGGGCACGCGGCCGCTGCTCGTTGAAGTGCAGGCCCTGGTCACGCCGACCGTCTTTGGGATGCCGCGGCGCACCGCGGCGGGAGTGGATTACAACCGCATGGTAGTGCTGCTCGCGGTGCTGGAAAAGCGCGCCGGACTGCACCTATCCAGCCACGACGTGTACGTCAGCGTGGCCGGCGGGGTAACCGTGGACGAGCCCGCTGTCGACCTGGGCGCGGCCGCCGCTGTGGCCAGCAGCCTCCGCGACCGTCCTGCCGATGCCGCCGCGGTGGCGGTCGGCGAAGTCGGGCTGGCGGGGGAGATCCGGGTGGTGCCGCAGCTCGACAAGCGGGCCGCCGAAGCGGCGCGGATGGGGTTCCGGCGCTGCATCGTTCCGAAGCCCGCCGCGGAACTGGACGTGCCGGGTATTGAGCTCGTTCCCGTGGAGCACATTGGGGAAGCCCTGGCCAGGCTCATACCCTGAAATTACGGGACCAGGGACCGAGGACCGGTACGAAAACGATGGGACTAAAATAACGGCACTCCGTAGCAGAGCACCTTTTGCTTCTTTAGGTTATCTGGTCCCTGGTCCCGGGTCCCCGGTCCCGCAGTTATCAGGTGAGATTAAACACGCCTAAGGCACTGACGCGGGCATGTTCCTTTTCGAGGACCTGTCTGAGGTTTAGATCGAGGAGGCCGCACAGCGCGGCGAGATAGAACAGGGTCGAGCCGATCTCGGTCTCCACTACCTCGCGGCACTTCTCGCACATCTCTCCCACCAGGTGCGTTGCCATGAACTGTTTGAGTTCCCGCAGGCTGACGTCGGTGGGGAAGGTCTGCTTGCTGGCATTGACCGAGATGCACCCGCAGCTGGTGACAGACTTCGCGACCGCCCGGTTGATGCGGGCGGTCGCTTCGGTGAGCTTCGTTTGAACGTCAAGGATACTGCGATGCCGGAGCAGATATTCGGAGACCGTCGCCTGAAAATGCGCTTCGTCGGTGTGCTTCATTCCGCCCCCCTGAGATGCTCCGCACCGCGCGTGCAGGCTAGGACGCTGTCATTATAGGTGTCGCCGCAAATCATTGTCAAGGAAGGCGCGGTGACAGTTGCACGTCCCCGTATGGGATGGGTTATAGTTAGAGAAGAACACGGAAGGTGTGACTCTACTATGACGTGGGCGATACGGCTGGCCGGCCTGGTCCTCGGCGCGGTAGTCGGGGGACAGGTGGCCGGTGAACTTCCAACAACGTCAATCGTCGTCGGGCCGCTCGGAGTGCCGGTCCCGGTGGTGGGAATTGTCATCGGCGGGCTGCTGGGCGCGCTGCCGGCCGTATGGGTCTGGCGGCGCTTCGAGCGGACGATGGCCTGGGTGCTGGGCCGGCTCGCGCACGTCTCGCTGCGCGACGTGGCCCTGGGGCTGCTGGGTCTGAGCGCCGGCCTGGTGCTGGCGTTCCTGATCGGCTACCCGCTCTCGCGGATTCCCGGCATCGGGAACTATCTGGCGCTGGCCGCGGCCATTGTGCTGGCCTATCTCGGGTATCACCTGGTGATGCAGCGCCGCGATGAGCTCAGCAGTTCGCTGTCGCGGATGGACCGCTCGGCGCGCGGCGGTTCGAAAGGCCGGGGGACCCCCAAGGTGCTGGACACCAGCGTCATCATCGACGGCCGGATCGCCGACGTCGTCAAGGCCGGGTTCCTGGAAGGACCACTGCTGGTGCCGCGCACGGTGCTGGCCGAACTACAGCGCATTGCCGACTCCTCCGATACGCTCCGCCGCAACCGCGGCCGGCGCGGGCTGGACATCCTGCAGCGGCTCCAGCAGGACCTGCAAGCGGTGCAGATCGTCGAAGACCCGAAAGACGGCGGCGGCGACGTGGATGGGTCACTGGTCACGATGGCCAAGACCGTCCGCGGATGGATCGTGACCAACGACTTCAACCTCAACAAGGTCGCCGAGCTGCAGGGGATCCGGGTGCTGAACATCAACGAACTCTCGCAGGCGCTGCGCCCGGTGGTGCTGCCGGGGGAGGAGCTGACCGTCCAGGTGATCAAGGACGGCAAGGAAGCCGGTCAGGGCGTCGGGTACCTCGACGACGGCACCATGGTCGTCGTCGAGGGAGGCAAGAAACACATCGGCGAAGCGTCGGAGGTCATCGTCACCAGCGTGCTGCAGACCGTGGCCGGCCGGATGATCTTCGGGCGGCCGAAGGAAGCGCAGGGCGCTCAGTCGGAGCGGCGATGACCGCCGCGAACGCGGCAGCGGTCATCGTCGCCGCGGGCCGCGGCGAGCGTCTCCACAGTACCCTCCCCAAAGCGTTCGTTCCCGTCGCCGGGATTCCCATACTCTTGCACGCGGTCCGGCGGGTCGTCCAGGCGCCGGTCGTTGACCGTGTGGTCGTTGTCGTCGGCTGGCCCGACGTCGAGCGGACCCGCACGCTGCTCGCCACGAGCGGCGTCCAGAAGGTTGCCGCCGTCGTCCCCGGTGGGGCCCACCGTCAGGACTCTGTCTCCGCCGGGCTCGCCGAGGTCGGCGATGCGCCGGTGTCGGTCGTGCACGACGGGGCCCGGCCGCTCGTCACCCCGGCGGTGATTACGGCAGTCGTGGATGCCGCGGTGGAGGCGGGCGCGGCCTCGGCCGGTGTCCCGGTGCGCGAGACGGTCAAGCAGGTTGAAGGCCGCGACGCCATCACGACACTCGATCGCGACCGGCTGTGGGTCGCACGCACTCCCCAGGCGTTCCGCACCGACCTGCTGCGGGAGGCGCATCGCCGGGCGAAGGAAGACGGGTTCTCCGGCACCGATGACGCGGTGCTGGTGGAACGTCTCGGCCACCGCGTCCGGATGGTGGAGGACTCGCCGCAGAATCTGAAGATCACCGTGCCCGCCGACATCGAGCTGGCTGAGGCGTATCTGGGCCGTGGGGTCGTACGCACCGGCATCGGGTACGATGCGCACCGGCTGGCGATGGGCCGGCAGCTGCGCCTGGGCGGAGTGGAGATCCCGTTCCCCCGCGGTCTGGCAGGACACTCCGACGCCGACGTGCTCACCCACGCGGTCATGGATGCGCTGTTGGGCGCCGCCGGGCTGGGTGATATCGGGACGCACTTTTCTCCCTCAGATCCTGCGTACGCGGGGGCCGACAGTCTCGAGCTGCTCCGCCGTGTCGGCGCCCTGGTGACCGGCGGAGGCTGGCGTATTGTCCACGTGGACGCCGTCGTCCTGGCCGAAGCCCCGCACCTGGCGCCCCATGTGGGGGAGATGCGCGTGCGCCTCGCCGCCGTCCTTGGCCTCGAGCCACCGTCTGTGAGCATCAAGGCCACCACCACAGAAGGCCTGGGCGCGATCGGGCGTGGGGAGGGCATAGCCGCGCAGGCCGTCGCGACCCTGGTCCAAGCCCCCTAGTGCAGGAGCGCCGCTCCCTTCCCCAACTGCTGTTTGTGGAGCGCAAGGTGGTGGCCGATCCCATTACCGTGGAGGTGGACCGGCCGGCCGCGGTCCATCCGCGCATGAGCGGATTCTGGCGGGCGGGGGAATTCTACCAGGTCGTCAAGATCGTTGAGACCCGGCTCGAAGCGGGCGAGGCGTTTTTCCGGACCGTCACCGACCGGGGGTGCGTCGACGTCAGGCGCTACCACCGGGTCGACGCGCGGACCCTGCGGTCGTCCGTCGCGTGGGAAGTCTGCGCCGAGCTCGACGCGGTCGAAATCCACCGGACACCGTGAATGACTTCTTTTGATACACTCGGGGATGAGGTTCTGGGATGGGACTTCGCCTTCATAACACGCTGACCAGGAAGGTTGAAGCGTTCACTCCGCAGACCCCCGGGGTCGTACGGCTCTACGTCTGCGGGCCCAATCTCTACGGGCCGGCTCACGTCGGGCATGGATTCAGCTACGCGTTCTTCGACGTCCTGCGCCGCTATCTGGAGTACCGGGGTCTTCGCGTCATCCACGTGCAGAACTTTACCGACATCGAGGATCGGATCATCGAGCGGGCCGTCCAAGAGGGCCGCGGCATCCCCGAGATCGCCCAGGAGAATATCGACCGGTTCCTCCGGGAGATGGACGCCCTCGGCATCCGCCGGGCCGACCACTACCCGCGCGCGTCGGAGATGATCCTCAAGATCGTCGAGATCGTGCAGGGACTTATCGCGAAGGGATCTGCCTACCGCGTGAACGGGGACGTGTACTTCCGCGTCGCGTCGTTTCCGAGGTATCTGCGGCTGTCCGGGCGCACCTTGGAGGAGATGCAGGCGGGGGCGCGCATCGAGCCCGATCCGCGCAAACAGCACCCGATGGACTTCGCCCTCTGGAAGGCGGCCCGGCCCGGCGAACCGAACTGGCCCAGCCCCTGGGGTCCCGGCCGGCCGGGCTGGCACGTCGAATGTACCGCGATGAACCTGCAGTATCTCGGTCTCCCGGTCGACATTCACGGCGGGGGCGAGGACCTTGTGTTTCCGCATCACGAAAACGAGATCGCCCAGTCGGAAAGCTACACCGGACAGACGCCCTTCGTGCGCTACTGGCTGCACAATGCGTTGATGAAGCCGCCGGTCGGCGACGAGATGCACCGGCACCTCGGGAACTTCGTGTCCCTGAACGAGGCACTGGCGCGCTACGAACCCGACGCCATCCGCCTGTTCTACCTCAGCGCGCACTACCGGACGCCGCTGCGGTGGACCGGCGAGGCCGTACGCGCGTCCGCCCGAGGTCTCGAGCGGCTGCGCACGGCCCTCGTCAACGCGGGGGAGGGGGCTGCCGGGGTCACCGACGGAGGGGACGGCGGGCTGGAAGATGCCGCGCGCTGGGCGCGGGAGTCCTTTGAGCAGGCCATGGACGACGACGTCAATACGCCGCAGGCGCTGGCCGCACTCTTCACGCTAGCCGGGGAGATCAACAGGGCTGCCGACCCGGGGTCCAAAGGGGCGGGGCGGGGCCGTGCCGGGCTGCAGCTCGCGGTGGCAACCCTGCGGGATCTGGCCGGCGTGCTGGGGCTTTCGCTGCGGCCGCAGGGTCTGACCCCCGGACTGCTCGCCGGCCTGCAGACGGTGCTGGCCGAGGTCCGCGGAGAAGCCGCCGACCTCTTTCCGGATACGGCCGGCGCCCAGGACCCTGAGGTTCTCATCCGCGTCCTCCTTGCGGGGCGGGAACGCGCGCGCGCGCGCCGCGCCTACGCCATCGCCGATCGCGTGCGGGCCCGGCTGGGGGACCTCGGGATTCAGATTGAAGATCTGCCGACCGGTCCCAGGTGGCGCGTCACGTCGACCGATGGACTCCGGCCCCCTGCCGATGACCAGGGGTCCTGAGCGCGGCGACCGCGGGGCTTCCTCCGACGCGATCCCCGGACGGCGCGCCGTGCTGGAGGCGCTGCGCGCGCGGCGGCCGCTGCGGAAGGTGCTCATCAGCCGGACGGCGCACGGCGCCAACATCCATGAGATCATTCAGGAAGCCCGGCAGCACGACGTCGTGGTGCAGTTTGTCGACGACCACCGGTTGGACGATCTGGTCCGCGCGGCGCGACACCAGGGGGTTGTGGCGCTGGCGTCTGCCAAGCCGACGGTGGCCGTTGACGACATCCTTGCCGCCGCGCGCAGCCGCAATCAGCCTCCTCTCGTCCTGGTCCTCGATGGCGTCGAGGATCCGGCCAATCTCGGCGCCATTGTTCGCACCGCCGAGGCGGCGGGCGTGCACGGGCTGATCATCCCCAAACACCGCGCCGCCGGGCTGACCTCCACCGTCGCCAAGGTGGCGGCCGGCGCGCTTGAGTATCTGCCCGTCGCGCAGGTCACCAACGTCACCCGCACGCTGGAGGAGCTCAAGGAGGCCGGCCTGTGGGTGGCCGGCGCCGACCCGGGCGCCGATGAACTGTATCACGACGCGCGCCTGATGCCCCCGCTCGCCCTGGTGATGGGGAAGGAAGGGAAGGGTCTCAGCCGGTTGGTGCGCGAGCACTGCGATATCCTGGTGCGCCTCCCGATGCGGGGGCGCGTCGAGTCGCTCAACGTGGCGGTCGCGACGGCCGTGCTCCTGTATGAGGTGGTCCGGCAGATGGTATCGACACCTCCGGCGGAACCGTCCGAGCGGCACTGACCCCAGCCGGCCCGGGTTCCAAGCGCACCTTTTCCTTGACGCGTACAGAGGTGGTTCGTATAATGAGCATCGAATCTCATTCCTCTTTTCTCCGCGGAGGCGAAGAGTGGCTCTAGCGCGACGGGACGCACCGACGTACGCTGAAATGGGAGATGAAGACCTCGTCGCCTCGGCAAAATCAGGCGACGATCACGCAAGCGAATACCTCATCAACAAGTACCGCAACTTCGTCCGCGTCAAGGCCAAGGCCTACTTCCTCATCGGAGCCGACCGGGAAGATATCATCCAGGAGGGCATGATCGGCCTGTACAAGGCAATCCGCGATTTCCGGGCCGACAAACTCTCCTCGTTCCGCGCGTTCGCCGAGCTGTGCATCACCCGCCAGATCATCACCGCGATCAAGACCGCGACGCGCCAGAAGCATATCCCATTGAACTCCTACATCTCGTTGAACAAGCCGATCTACGACGAGGACTCCGACCGCACCCTGCTGGACGTGATCAGCAGCATCAAGGTCAGCGACCCGGAGGAACTCGTCATCAATCAGGAAGCTTCCGCGACGATGCGGGAGCGTATCCGCAAGAATCTCAGCGAGCTGGAGTGCAAGGTCCTGACGGCCTACCTGGAGGGTAAGTCCTACCAGGAAATGGCCAATGAGCTCAACCGTCATGTGAAGTCCATCGACAACGCCCTCCAGCGCGTGAAGCGCAAGCTGGAACGCAACCTGGAAGGTGAGGAAGACTAGGCGATCGCGACCGCGGATCGTGTCTTAAGGGGATGAGGCAGGGCCTCATCCCCTTTCTGCTTGGAGGCGCGTCGTGCTCCGAATCCTATGCCCCGCGTGCCGGCTCGCGTTCATGCAGCTGGCCTCTGCTGAGGACGAACAGGTGATCTGTCCACGGTGCGGGACCCGATTTCAACCCGATGAGGAGGAGCTGGTGGATCCGGAGGATGAGTGAGAGGGACTGGGTGTCGGGGGTTAGGTGTCAGAGATGACCGCAGACCCGGTCCCATCGGGTCGCGAGGTGATCGAACGCGTCACGACAGCGACAGGGGAATGGCAACTGCAGCGCCGCGAGGGGCACTTCGAGGTCATCTGCAACGGCATCTTCTTGATGGCGTCGTACAACCAGTCGTCCAACCGGCAGCTGGCGACCCTGGCGCTGGGCGGGGTGAGGGGGGAGGGCCTGCGGGTGCTGATCGGCGGACTGGGGATCGGGTACACTGCCCAGGCCGCGCTGGAAGATCCCCGGGTCAGGCGGCTGGAGATCGTGGAGATCGAGCCAGCCGTCGTGGCCTGGCACCGGGCCCACTTTTCAGGGCTGTGCGGGCGGCCCCTGGCCGACCCCCGGACCGTCCTCGTGGAGGGCGACTTGAACGACGTGCCCTTGAGCCCCGGCTCCTACGACGCCATCCTGCTGGATACTGACAATGGGCCGGGGTGGCTGGCCAGACCGGACAACCGCCGCCTGTACACGCCCGCCGGTGTCGAGCGTATCATCCAGTCGCTGACCCCCCAGGGGATCGTCGGGTATTGGTCCGCCCACCAGGCCGAGGAGTTTTCGGCCTCACTCCGGTTGCCGGAGCGGGTCGTCCGCGAAATCGAGGTGCCGGAGGCGATTACGCCGGACCGCCGGGGAAACGCCTGGGTGTACCTGGTGCAGCGTGCGGAGGGGCCTGCTAGCCGCCTATCTGGATCATGACGCGGGCCTGGGGGAACATCTTCTCGGCCAGCGCGTGCCCGAACGGCCGGCGGTACGCGGCGGCGTGGAAGATTTCCCTGACTTCCTCGTAGGACGCACCCGCCCGCAGGGGGGTTAGGAGATCCGCCTCGTCATCTCGCAGCAGGCACAGTCGAAGCCGGCCATCGGCCGTCAAGCGCAGGCGGCCGCACTTTGCGCAGAACGGTTGGCTGACCGGGCTGATGAAGCCGAGCGTTCCAGCCGCGCCGGGCAGATGGTAGGTGCGGGCCGGATCGTCGCCGGAGAGGTTGACGGGCTGCAGCTGCCCGATGGCTCCCTCGATCCGCCCGATCGTCTCTTCGGACTTCACCACTCCTGCCTCGGCGAAATCTCCAACACTTCCGAACGGCATCATCTCGATGAACCGGACTTCCCAGGGATGCTGCAGCGTCAATGCCGCCAGGGGGACGACGTCTTCCTCGTTGAAGCCGCGGACCACGACGCTGTTGAGCTTGATCGGCTCCAGGCCGGCCCGTTCGGCCGCCGCGATCCCGCCCAGCACCTTGTCCACGCGGCCCCCTCGGGTGATGCGAAAGAACTTCTGGGGGTCCATCGTATCCAGGCTGATGTTGACGCGGCGCAGGCCGGCCTCCGCCAGCGGCGCTGCCAGGTACTCCAGCAGCAGGCCGTTGGTCGTCATGGCCACGTCCTCGATGCCGGAGATGGCGGCAATCCGGCGGACCAGGTCCACGACGCCGGGCCGCACCGTCGGCTCGCCGCCGGTGAGCCGCACCCGCGTCACCCCGAGCTCCGCGGCCACTTTGACCAGCAGCACGAGTTCGCCGTCGGACAGAAGGTCTTCCGGCGGCCGGAAGTCGATCCCGTCGGCCGGCATGCAGTAGACGCACCGCAGGTTGCAGCGGTCCGTCAGGGAGATGCGCAGGTCCTTCAGTTCCCGCCCGTACTGGTCCTTCATGCGTCCTCCAGCGATGCCACGATTATACCATCCGGTCATACATGGGGTCTGACCCTATTGAAGACTCCCGCCGGTCACACATAGGGTCTGACCATATTGAAGACTCGCACCCGAGGGGGATGAGCACGTGGAGTTCAAAGCCGGGCAGCGCGCGTCGATTTCGAAGACCATTACCGAGGCGGACGTCTATGGGTTTGCCGGAATTACCGGGGACTTCAATCCGTTGCACGTAGATGCGGAATATGCGCACCGCAGCCGGTTTGGCGAGCGCATCGCCCACGGCATGTTGACGGCCGGGCTGGTCTCCACTGTTCTGGGGATGCGTCTGCCGGGGCCGGGAGCGGTGTACCTCAGCCAGTCCCTTAAGTTCCTGAAACCCGTCAAGTTCGGGGATACCGTCACGGCCGCGGCGGAGGTCGCGGCCTACCGGCAAGACAAGCGGGTCCTGACGCTCCGCACTTCCTGCACGAACCAGGACGGGGAGACGGTCGCTGAGGGGGAATCGGTGCTGCTGGTGGACGCCCCGGCGATGCCAGGTAGATGACATATCCTTAACTTACTGAGGGGGTTGCACCGGCGAGCAGGATCAGTACAATATACGCTGACGGCACCGGGGGTGCCGGTTCGGCGAACTGCAGTTCGTATCTTGTGTGGGCCCACATTACACAAGAGGCGGTGAAGCGAGTGGGAAGAACAGCGACGGCACGCGCAACGGCCCGGACGGCACGCTCGGCGTCCCGCCGGTCCCGCACCCGCACGAGGTTGGAGCGCTGCGCGCACGGCCTCCTGCGGGGCACCTGCGCCATCTGCCTGCAGATGGAAGAAACGATTGACGACTTGCACGCCGGACGGCTGGCGCCCGAAGAGCGACCCGGCCGTTTGCGCGGCGGCGACGACGCCGAAGAGGCCGAGGAGGAGTAGCCGCGCGGAATGGCCAGGCTGTGGCGGGCAGCGGTAGCACTATTCCAGGGGGTCGGCCGCGGAGTACGGCGCGTTCTCGACGTCAAAGTCGGCTTTGAGCGCAAGGAAGACCCGTTAAGGACTCTATACCACCAGCCCCTGCCGCCGCGCCTCGCGATGAACTGGTGGGGGCTGGTGTTCGGGCCCTTCTGGTACCTCGCCAAGGGGCTGTGGGTGCATGCCTCGATCCTTCTGACGATGGCCCTCCTCAGCGGGGGCATCTTGATTCCCTTCATCTGGCTGTATGCGGGGCTGAAGGCGGACGAAGACCTGCTGGACGCGCGCATCATGTGGAAGAGCTACTACTAGCAAGCCAAGTGCAGGAGTAGGGATCAGGGATCAGCTAGACCCTGGTCCCTTGTATTTCTAATCCATAATCCCTGCCCCTAATCCCGTAGTATAATTCGCTCCGGCGGGCCGCTGTAGCTCAACTGGCAGAGCGCCTGATTTGTAATCAGGAGGTTAGGGGTTCGACTCCCCTCGGCGGCTCCAAGAGGAAGCCGGTCGGTTTGACTTCATTGATTCCTCATAGGGAGGGGATCGCGATGCCGAAGGATCTCACGGTCAGCCTGGAGGACCGCCCGGGCCAGCTGGCGATGCTGGGCGAGGCACTGGGGAAGGCGAAGGTCAACCTCATGGGTGGGTGCGCCTTCACGTCCGCGGGGCGGGGCACGATCCACCTGCTCGTCGAGGACAAGGCGGTCGACGCGGCCAAGCGGGCGCTGCAGGGAGCGGGCGCGTGGGTCCAGGGTGAGCGAGATGTTCTCGTCAAGAAGATCGCCGACCGGCCGGGGACGCTTGGAAAGGTCGCGCGCAAGCTGGCCGATGCCGGAGTGAATGTCGACCTGTTGTACCTGGCCACCGATACCCGCGCCGTCTTCGGCGTGAACGACATGGAGAAGGCCAAGAAGGCGCTGAAGTAGCGCCCATGCTGAGAACGCCCTTCACAGCCATGCTGGGGTACGGTCCCCATCCAGCAGGCCGGCATCTGGGCGGGGTCAGGCGTCTCCAGCCGGCGGCCGAGATCGTGCGCGAGCTCGCTGAGGAAGCAGACACTCTGCTGAGCCGCTGGGGAGACGGTCAGCGCCGGTAGAAGACACTCAGGGCATCTGGCCCCAGGAACGCAAAGAGGACGATCGCGAGAAAGACCATCGGCGTGACGACCGCGTACACCAGGCTGAGCTTTTCATATCTGAGGTGCATGAAGTAGGCGACGATCAACGCGGCCTTCATCAATGCCATGATGATCAGGGACCCCACCAGCAGGACCCGGGGGAAGTGAACCAGTACCGCTCCCAGCTCCAGCAGCGTGATGACCAGCAGCCAGAACCAGACGACCCCGTAGACCCGATACCCGCCTGGATGAGTCCCTTCTGCCATGGTCCGCGCTCCCTAGATCAGATACAGCAGCGTAAAGATGAAGACCCAGACCAGGTCCACAAAGTGCCAGTAGAGCCCTGCGATCTCCACGCTTTCCGGCTGAATGCCGCCCCGCATCCACCGCACAACGGTTGCGAGGAGGTACAGGACGCCCGCGGAGACGTGCCCGCCGTGGAACCCGGTCGTGATGAAGAACGTGGCAGAGAACTGGGGAATGCCCCAGGGGTTGCCGAACAGCCGGGCTCCCTCGTGGATGAACTTGGACCATTCGTACACCTGGCCGCCGAGGAACATCAGTCCCCCGAGCGCCGTCAGGAGCAAGTAGGGAATGACGCGGCCGCGGTCGCCGCGCTTGGCGGCCGAAACGGCGACGGCCATCGTCGCGCTGCTGCAGATGAGGACAAACGTCATCGCGCCGACGAGGTAGAGATTGAAGATCTCCGCCTGCACCGGCCAGCGGCCGAGGGAGATCCGCATCACGCCGTACCCGGCGAGCAGCCCCGCGAATGTCAGGGTGTCGGACACCAGGAAGAGCCACATCATCAGCTTGGGCCAGCCGACGGCAAACGGCGAGGTGCCGCCGCTCCAGTCTGATGCCATCGTCTGTTCCTGACGCCCGACTTCAGCCACCGCCGATCCCTCCGAGAACTGCTACAGCGCGAACAGGATCACAAACAGGTAGATCCACAACCCCGTCAAGAAGTGCCAGTAGGTCGCGACCGGATCGACGACATCGAGCGTTTCTGCCGCCGTCAGAGCGGCCGCCGCCCGGCGAAGCGCATAGAGCAGCGCGGCGATGCCTCCGGTCAGGTGCAGCCCGTGCGCGGCCGTCAGCAGATAGAAGAACGCGCTGTGCGGATTTGTGGCCAGGTATACGCCGGCTTCGCTCAGCTGCTTCCAAGCCGCGAGCTGTCCCCCGAGGAAGCCCAGGCCCAGGGCCGTCGTCACGGACAGGCCCATCCGCAGCGCGTCTACCTGCCCACGCCGGCCGCGGCGCCGCGCCCACTCGATGGCCAGGCTGCTGGCACAGATCACGGCGGTGCTGACCCACAGCACGCCCGGAAGCGGGCCGACCCGCCAGTCTGGCTCGCCGCGGCGCGCCAGATAGGTGCTGGTGAATGCCGCAAACAAGATCGTGATCGCGCTGACCAGCAGCCAAACAGCGATCCGCGCGGAGTTCGTCGCCGGAACCGCGGCATCCCCACCGCCGCCGCCCGGCCCGCCGCTCCCCACATCGCCGGGTCCTCTGGAGGAGGGGGGTCGCTCGAGTGTGGGAGTTTTCATCGGCATCAGGCGGCCTCAGGAGGTTCCGGTGGTCCATCGCCTCCGGCTACCGGCACCGCGCTCACCGGCACCGTCTGCGGCACAAAGTCGTCTGGGGCGCCCGGTACACTGTAGTCATACGGCCAGCGGTGCACCGTCGGCAGAGTCCGGCCCCAGTTGCCGTGAGGCGGGGGCGAGTCGGCCTGCCACTCGAGCGTGTTGGCGTGCCACGGGTCGCGGGAAGCTTTCGGGCCGCGGAACAGGCTGTACAGGAAGTTGCCGACGAAGATCACCTGGGCCAGCCCCAGGCCAAACGCGGCGAGCGAGACAAAGACGTTCAGCCCCTGCAGGCCGCGCAGGAACTCATACATCTGAGGAGAGTAGTACCGCCGCGGCTCGCCCGCCATTCCCAGGAAGTGCATCGGGAAGAACGTGGCGTAGATGCCGACGAACGTCAGCCAGAAGTGAATCTTGCCCGCCCGTTCGTTCATCATCCGGCCGAACATCTTGGGGAACCAGTGGTACAGTCCGGCAAACAGCCCAAAGAGGGCGGCGCTGGCCATGACAAAGTGGAAGTGCGCGACGACGAAAAAGGTGTCCTGGAAGTAGATGTCGACCGCGGGCGAGCCCAGGAAGATGCCGGTCAGCCCACCGGTGACGAAGAGGGAGACGAAGCCGATCGCAAACAGCATCGACGGTACGAAGCGGATCTTCGCCCGCCACAGCGTGGCGATCCAGTTGAACGTCTTGACCGCCGAGGGGATGGCGATCGCCAGCGTCGTGACCATGAAGGCGGTGCCGACCAGCGGGTGCATCCCGCTCACAAACATGTGGTGGCCCCACACGACGAAACTCAGGAACGCGATCGCGCAGATGGACACCACCATCGCTTTGTAGCCGAAGATCGGCTTCCGGCCGTGGACGCTGAGGACCTCCGATACGATCCCCATCGGCGGGAGGATCAGGACGTAGACTTCGGGGTGGCCCAGGAACCAGAACAGATGCTGCCAGAGGAGCGGGTTGCCGCCCTGATGCGTCACCAGCTGGCCGCCGACCACCAGCCCCGAGGGGACGAAGAAGCTGGTCCCCAGGTGACGGTCGAACAGCAGCATGATGACCGCCGCAAACAGCACCGGGAAGGACAACAGCATCAGGATGGCGGTGACGAACTGGGCCCAGGTCACCAGCGGCAGCCGACTCATCGACATGCCCCGCGTGCGCAGCTGCAGGACGGTCGTGATGTAGTTCAGCGACCCCAGCAGGAATGAGACGATGAGGATGGCCAGGCTGATCAGCCACAACGTTTGGCCCAGCTTCGAGCCCGGGGCGGCGTCTCGCAGGGCGGAGAGCGGAGGATAGGCCGTCCAGCCTGCGTTAGGGGCGCCTCCGTCTACGAAGAACGCTGCCAGTAGTACGATGATGGCCGGCGGGTACAGCCAGTACGACACCATGTTCATGAACGGGAAGGCCATGTCGCGCGCGCCGATGGTCAGCGGGATCAGGAAGTTGCCGAAGCCGCCCGACAGCGCCGTGGTCAGCACGAAGAAGATCATGATCGAACCGTGCATTGTCACCACAGCCAGGTAGAAGTCCGGCTTCATCAGCCCGTTGACGAATCCCCCGGGGAAGAGGAGGCCGGCCAGCGGCCACTTCGCTCCGGGCCAGCCCAGTTGGAGGCGGATCAGCATCGCGAGGACGCCGCCGATCAGGGCCATCACCAGCGAGGTCATCATGTACTGGATGCCGATGATCTTGTGGTCCTGGCTGAAGATGTAGCGCCGGACGAAGCTCAGGTGGTGTTCCTCGTGGGCCGTCTCGTGCCCGACCGCCATCGTGAGATGCGCCTCCTAGCGCGCCTGTTGCGCCAGCCAGGCCTGGACGGCCTGCTGGGACTCCACCGTGATCTGACCGCGCATGATGTAGTGGCCGACCCCGCACAGCTCCGCGCAGGCGATTTCGTACTTGCCCTCCCGGGTCGGCGTGAACCACAATTCGATCGTCATCCCCGGCACCGCATCCTGCTTCACGCGGAACGCCGGGATGAAGAAACTATGCAGAACATCCTTCGAGCGCAGCCGCACGCGGACGGGACGGTTCACCGCCAGATGGAGATCTCCACCCCGGACGACGATGTCATCCGCGCCGGCCGAATCCGCCCGATCCAGGCCCATCGGGTTGTCTCTGACGTTGATCCGCGCCGGGTCGGTCCGGCCGAAGACTCCGTCGGGCCCGGGATAGCGAAAGAGCCAGCCGAACTGTTCGGCCCGTACGTCAACGACCATCGCGTCCGCCGGCGCGGGGCTGTGCACACGTCCCCATACGACGGCACCCATCGAGATCAGGGTCACCAGCACGGCCGCCGGGACCAGCGTGTAGGTGAGCTCGAGCGTCCGGTCGTCATGCCAGTACGACGCCCGGCCCGTGCCGCGATCCGCGTACAGCCATACGAACGCCGCCATGAGTACGTGCACCAGAACAAAGACGATGCCGGTGACGACCAGCGTGGTGTAGATGAGGCGGTCAACGTCTACGCCGTGGGCGGAAGCGACGGGCAGCAGCCACCAGCGCCCGCGGGCCAGCAGCGTCATGCCGACGCCGCCCAGCACGACCATGACAACAAGGAGCGAGGCGAGCTGCCGACCGGTGCGGCGCTCGCCGGCAGAGCCTGGGACTTCCGCCATCTGGGTGACGTCCTCAGAAACTGACGTGCAGTTGCACTACATTACGCTGGCATACTTTGCCTTCTCGGGGGTCAACTCCTTGTCGAGCGGACTACTCAGCGAATGCCTCAAACACCGGGGGGAACGTCAACAGGAATCCCAGCGCGATGAGGACGAGCGCCCACGTGAACGCGCGTCCGAAGTTGATCGGTTTGTTTTTCCACGCCGAATGCAGGCCGCCCCAGGCTACCAGCCAGGTGAGCACGCCGACTCCTGTCTTCCCGGAGAGCGCCCCCACGGCGTTCTTCCAGGCTAGCGCGCTGCTCACGCCTGCCGATGCCGACGCCAGCGTCGTCATCAGACCGATCGTAAAAACGCCAATGCCTGCCGCGATCACCGCCGCCGCTCCTGCTCCCGAAGCCCTCCGTACCGGTGAGCTCGCCATCATGTGTGCCCTCCTTATCGGATCGGCGCGACTTTGTTCAGGAATGCGCCAAACAGCCCGGCGATGCCGGCCGCGACGAAGGCCAGGGTGAACAGCCAGAGCGCCGCCTTCCGGAGACGGGAATCATCCGCCAGTTGGGTGCCGTAGTAGGCGACGAGAAACGCCACCGACGTTGCGAGGATCGGCGCAAACCATCCGATATGTTCCTTCCACTCCATCCCGAACGTGTGCCACTTCGCCGTCGCCGGATTGGCTAGGAGAAGAGCACGGGGGCTGGTCGGGATTCTTGCCCGATACCAGGGATAGACGACGTACGTGCCGGTCAACACCGTGACCCACGCCACCACCGCCATCACCCATGTCCCGGCGAGCAGCCTCCGCAGCCGTTCCTTGATCCCCGCTACCGTCACCAGCTCCGGTCGCAGACTGTAGAGCCCGGCCAGACCGCCGGCGAACGCCAGAAGGAACAGGGAGCCAAAGATGAGACCGTGCAGTACCGTCCAGAGTTCTCGGACCGTCACGCTCATGCGTGTCCCTCCTTCCTGAAGAGGCAGTTCCGGAGGAGGGTATCAAACCCTCCCCCGGAGGTGATGCGGGCTCGATTTAGGCTGCGACGGCCGGCTGTCTGGGCTGCCCAAAGATCCTGCCGGGCCTCCACGGGGTCCCCAGAGCCGGGAGCAGCACACGATCCAGGCCGTAGTAGCCGGCGACCTTCCAGGCGAGAATCAGGACGATGGCGATCAGGAACAACATTGGATTGGTGGACGCCGAGCCGGCCATCATGAAGTTCCAGTTCATCGCACCGCCGAAGAAGGCCGCGATGCCGACGAACGCGCCCAGCACCAGCGCGATCCCGATCAGCAGCTCGCCGTAGGCCACCAGCTTGGCGAACCAAGTGTAGGCTCCGATGTCCAGCATGTACTGCAGGAAGGTGCGGTACCAGTCGAACGAGATCGCCGGCCGCGCGGGCGGCTGCGGGATGGCGACGGCGCGTTCCCAGTAGACTTTGAGAGCGGCACCGGTGCCGGTCCAGGCCTCGATGCCGACCTTGTGGCGGGCGGCCTCGATCCACTGCCAGCCCAGCCACACCCGGATGATCGCCCACAGCCAGGCGTAACGGGTCGTATTGAATAGGATCCGAGTAAACCCAGGATCCTCGAAGTATGTGACATCCTTCCCTGGTGCTGCCACGGCCATTCCCTCCCTTGGAGTCAGGCGGGTCAGCGCTCGCGCTGTGGGCCTGTTTCTACGAGTGCGCCCACCCTTAGGATAGGGGACGGCTTCGAGGGCAGGTATCGGGCGGGGAGGGGATTTCGGGATCAGGTCTAGGCCGTTGTCCCTTCGGGCACGGAACGTGACGCCGGCAAGAATTCCAGGGGTGGCGGATGCGGGTCGGGCCGATCATGTCCAAAGGGCTGGTTGCGGTATTGCTGCTGGGGCCATGCGTCCCGCAGATCGATCCCCGCATGTTTTCAGCCCCCCCGGGCGCCCAGGTGCCGTTCGTCGCCACCGTCCAGGCCGAAGCCAGGCAGAAATCGATCCTGGCATCCTTCGAACGCAAACCGATCCTTCCTTACATGGCCGGACCCAAGGTAATGCTCAGCACCGCGTACGTGGCCGCCCTCTCCGTATCCCTCGAGGCCGCCCCCGCGAGCTTCACCCGGCGCGCAGTCAGGGCGTCATCTGGGTCTGACCCCGGGGAGTATGCCCGAATCCTTCTGCAGCTTGCCATGCGGACCGGGGCCACGCTGGCGACCCCGCCGATTCAGTGGCCCGCCCGCGGAGGGCTGACCTCTCCGTTTGGGCGGCGATGGCGCCAGCACCACGACGGGATCGACATCGCTGCCCGGGAAGGAGCGCCCATCCACGCCGCCCGGGACGGCCGGGTGGTCTATGTCGGTTGGAAGGGCGGGTATGGGCTCACCGTCATCCTCGCCCACGGCAACGGGTTGCAGACGCTATACGGGCACGCCTCAGCGACGGTAGTCAAGCCCGGACAGGTCGTCAAGGCCGGACAGGTCATCGCGCGCGTCGGCAGCACCGGGATCGCGACAGGGTCCCATCTCCACTTCGAATTCCGCGTCAACGGTCGCCCCGTCAATCCCCTGCGCTATCTCTGACCGGCCTACTCCGGAGCCGGATGAGAAAATTGCAGGATGTGTTCTCGCAATTGCATGAAACCCGGGTCTCCGAGGTACCCGCCTGACACGCGCCCACGGATCACCAGCTCCCCGTCGATGAAGAAAGTTGTGGGGAGTCCGGTCACCTGGTAGTGGGCGATCCGCGTCTGCTCCGGGTCGAAGACGTTGGGATAGGTAATCCCCAGCGTCTTGAGAAACGCCGCCGCCTCGTCGTAATCGTCTGCCACGTTGATGCCCAGGATCACGACGCGCTGATTCCGAAGCTCCCGCCACGCCCGCTCCAGGACCGGCATCTCTTCCCGGCACGGCACGCACCAGGACGCCCAGAAGTTCAGCACAACGACCTTCCCCCGAAAGTCTGACAGCGAAACCGGTGGGCCGGCAAATGCCCGCAGCCGGAACTCCGGCGCCGGGCGCGGACGCTGTATAAGGGGCGCCTGCCGCACCACTGTAGTTGGCGGGGCGGGCCGAGGCAGTTGGACCGCCAGAACCACGATACCCACTACAGCCGCAGCGACAGCACCCCAGAGGATGAGGATCCAGCGTCGCTTCCCAATCATCGCGTTTCCACTATACGCTACCGGAAAATACCGTGCACGCCGGATGGCTGGGGACAGCGGCTCGCCCTATCGTAAAGGAGTCAACCATGCCGGAAGACGTGCACCTAAACACACGCGATGCCCATCGCTCCGGGCCCGCGTGGCTCTCGGCCGGGCCGGAGGTGCTGGAAGAACGCAGCCCGCGGCGGGGAGTGGCGCGACTGCTGCCGTTCCTCGGGCCGGCGTTTGTTGCCAGCGTTGCCTACATTGATCCCGGCAATTTCGCCACCAACATCGCCGCCGGCGCGCAGTTTGGTTACCTTCTGTTATGGGTCGTGCTGGCCAGCAATCTCACGGCGATGCTCGTGCAGGCCCTGTCCGCTAAGCTGGGAATCGCGACCGGCCGGAACCTGGCCGAACTGTGCCGCGACCGCTTTCAGCGTCCGGTAGTCTGGGGGATGTGGGTCGCGGGTGAGCTGGTGGCCATGGCCACAGACCTGGCCGAATTTCTCGGCGCCGCGCTCGGCCTGACCCTCCTGTTCCATTTCCCGCTGTTTGTCTCAGCTTTGCTCGCCGGCGCCGTCACTCTGCTCATCCTGGCACTGGAGCGGCGCGGGTTCCGGCCGATCGAAGCCGTCATCACCGGATTTGTCGGTGTCATCGCAGTCTCGTACGTCATTGAGACCATTCTTGATCGACCGGACTGGCACGCCGTGGCCGTGGGAGCACTGGCGCCACGGTTTGCGGGAACAGAAAGCGTGCTGCTCGCGACCGGGATCCTGGGAGCCACGGTCATGCCCCACGTGATCTTCCTCCACTCGGCGTTGATGCAACGTCGCATTGTGCCGCGCACTGAGGCCCAGGCCCACCGTCTCTACCGCTTTGAGGTCACCGACGTCGTGCTGGCCATGGGGCTGGCCGGAGTGGTAAACGCGGCGATGCTCATCATGGCCGCGTCCACGTTCCACGCGCGTGCGCTGACCCACATCGCCACCATCGACGAGGCGCACCGGACGCTGGCGCCGCTGCTGGGGCCGGCTTCCAGCACCATCTTTGCCATTGCGCTCCTCGCATCCGGTCTGTCGTCATCCACGGTAGGCACGATGGCCGGGCAGGTCATCATGCAGGGATTCTTGCACCGGACGATTCCGATCTGGATCCGCCGGCTGGTGACGATGGTGCCGGCCCTGGTCGTCATCGGAGTGGGATTGGACCCGACGCGGACGCTGGTGACCAGCCAGGTCGTCCTCAGCTTCGGCCTGCCTTTCGCGCTCGTGCCGCTGGTGCACTTCACCGCCCGCCGGGATGTGATGGGTGGTCTGGCGAATCACCGCGTGACGACCGTCCTGGCCTCGGGCGTCACCGCCGTGATTATTGCGTTGAACCTAGTCCTGGTCTACCGGATGCTCACCGGAGGATAATCGTGTTCCGTCACCTGCTGGTCCCGCTCGATGGCTCGCGTTTGGCCGAGTCGGCACTCCCGGCCGCGGCCGACCTGGCGCGGCGCCTGGGTGCATCAGTGACCCTGCTGCACGTCCTGGAGCCGGATGCTCCGCCGGCCGTACACGGCGACCGTCATCTCCGGTCACCGGCAGAGGCGGATGGCTATCTCGCCGGCGCGGTAGACTGGTTGACCGCCCGTCAGGTTTCCGCGGAGGTCGCCCTCAACCAGCAGCAGGGCGATGTGGCCGCGAGCATCGCCCGGATCGGGAGCGCCGTGGGGGCCGACTTGATCGCGCTCACGACGCACGGGCGAAGCGGTGTGCGTGGACTCCTGTTTGGCCGTGTGGCGCAGCAGGTACTGCAGCGGGGGAGGATCCCCGTGCTCTTGATCCGGCCGTCCGCCTCCGGCCGTGACGCCTCGTTTGCATGCCGGCGGATGCTGGTGGCTCTAGACGGCAGCGACACGGCCGAATACGCCCTTGCACCTGCGGCCGCGCTGGCCGCCGCCTGCGGGGCGGAGATCGTGCTGATGCGGGTTGTGCCGACGGTGGAAACCCTCTCTGGAGATCAGGCAGCCGCGGCGCGGCTGCTCCCCACAACCGCGGCGGCAGTGCTGGAGGTCGAAGCCTCCGAGGCAGCGAGCTACCTGGAACGTCTCGCCGGCGGAATGCGCCGCGAGGGGAGGACGGTGACTACGGTCATCGGCCGGGGGGACCCGGTCCGGGTCCTGGTCGACGCCGCAGAACGCCGCGAGATTGACCTGCTGATCGTGGCAACGCACGGACGATCCGGCGTCAGCGCCGTTTGGGCCGGTAGTATCGCCTCGCGCCTGGTAGAAACAGGTAGGACACCGGTCCTGCTAATCCGGATTCCGCGCGCGGTCGGGTCCACGCCCGATACGATTCATCTACCCGCCTGATGCTGGCCCACAGCTCTGGCAATGGGACCGGTAACAAATAGAAGGAGGAGCACCGGATCTACCGGAGAGAAGTTCGGGAAGGCACGATGTCCTCCGCAGCGGATCGAGTCCTCCTGTCTCACACTGCGCGAATCCGCGGAAGGCGGGCATCGGTTCGATGCCCGATTCGATTGGGGCGGATGGAAGGCCTACGGGGTTCTAGGTGTCGCTCTGTCTGACCGTCAGCACGGGGATGCGGCTATGGCGGACGACGTACTCTGCGACGCTGCCGAAGAAGATGGCGGCCAGACCTGTGCGGCCATGCGTGCCCATCACGATGAGGTCGGTGCCGCCTTCCTTCGCCACGTCGAGGATCGTCGTGCGCGGGGTGCCTTCGCGAATCATGGTTTTCGCCTGCGGGTGGCGCGCTGCGAGCTTAGCTATCCCCTCGTGTGCTTCGGCGCGCAGGGCGTCCACCAGCTGTCCAAACGCGGTCGCCGCAGCCATGCCCGTGGGCAGGCTGGCGGCACCGGCCAGCCCGAGGTCGACCACGTGCAGGATCACGATCTCGGCGCCGTATGCGTCGCGCAGGCTCACCGCCCACCTCAGCGCCGATTCCGCGCTGGGGGAGAAGTCTGTGGGAGCCAGGATCCGCTTTACCCGCGGAAGAGTTTCACGCTGTGCTGCACTCATTTCCTCACCTCGCCTCCGGCGTAGGAACTCTGCGGTTCCGGGTTGCCCGCCACAGGGCCAGCCAGATGGCCCCGAGACCCGAGAGGACGGCCAGCAGCCGGAACACCCACCCGACAAATGGAAGTGCGTACAGGATCACCAACGCGGTTATGCCCGCGACGAGAGCCCAGGAGGTGGAGGTCGTGGCCCCACGGCGGATCGCACCCAAGACGCGTTCCCCCAGCCAGGTGGCGGCGAAGAGCTGTCCGGGATACAGCGTCAGCAACCACAGGAGGGTCACCGCCGCTGCGAGGGGGATGCCAACTACAGAGATCAACAGCGCGAGAATGGCGACAGGCGCGGCGACGAGGACCAGGAACCCTGCCAGCAGACTCGCCCCGAACCGGGCGCGGATCTCGCCGACGACGTTTCTCGGCACCGCCGGCAGCAGCGCGAACCCGACCAGCCCCAATGTGAGCAGCCACACCCATTCCCCCGCGCGCCAGACCCAGCTGACACGTCCCCGCCACGGCGCGACGCTCCGCGCGCGCGGCCGCGCCATCGAAGGAACACGCTCCACCCCGCCGGAGACCTGGGCTCCGGCCTGAATCTCCGCCGCCCGATCCCCAGCGTAGCGGAGGCGTCCCGCAATGCGCGCCGTGGGGAGGACCACCAGTTGGTCCGCCTGCACCTCAACGGATCCCTGGATGGTGCCTCCGATAACGACGCTGCCCCCGCCGACGTACACGTCCCGTCCAACCGCGCCCCCAATCCTGACGTTGCCGGCCCCAACCACGAGATCGCGACCGATCCGGGCGGCCTCGGCAACCGTCACGGTCCCCCCGGCCAGCACCGCGTCGGTGCCTGCCGCGCTGTCGACCCGTACGGTTCCACCGGCCGCACGGATGCTGCGGCCGACGCGGCCGCCGACTTCGACGTTCCCTCCGGCAGCCAGGACGGCCCCGCTGACTTGGCCGCTGAGGACCACCGTGCCTCCCGCCGCGGAGACGTCGCCGTCGACGGCACCTGTCACCGTGACCGTGCCTCCCGCGATGTAGAGGTCGTCCTGAATCGTCTCAGAGAATGTGACCGTTTCTCCGGCCCGCGGGACGAATGCGGAGACGGGCCACGGCAGCGAGAAGAGAAGAACCAGTGCGACGATGCCAGCCTTGCGCATGCGGACGTTCATCATTTAGATCATCCTCTCGCGGCGATTCGAAACCACGTGTGGCGGCGGCCGCGGACCGCTATGGATAGCGCCTGGATGTTCTCGGGAACGGCGACGCCCGCGTACCCCGCGTCGCCGATGTGGTGCACGTCGGCTCCGGCCTGCTTGCTCCACAACGCGATCTGCTCGACCACCCGCTTACTCGCGCCTTCCTGCGACGTCCCAATGGCCGACACCACGAGCAGGCCGATCCCGTGCGCCGTTTCCGACAGCGCGGCCGCCACGTCGACCGTCATGCCAGGGACGGTGCCCGGTGCAGGGATCAACACCCCGTGCACGCCTCCGCCGGCGAGTGCCGTCAGGTCCTCTGTCGAAAGGGGCGGCTCCGCCACGCCCGCGGCGTGCATCTTTCCGGCAAAGACCAGGACATCGTCCGCGGTGGCCCGAGCGACGTCCAGCGCCCGCGCCACTAGGGTCGCCTGCTGCGCCCCGGTGTGCGGATTCGCGGTGACGACGATGAACCGCGCCCCCAAATCCCTCGCACGTTTCGCGTTATCCGCCGTAGCCAGCCGCCCCTGCGCGACCGTGGATGGAGCCGCGTCAAGAGGTTCCAGGTTGCAGCCGACCGGCCGGCCGAGTACCCTCGCCAGGTCCTCCAGCGTCCCCGGCGCGCCGCTCACCGCCGGCGCGTTGACATCGTACATGTTCAGCAGGAGCAGATCCGCCCCAGCGCCGGCGGCCAGGGCTGCGTTGGAGAGACCCGGGATGAGCGGTGACGCGCCGGCGATCACCTCAGCCATCACCGTCCGCCCCTCGCTGCTCCGGATGCTGTCGAGGAGCCCGCGGCTGCGCAGTTGGGCCAGTTGCTCCGGTGTCGCGTCAAGCAGGCGCCTCAGGGGCGGTCCACCCATCCCAGTACCTCGCCGGCCTGCACTCGTGATGCTTCGACGAACGTCAACCCTGCGCCCTTCGGAACAGCAGGAACGACGATTGGCGAGATGAGGCGGTACCCTTCGCGCCGGATGACCTCGCGGTCAAACCGGATGACGATCTCGCCGGCCGACACCTGGTCCCCGCGCGTGCGCACGATCGAAAACCCGCGTCCCTTGAGACGGACAGTATCGAGCCCAAGATGGACCAGGATCTCCAGGCCGTCGCTCGTCTGCACGGCGAAGGCATGCCCCGCGCTGTGCAGGACGGCGAGCACCCCATCGACCGGCGCCACTGCCGTGTCACCGTCGGGCTCGATCGCGACCCCGGGTCCCATCATCCCGCCGCTGAACACGGGATCCGGGACGGCGGTGAGCGAGAGTAGCTGCCCGGACAGCGGGGCGAGGATCGGGCGCCGGCCGGCGGTCACGCGGGCTTCAGGATCTTGTGAATCTCCTGCGCGATCAACTCGGCGTGCGTTCCGACGACGACCTGGATACCGGTCCCGATCTTCAAGACGCCGATGGCGCCGGCAGCCCGCAGGCGGGGCTCATTCACTTTCGCGGGATCCACCACGGTGACGCGAAGCCGCGTCACGCACCCGTCCAATTCTTTAATATTCTGCGGGCCGCCGAGCGCCTCGATGATCAGCTGCGCCTTCTGCTGCACGCCGCCCCTCCTGCCGGATCAGCGGCCTTCGGTCATGGGTTCGCGTCCGGGCGTCGGCAGGTTCTGCCGGACGATGAGCCACCGGAACAGGAAGTAGTACACCGCGCCAAAGACCGCTCCGACGGGAATCAGCAGCAACGGCTTTGTGGCAATGCCGTAGTTGAGGAGGTAATCGATGAAACCGGCCGAGAAGCCGAACCCGTGCCGGATTCCCATCGCCACCGTTACATACGCGGACACGCCGGCCAGCACCGCGTGCAGCACGTACAGCACAGGCGCCAGGAACATGAAGGCGAACTCCACCGGCTCGGTGATGCCGGTGACAAATGAGGTCAGGGCGGCGCTCCACAGGACGCCGGCGGCCACTTTGCGGCCGGGGCCTTTGGCCGTTTGCCACATCGCCAGACAGACCGCGGGAAGCCCAAACATCATGACCGGATAGAACCCCGTCATGAAGATGCCGGCCGATTTGTCGCCGGCAAAGAAGCGATTGAGATCGCCCAGGACCTCCTTGCCGGTGCTGGGATCGACGAAGGCCGTGGGGCCGGACAGCTGGAACCACACCAGCGCGTTGATCACGTGATGCAGGCCAAACGGGATGAGCAGCCGGTTGAGAAACGCGTGGACGGCCGCGCCCATCGGCCCTGCGCCCACCGCCCACCGTCCGGCGGCTCCAATGACCCCCTGAATGGGAGGCCAGATGAAGCCGAAGACCAGACCGAAGGCCACCGCCACGAACGCGGTCACGATGGGGACAAACCGGCGGCCGCCGAAGAACGCCAGCCACTCCGGCAGGACGATCGAGTGGTATCTCCCGTACAGGTAGGCGGCCGTCAGGCCCATGAGAATGCCAGACAGCACGCCCATGTTGATGTCCTTGTTGATGTCGGCCAGGACGGCGGTCATGACCCAGTAGCCCACGGCACCGGCCATGCCGGCCACCCCGATATCACCGGTGAATCCGATTGCCACGCCGATGGCGAAGAGCAATGGAAGATTGCCGAAGATTGCGCCACCGGCGTCGGCCAGCCACTTGACGTTGAGCAGGTCAGGCTGGCCAAACCGCAGGAGGATGGCCGCGGCGGGCATGACCGCGATGGGCACCATCAGCGAGCGTCCGATCTTTTGAAGCGTGGCGAACATCGCATCGCCTCCTCATGAAGGAGTATCATCTCCCAACCTCTTCGCGCGGTCCTCACCTCCTTCCGGGATATGGAATGATCTGGGGCCGGCGGACGAGCTGCGCGAGCGTTGCACGCGCCGCCGCCGCGGTCAACGGCAAGAGGAGCGGATCGAGGGGCCGGGACAGCCGCATGATGAACGGCAGGTCGTTCAGCAGCGCGCGAAGCCGCACCGGGGCTCCACGGAGGCGGGCGACGCGGGAGAAGCCACGGTATGGCGCGCCGGCATCGTCTCCGATGAATACCAGCGCCGCCTGGTCGCTGCCGGCCCGCTGCTCCTGCTGCGTGCGCCCCACGACTAAGGTCGTTTCCCTGGCGCCCGCAAAACCCCCTGCACGCTCGATTACCTGCAATGCGACGGTTAGAATTCCTGCACTACCTGCGGGGGTCGCTCCATCGCCAACGACCACCCGTATGCTCCCCGGCGGCGTCATCCCGTCAGGGCGGTCGGGAGGGAGGGTGAATCCGGTACCGCGCCGCCGCACTGCCTCCAGCGTCATGGTGCCCTGAAAGCTCAGCGCGTCGACGGCCGCCGGCCCCTGGCCGCGGCGTGCGCCCGCGTGCAGATACAGGAGCTGTTCTGAAGGAACCCCCACGGCCTCGGCCGCGGCGCGATCCACTGCGAAGACGTTCGCTCCGGCAAAGATCACTCCCATAGGTTTCGGACGACAGGTCAGCTCATTGCCATCATGGCCGGCCTCGATTGCATCCACCAGGATGAGATGGGGTGGGGCGACTTCCATCACGTCTGCGACGCGTTCGGCGCTCCTTTCAGCCGTGTCTGCGCGTTGTTGCTCGGGGAGCACGGACAGCAGCGTCCGGCCGCCGAGGTTGAGCCGCGGGAACACGGCCGGCTTCAGGCGGGTGACCACGATCCGGACGGCGGCGTCGAGATACGCGACGGGGAGATGCAGTGTGGCGCCGGATGACGGCACTGTCACCGCATAATAGTTCGTGTCCTCGAGAGGGAGTAGCCGCGCGCCCGACCTTGCCACCGCCCCATATCCCGCCCGCCGCAGCGTGAAGCGGGTCGGAAAGCCGGGCAGGCTGCGTGCGGCCACGGTCAGCTCTCGAGAAGGAAGCGTCGCGAGGAGACCCTGGAGGAAACGCGGATCGACGCTGGCGAGCGGCGCGAGGCGGGAGTCAGCGAAGGGCGCGTCCACCAAGACGCAGACCGCGTTTGCCGCGCGTCCGATCGAATCGCGGACGACGGGCTGCAACACGGCGGCGATCCGCTGCACGTCATAGGTGTCACAGGCCGCGATCCAGACCGGCTGCACGCCCAACTGCTTCGACATCGCGACCTACGTGCCCGCTGAGCGGTCTGGAGGACCTCCAGCAACGGGCACAGCAGCCGGTTGGCAAGCTGGATTCAGTATGTCAGGCGGCCAACCGACGCGGGAATTCCGGTCTAGAACCGATGGTTGACCCTGGTAAGGGGGCGTATCTTGGGAATCGAAGGGGTTCACAATGGGAGGAAACCGATGAGAGACCAGACGACGCGACGGGTGTTGGTGGCAACTGATCTTTCCGACCAATCACCCGCGCTGATAGCCGCGGGAGCGGATGCCGCCCAGAAACTTGGCGCGGAGGTGATTGTTCTGCACGTGTTCGATCCGGAAACCTACGAGAGGATTTTCGGTGAGACCGGAATGCCGGTTGACCAGTACACCGGCTACCTTCGGGCAGAGCTGCAGGATCAGCTCAAGGCCGCAGGGGTGGGAACCGCGCGGCTGGAGATCATCGAGGGCCGCTCTATCGCATTGGCCATCCTCTCCACCGCAGCCCGCATGCGTGCCGACCTCATTGTGATCGGGATGCGCAGGGGGAAGGGGCTGGGCCGGACGCTGGGAGGCGGGATAGCCGAGGAGGTGCTCCGCCGCGCCCGCACGGGCGTCCTCGTCATGCCCCGAGCCGCGCTGGACGTGATGGAGCCGGTCGCGGTGGCGTCCTGAGAGGGAAGCGGGTGCTGGGAGCTGACGTTGTTAAGGGTGGGAGGGGTCAGTGAGGATAACAGAGCTGGCAGGACATCTTGAGCATGCTGTGTTGAGCCCGCAGGCGAGTGTGACCGATGTCGAAGAAGGGGCGCGCATCGCGCTGCGCTGGGGGGTCCGGGCGCTGGTGGTCAAACCCTGTCATCTGCAGGTGGCCGTACGCCTGCTGGCCGGCAGCGGCGTGAAGGTCGTGACGGTCATCGGATTCCCTCATGGAGGGCAAACGACGGAGACCAAGGTGCTTGAGACGCGGCAGGCCGTTGCGGGGGGCGCGGAGGAAGTCGACATGGTGATCAACCTCGGCGCGCTGCGGCAGGGACAGACGGCGGCGGTGTTCTATGAGATCCGGGCCGTTGTGGAAGCTGCGGCCGGACGGCCGGTCAAAGTGATTCTTGAGAACGCCTACCTCACCGACACGCAGAAGCGGCTGGCCTGCCGGCTCGCGGCACACGCCGGCGCTGCCTACGTGAAGACGAGCACCGGATTTGCACCCCGCGGGGCGACGGCGGCGGACGTCGCGCTCATGCGGCGCACCGGTCGCCGCGCGGTGGGCGTGAAAGCAGCTGGCGGCATCCGGACGTACGCGGACGCCATCGCGCTGCTTCAGGCCGGCGCCGACCTGCTGGGTACCAGCGCCACCGACGCGATCCTCAGTGAGGCCGTTGGTGAGGCCGCCTGATAACTGAAACTGCGGGACCAGGGATCGGGGACCCGGGACCAGAGACCGCACAACGGCCGAGGAGGCGCATGGTCGACATACGTGAAATCGA
This sequence comes from bacterium, assembly GCA_044868695.1. Taxonomy (GTDB): domain Bacteria; phylum Sysuimicrobiota; class Sysuimicrobiia; order Sysuimicrobiales; family Kaftiobacteriaceae; genus JBIOWP01. The sequence continues at coordinate 61,159 of JBIOWP010000105.1, forward strand.
CGAACTCGCGAAGTCCGGCCGGCAGGACGTCCTCTCCGTATCGCTGGACGTCGATCTGACCAAGCCTGACCACCAGCGGGCCAACCCCGCCTACCGGATCTGGCTGCGCGGGGCGCTCATGGACATTCTCGAGCAGGTGTCCAGAGAGCGCCGCGCCGACGTGGGTGAGTTGATCGATCGGATTCTGACCAGAGTCGACGATCACCGCCACGGACGCGGCCTTGCGATTTTCGCAGCACCGGATCTCTGGCGCGAATACGTCCTGCCCGTTCCGCTGCCCAACCGGGTTCATTATGGGCAGCCGGATCTCTTTCCGCTGCTGTGGGCGCTGGACGAGTACGAACCCTACGCCGTTCTTGCGGTTGACCGCGGGCAGGCACGGCTTCTCGTCATGCATCTGGGACAGACGGATGTGGTCGACCAGGATGTGCTGGTTCTGGAGACCGGCGACTGGCGCAAGACTTCGGGCCGGTCCCCAACCTACACAAAGCGGACGGGAACTGGGGCAACCCGCGGCGCTCAGCGAGACGTCTTCGATGCCCGAGTAGACGAGCAGGAACGCCGCTTTTGGCGCAGCGCTGCGGCGACGGCCCGCCGGACCATGCAGGACCTGGGGATCAGCCGCCTGATCATCGCAGGCCCGCCTGAGACCACCGCGGCTGTTGCCGGCCTCCTCGAGCACGCTGGTCCGGTCCAGGTCGTGGCGGTGGTACCCGCGCCGCCATCGGCCAGTATCCCCCAGCTTAGAGAGCTGACGCTTCAGGCGGCGCTGGCAGAGGAGCACCGACGCGAGCAAAGTCTTGTGGCGGCGCTGATGGAGCGGCTGGGAAGCCCGGCGGGAGCAGTTGTGGGTCTGACGGCCACGCTCGAGGCGCTGACGAGAGGGCAGGCGCAGGTGGTGATCGTGGATCCCGGTCACCAGGCAGTCCGCGCGCAGATACTCTCAGAGCTGCCGCTGCTGGCCCGCCGGCATGGCGCCGCGCTAGAGATGGTCAGTGGCGAGGCAGCACGGCGGCTTGCGCCCCACGAAGGCGTCGGGGCCATCCTTCGGTACACCACAACAGCAGAACCAGCGGGGAGTAGGAACTAGAACCAACGCCGCCGCATCGAACACACCGTGGGGAGATCGTGATGCTCCGGCTGGGACTTGCGGGCGACGTGATGCTGGGCCGGCTGGTGGATCGGTATGTGCTGGCCGATCCGGCGCGTGGTCCGGGATTTGTCTGGGGCGACACGCTGTCGCTCTGGGCTCAGATGGACCTGCGGATGGTGAACCTGGAATGCGTGATCGCCGCCACGGGGGAGCCCTGGATCCCCAAAGCATTCCAGTTCCGCGCACGCCCCGGCGCGGTGGACGTCCTGCGCTCAGCCGGGATCCATCTGGTCAGCGTGGCAAACAACCACGTTCTCGACTACGGTTACGATGCGCTGCGGGCGTGTCTATCGTTGCTGGGGCACACCTCGATCCGATCCGCCGGCGCAGGACTGACTCTGCACGAGGCCGCGGCTCCGACCACGGTGTCCGTGGATCGGTGCTCGGTGGCGGTCATCGGCCTCGCCGACGGCGAGCCGGAATGGGAAGCGGCGCCTGACCGGCCAGGGATCAACTATGTGCGCTGCGATCACACCGGACTGCACGCGCCGTACCGGCAACGGGTGGAGGATGCGCTGGCCCGCGCCCGCGATGCGGCCCCGTTCGTGATCGTCAGCGCCCACGTGGGGCCGAACTGGGGACCGCCGACTCCTCACATGCGGGCCCTGGCGCATGAAGTCATCGACCTGGGCGCCGACCTCTACTGGGGGCATTCCAACCATACGGTGCAGGGCATCGAGATCTATCGGGGCCGACCGATCCTGTACGCGTCTGGAGACTTCGTCGACGACTATGCGGTGGACCCGCAGCGGCGCAACGATCTGTCGTGTTTCTTTGACCTCGCCGTCGACACCGGCCGGGTGACGTGCATCCGGCTGCACCCCGTGCGGATCGCCCGATGCCAGGTCAACCTCGCCGCCGGGGAGGACCTGCGCTGGCTGCACGGCTGGCTTCGCGAGCGCATGGCCGAGTGCGGAACGACGCTCGGGTTCGACGGCGGTGTCGGCGTTGTCAACATCGCCGATTGAAGTGTCCTGGGGAGGGGCGCTATGAAGAAGAGTGGGATTTTGAACGCCGAATTGATGCGCGTGATCGCGTCCATGGGGCACACCGATTTGTTGGTAATCGCCGACAGCGGCCTCCCGATTCCCCCGTCCGTTCCCAGGATTGACCTGGCGCTCACCGCCGGTGTCCCGTCGTTCATGCAGGCGCTGCAGGCGGTGCTTGCCGAGTTGCAGGTGGAGGCCGCGACCATCGCCCAGGAGATGCGCCAGCGCAGCCCGAGTTTCTTTCAGGCGGTGCAGCAGGCGCTGGGAGCGATTCCGGTGACGCAGGTGTCCCACGAGCAGTTGAAGACGATGCTCCCGCGGGTCCGGGCCGTCGTCCGCACCGGCGAACAAACGCCGTACGCCAACATCATCGTGCAGAGCGGTGTGACCTTTTGAACAACGCGAACCGGAATCGTCCATGAACGTTCCTCTCCTGGAGATGACACGTATCACCAAGTCCTTCCCCGGTGTACGCGCGCTGCATGAGGTCTCCCTGGACGTGCGGGCCGGCGAGGTCCACGCGCTGGTGGGGGAGAATGGGGCCGGCAAGTCCACCCTCATGCGCATCCTCGGCGGCGTCTACCAGCGCGACGCCGGCGAGATTCTGTTGCGCGGGCGGTCGGTGGAGATTCGTTCGCCGCTGGAAGCCCGGACGCATGGGATCAGCATCATCCACCAGGAGCTCAATCAGGTTCCCACCCTGTCGGTGTCCGAGAACATCTTCTTGGGACGCGAGCCGCAGCGGGTCTTTGGACTGGTGGACCGGGAGGGGATGCACGCGCGCGCGGGCCGCCTGCTGCAGGACCTGGGGCTGCCGATCGACCCCCGGCGGCGCCTCGGCACGCTGGCCGTGGCGGAGCAGCAACTGGTCGAAATCGCGAAGGCCCTGTCCGTCGAGGCCGAGCTGGTGATCATGGACGAACCGACGGCAGCGCTGACCGTTGAGGAAACCCATCGGCTGTTCCAGTTCATCCGAGACCTGCGGGCGAGGAATGTGGGGGTGATCTATATCACCCACCGGCTCGAGGAAATCTTCACCATCGCGGACCGGGTCACCGTCCTCCGCGATGGCCAGCTCGCCGGGACGTATGCCGTCTCGGCGCTCACAATGGATGAGCTCATCCGGCTCATGGTGGGGCGCCGCCTCACCGAGAAGTTTCCCAAGGAGGCGGTGCCGCAGGGAGCGCCGGTGCTGGAGGTGCGGGGCCTGACGGCGCGGGGGTATTTTGACGACGTCACTTTCGTCGTCCATCACGGGGAGATTCTCGGCATCGCCGGATTGATCGGCTCCGGAAAGACCGAAGTGGCGCATGCGGTGTTTGGCGCGATCCCGCGCGATCGCGGCGACATCTCCCTGGACGGGCAGCGGGTGGAGATCCGCTCGCCGGCCGACGCTATCGCCCACGGCATCGGCCTGGTGACCGAGGATCGCAAGCGGCTGGGGCTGGTGCTGCAGATGAGCGTGCGGGCCAACATCACGCTGCCGATGGTCCGGGCGCTGGGACGCGCGCTGCTCATCCGCCGGTCCGAGGAGTCGGACCTCGTCGCCTCGGCCATTCGCGAACTCGACATGGCGGTGACGTCGCCGGAACAGCTCGTCCGCAGCCTCAGCGGGGGCACCCAGCAGAAGGTGGTCGTGGCTAAGTGGCTGGAAACGCATGCGCGTGTGCTGCTGCTGGCCGAGCCGACGCGGGGGATCGACGTAGGCGCCAAAGTCGAGATGTACCGGCTGATGATGGTCCTGGCCCGGCGCGGGGTTGGCATTGTCATGATCTCCTCCGAGATGCCGGAAATTCTTGGCATGAGCGACCGCATCCTGGTCATGCACGAAGGGCGGATTACGGCCGAGTTTCCGCGGGAGTCCGCCACCCAGGAAGCGATTCTGGCCTCGGCGACCGGAAGGGTACACCGGTGATGGCGCAGGCGCGCCTCCAGCTCGGCGCCGCCGCCACGCTGGTGCGCCGGTTCGGCATCGTCATCGCGTTTGCGGTGCTCATGGCGATCCTCTCGCTGCTGTCGCCGTCCTTTCTGACCGTCTCCAATCTCCTCAACATCGCGCGGCAGGTCTCGATCAACGCCATCCTGGCCGCTGGGATGACCTTCGTGATTCTCACCGCGGGCATCGATCTCAGCGTCGGGTCGGTGCTCGCCTGCTCCGGAGCCGTCATGGCCGGACTCCTCGCCGGCGGGACACCGCTGGTGGCGGGTATCGGCGCAGGCCTGATCCTGGGCACGCTGCTGGGGTTGGTCAACGGCGCCGTCGTGACCAGGGGGAAAGTTCAGCCGTTCATCGCTACGCTCGCGATGCTGACCATCGCTCGGGGAGCCACGCTGGTCTATACAGACGGGCGCCCGATTACCGGCCTCCCCGACGCCTTCGTCTGGCTGGGGGCCGGGGACGTCGGCCGGATCCCCGTTCCCGTCATCATCATGGCAGTGGTGTTTCTGGTCGCTCACTTGATCCTCTCCCGCACGGTGCTGGGGCGATACGTGTACGCGATCGGCGGCAATGAGGAAGCCGCCAGGCTGTCGGGGGTCAATGTGATCCGGGTCAAGACCCTCGTGTACGCGATCAGCGGGCTGCTCGCGGCGGTCAGCGGCGTGGTCCTCACCGCCCGGCTGAACTCCGCCCAGCCCACCGCCGGCTCTGGGTATGAACTCGATGCCATCGCCGCGGTAGTGTTGGGCGGCACGACGCTGGCCGGCGGCGAAGGCAGCATCGGCGGCACGCTGCTGGGCGCCTTCATCATCGGAGTGATCAACAATGGTCTCAATCTCCTCAACGTCAACCCGTTCTACCAGCAGGTGGTCAAGGGAGCGGTCATTCTGCTGGCGGTGCTGCTGGATCGCCGTCTGAGGTAGGCCTGGCACGGCATCGGCAGGAGGCTCGCCGGCCGGGGAGAAGCACGACAGCGCCGCCGAATCGGGCCGCGGCCCGATTGTTCCTCTATGGAACCCTCCGTAGGCTGAAAGACGCTGGATACCTTGAAGGAGGGAGAATGTATGCGAAGAGGAGTGTTGGTGGTTGCAGTGCTGCTCGTGCTGACGGTTCTGCCGCTGTACGCGGCTGCCCCGCCGACGGTAGGCCTGTCGATTTCGACCCTGAACAACCCGTTCTTCGTCGACCTGCGCGACGGGGCACAGGCGGCGGCCAGGAAAGCGAACGTCACGCTCATCGTCCTGGACGCGCAGAACGACTCGGCGCGCGAAGCGAGCCAGATTGAAGATCTCATTCAGAAGAAGGCGACCGTGATCGCGATCAACCCTACCGACAGTGACGCGATCGTCCCGACCATCAAGAAGATCAACACCGCGAAGATTCCAGTCATCACTGTCGACCGTGGTGCGAACGGCGGAGACGTCGCGGCGCACATCGCATCAGACAACGTCGCGGGCGGCATGATGGCCGCGGAGTACGTCGGCAAGCGGCTGAACGGCAAAGGCAGCGTCGTGATGCTGGAAGGGATCGCCGGGACGTCCGCGGCACGGGACCGCGGCAAAGGCTTCCGCGACGGACTCAAGAAGTTCCCCGGCATCATGCTGGTCGCGGTGCAGACGGCGGATTTTGACCGCGCCAAGGGCCTGACCGTCATGGAAAATATCCTGCAGGCGCAGAAGAAAGTCGATGCCGTGTTTGCGCAGAACGACGAGATGGCCCTGGGCGCGATCCAGGCCATCCAGGCAGCCAAGCGGCAGCAGGAGACGTTCGTGGTCGGCTTCGACGCGATCGCGGACGCGCTGGCGGCGGTCAAGAACGGCACGATGGCGGCGACCATCGCGCAGCAGCCCAAGGAGATGGGCCGGCTCGCGGTAGAAGCGGCCGTGAAGATTACGAAGAAACAGGCGGTGCCGAAGTTTACACCGGTCCCGCTGAAGCTGGTGACGAAGCAAACGATGTGACCGTGGAGTCGCTTGCGTCCCCGCATGGGGTCCTCCTGTGCGGGGACGTTTCGTCTTTGTGAGGTGGGTCATGCCGCGGGTGGCAGTGGTCGGAAGCCTCAACATGGACCTGGTCGTCAGGGCGCCCAAACTTCCTGAGCCGGGGGAGACGGTGCTGGGCGGAACGTTTGCGACGTTTCCGGGCGGGAAGGGCGCCAACCAAGCGGTCGCCGGGGCGCGGCTCGGGGCATCGGTGGCGATGGTGGGGAGGATCGGCGATGATGCGTTCGGGCGGCAACTGCGTGACGGACTGGCCAGGGAGGGCATCGACCTGTCGCACCTGCGGACGGATGCGAGCGCCGCCACGGGTGTGGCCCTGATCACCGTCGACGCGGCGGGCCGCAACACCGTGATGGTGGCATCCGGCGCCAACATGCGTCTGACGACTGGGGACGTGGACGCGGCCCGCGAGCTCCTCGCCTCGAGCGAGGTGCTCCTGCTGCAACTGGAGGTGCCCGTCGATGTCGTGGTGCACGCCGCGAGGATGGCTGCCGCATTCGGCTGCCGTGTGGTCCTCGATCCTGCGCCCGCGCCCTCGCAGCCATTGCCGGACGAGCTCTATCGCGCCGTCGCCGTGCTCAATCCCAACGAAGTTGAGGCCAAGGCGCTCACCGGAGTCGCCGTCTCGAGTGACGCCGAGGCGCGCCTCGCGGCAGAGACGCTGCTGGCGCGGGGCTGTGGAGCCGCGGTGATCAAGCTCGGGGAGCGGGGGGCGTACCTGGCTGGCGGCGGCCGGCACGAGGCCGTACCGGCGCCGCGCGTGCGGGCCGTCGATACGACGGCCGCGGGCGACGCCTTTGCGGCCGCGATGGGCGTCGCACTGGCAGAGGGGCAAGATCTTCCTGCCGCGGTCCGGTTTGCCAACGCGGTCGGCGCGTTTTCAGTTACCCGCATGGGCGCTCAGCCGTCGATGCCGACACGCGAGGAATTGCACGAGTTTGCGCGTCTGCAGGGGTTGGAGATCGGCGGATAGTAAGGGGCGCGGCATACCTTGTGGACGGGGGGTATACTGCCAGGTAGGAAGGGAGAACGCATGCCGTCGACCAGCGAGACCGGGGCGGGTGTGCGCCAGGTTGCCACCCGCCTCGCCGTTCCTGAACGCCGCCCCAACCCGGCATCGGACCGACTGCGGCACCTGCTGCCCGGCGCCCAGCCCCTGCTGTGCGCCGTGCTCCTGGCTGCGGGAGGGGTCACGGACCGGATCGCGGGGCACGCACCCGCCATGCCGGTGTATCTCCTTGCCTACCTGGCAGGTGGCGCAGGCAGCGCCGCGTCGGCCTGGGCGTCCCTGCTGCGGCGGCGCATCGACGTAAATCTGTTGATGCTGCTCGCCGCGGCGGGCGCCGCGCTCCTCGGAGAGTGGTGGGAAGGCGGTGTCCTGCTGCTGCTTTTCTCGCTCAGCAACGCCCTGGAATACTACGCCATGCACAGGACACGGCGGGCGATCGGCGCCCTGATGACATTACGTCCCCAGGAAGCGACGGTCCGGCGGGACGGTCATGAGGTGGTCGTGCCGGTCGACGACCTGCGTGTCGGCGAGGTGATGATCGTCGGCCCCTCCGACCGGCTGCCCGCGGACGGCCGGGTCGTGCGGGGACTCTCGAGCATCGACCAGTCGCCGATTACCGGCGAATCTGTCCCCGTCGATGTCTCGCCGGGTTCAACCGTCTTTGCGGGAACCATCAACCAGCGCGGCAGCCTGGAGATTGAAGTCACGAAGTCGGCGGAGGACACCACGCTGGCCAGGATCATCGCGCTCGTGGAAGAAGCCCAGGCGGCCCAGCCGCCTGCCCAGCGGATGATCGACCGATTCGGGCAGTTGTACGCCGTCGGGGTGATCGCCGCCGCCGCCGGCACGTACGCGGTGCTGCGGGCTCTCGCCGCGCCCGGCGACGTGGCGTTCTACCGGGCCATCACGCTCCTGGTGGTGGCGTCACCGTGCGCCGTGGTGATCGCGACACCGGCGGCCGTCCTATCGGCGATCGCCGCGGGGGCGCGCCAAGGGGTCTTGTTCAAGGGCGGCGTCCATCTGGAGCAACTCGCGGCGGTCAGAACGGTGGTTTTCGACAAGACGGGGACCCTGACGGCGGGTAAGCCGATTGTCACCGACGTGATCCCAGTCGTCGGGGACTCGCGCGAAATCCTTCAGCTCGCCGGCGCCCTGGAGCAGCGGTCCGAGCACGCGCTCGCCGAAGCGGTCGTCCAGGCGTGCCGAAGCCGGGGGATCGGCCTGTTATCCCCGGAGACCTTCGAGGCTGTGACCGGGCGTGGAGTGCGCGGGCGCGTCGGGCGGCAGACGGTGCGCGTCGGCAGCGAGCAGTTCATGACCGACGAAAGCATCTCGATGTCCAATGGGACGCGCGCTCATGTGGCCCTGCTGCGCCACGAGGGCAAGACGCCGATCCTCGTCGCGACCGATGAGGTGATTGGCATCCTGGCTGTTGCCGACACGGTCCGACCTCAGGCGAACACCGCGATCCGGGCGCTGCGGGCGCAGGGCATCGACCGGATCGCCGTCCTCACGGGAGATCACCGGGAGGTGGCCGACGCCATCGCAGGCGGCCTCGAGATCGACGACGTGCGCGCGGGCCTGCTGCCGGACGAGAAGGCGTCCGCGGTCCGCGAGTTGACCGCACAGGGCCCGACCGCGATGGTCGGGGACGGCATCAATGACGCGCCGGCACTGGCGACCGCGAGCGTCGGGATTGCGATGGGCGCTGCGGGCACCGATGCCGCGATGGAGACGGCGGATGTCGTGCTTATGGGCGACGATCTCACGCGCCTCCCGTACGCCATCGCACTGTCCCGGCGAACCCGGCGCGTGGTTCTGCAAAGCCTCAGCTTCGCCGCGCTTGTGATTGCCGTGCTCATCACCGCGTCGCTGGGATTCGGCCTGCGGCTCGCCTTCGGGGTGGTGGGGCACGAGGGCAGCACGGTCGTCGTCGTGCTCAACGGGCTCAGGCTGCTCCGGTTCAGCAGGCGGTCTGCGGGAGTGGACTAGCGGGTCTTCTTGCGGGCCAGGATCTTCTCAGCCAGTGCCGTCAGCCAGGCGTTCTCCCGCAGCGCGGAGCGGTGGAGACGGCGGTCACGCGCGGCGCCCTCGCGGATCGAGGCGAGGGTCCGGTGGTGCTGGCGGGCTTCCTGGCGGAGCCGGGAGCGCGTAACCCGTCCCGACTGCCGCTCACGGTGCAGGGCAAGCTTATGCTCGTCACCGGCGTGCACCGCACTGTGTTCCCCGAGCATCACGCTGCTGTACCAGAGCCGTCTGGCCATCTGCCTCACCCCAGGCCAGCGTAGGCTCCAAGCGTTATTGGCGCCTATCAGGCGGCGAGCCGATTCGGCATAGGGTCCGGACCCGATGGGGCGGTCTGATAGGACGCCCTCCCCGCCGGGCCGAAGAGAGCAGCGGTATGGACCCCCGTGCTGCGCGTGACCTGTCGAGCATTCTTGCGCCCCGCAGCGTGGCGGTCATCGGCGCGTCGCGCGATGCCGGCAAGGTCGGTCACGCCATCTTTCGCAATGTCCTCGAGGACTTCCAGGGCGTCGTCTACCCGGTGAACCCTAGCGCCCAGGCGATCCGCGGCGTCCGCGCGTATCCCTCGGTGCTGGAGGTTGCCGATCCTGTCGATCTCGCTATCATCATTGTGCCGGCTCCGCGCGTTGCGGCCGTGCTGGATGAGTGTGGGAGCAAGGGCGTCCGCGGGGTGGTGGTCATCTCCGCGGGATTCCGCGAGAGCGGCGAGGAGGGCCGCCGCCGCGAGGAAGAGGTCAAGGCGGCGGTCCGGCGCCACGGGTTTGTCCTTGTCGGCCCGAACTGCCTGGGTGTCCTGAACACCGATCCTGCCGTGCGGCTCAACGCCACGTTCGCGCGCGCGATGCCCGCGCCCGGCAACATTGCGTTCCTCTCTCAGAGCGGCGCGCTGACCACCGCGGTGCTGGACTACGCGAGAGCGAAGGGAATCGGGTTCTCCAAACTGGTGAGCTTAGGCAACAAGGCCGATGTCAGCGAGCTGGACCTACTGGCTGCGCTGCGCGACGATCCCCGGACGGATGTCATCCTGCTGTATCTGGAGGAACTCACGGACGGCCGCCGCTTCATCTCGCTCTGCCGGGAGATCACCGGCGAGATCGAGGATCCCAAGCCGATCCTGGCGGTGAAGTCCGGCCGGACGACGGCCGGCGCGCGCGCGGTATCATCGCACACGGGGTCGCTCGCCGGCAGTGACGAGGTGTACGACGCCGTGTTTCTGCAGAGCGGCGTCCTGCGCGTTGACACCGTGGAAGAGCTGTTTCACTACGCGATTGCGTTCGCCAACCAGCCTCTCCCGTCGGGCCGCAGGGTCGCGGTGGTGACCAACGCCGGGGGACCAGGCATCATGGCCGCAGACGCCGCGGTCCGCCACGGGCTGGTACTGACCACGCTGGCGGAGGGGACACAGCAGGCGCTGCGTCTGGCGCTGCCGGCCGAAGCGGCCGTCGACAACCCCGTCGATTTGGTCGGAGACGCTCAGGCGGACCGGTACCAGACCGCGGTACGTGCCGTCATGCGCGATCCGGGCACGGACGGCGTGCTCGTCTTGCTGACCCCGCAGGCGGTCACCGACATCGAGCAGATTGCCCGGGTCGTGGCGTCCGAGGCACGCGGCGCATCCAAGCCGCTGCTGTCGTCCTTCATGGGCATCGTCGATGTCTCCGGAGGCGTGCGGATCCTCGAGGAGGCGCACATCCCGCACTACGGATTTCCGGAGGATGCGGTGCGCGCGTTTGCAGCGATGACCCAGTACGCGGAGTGGGTGCGCCGGCCCCGGACCGAGGTGCGGACCTTCCCGGTGGACCGGTCGCAGGTCACCGCGCTGCTGGCGCAGGCCGCGCGCGGCCCATTTGTGCGGGAGACCCTGGCGTTCCAACTGCTCGAAGCGTACGGCTTCCCGCTCGCGCCGTGGGCGGAAGCGTCCTCGGCAGAGGACGCGGTCATCCGCGCGTCGGCGATCGGCTTCCCTGTGGCCATGAAAGTGCTGTCGCCGGAGATCGTGCACAAAGTGGACATCGGCGGGATCCGGCTGCAGCTCACGGCGCCCAGTGAGGTCCGCGCCGCCTATGAGGAGATGATGGCGGAGATTGCGCGCCGGCAGCCCGGCGCGGTGGTCGAAGGAGTCATCGTCCAGAAGATGGCGTCGGGTGTGGAAACGATCCTGGGCGTGAACCGCGATCCCCAGTTCGGGCCGATCATCATGTTCGGATTGGGCGGCATCTACGTCGAGGTGTTCAAAGACGTCACCTTCCGGCTGGCGCCGATCCGAGAGCTGAGCGCGCGGCGGATGGTGGAATCCATCAAGGCGGGGCAGATCCTGCGCGGCGTGCGCGGCCAGCTGGCGGCCGATGTCGACGCGCTGGTGGAGTGCATCGAGCGCCTGTCACAGCTGGCGGCGGAGATCCCGGAGATCGCCGAACTTGACATCAACCCGTTGATGGTGCTGCCTGCCGGGCAGGGTGCGGCGGTGGCTGACGCGCGGCTGCGGCTGCTGGACACACAGGAGACCGGGGGTCGGGAATCGGGGGCCGGCGAAAGGGCCGATACCCCCGACCCCTAACCCCCGACCCCGGACCCCCGACTCAGTACATGGAGGTGAGGAGATGTTTCTCGACGATCTGCAGAAACGCTTCGCGGAGATGCAGGGCAAGGCGAACTGGAAGACCGTTTTTGGCGACGTGATCGAGGTCAACGGCCGGCGGCTGATTCCGGTCGCCTCCGTCCAGTACGGATTCGGGATGGGGGGCGGCCAGGGCACCTCGCCGCGCACCGGTTCCCGCGCCAAATCGTCATCGAAGGACGACACCGCCTCGCTCGGGAGCGGCGGGGGCGGGGGAGGCGGCGTCCGCATCGAGCCGATTGCCCTCATCGATGTCACAGACGGCCGGCTCAAAGTGGAACCGATCATCAACGTGACCAGAGTGGCCGTGATTGCGCTACTGGTTGCCGGGTGGTCGATGTTCTGGCTGCTCAGGGCAAGGCAGGCCGCGCCGCGGTAGGGGTCGCGCCGAGGAGTCGCGTGCGGTGCTGTCGAAGCGCTCTGCCCGAGTTCATCACGAGGAGGTGACCCGCGTTGCGTGAGGTGTTGACCTGGATCGCCAACAACCTGTTCAACCAGGTGGCGATCCTCATCGGTCTCATCGTCCTGCTGGGCTATGCCGTTCAGGGCAAGCGGGCGGAAGATGTGGTGGCCGGCGCGTTGAGGGCCACCATCGGCGTCCTGATTCTCTTCATCGGCATTGACGTGTTTGTCGGAGGCCTGCTCTCCTTCCAGACGGTGGTCAGCAGCGCTTTTCACCTCAAGCCTCCGCAGGCGACGAAGACCCTGGGTGACTTTCTCGGCACCCACGGGGGATCGATCGCCCTCATCATCGCGACGGGCTTCCTGATCCACGTGCTGCTCGTGCGGATTGTGCCGTTCTTCCGGTATGTCTACCTGACGGGCCACCTGATGTTCTGGATCAGTGTCGTCGTCGCCGCCGTCCTGGTGGAGGCGTTCCCGCAGATCAGCCAGGGCCGGCTGTGGCTGTGGGGGAGCATCATCGTGGCGCTGTACTGGTCTATCCAGCCGATGTACATGGCCAAGTTCATGCGCAAGGTTATCGGGTCGGACGACTACGGCTTCGGGCACACTTCGTCGGCGGGGTGCTACCTGGCCGCGCGGCTGGCCCCGTATGTCGGCAGCAAGGAGAAGTATGATACGGAGCGCCTCCAGCTTCCCAAGCGGCTGGCGTTCTTCAAAGACGTGAACGCGAGCACCGCCCTCATCATCGCCGTGATCATGCTGCTGGCGATGGCGTTCGCGGACAAGCCCCTCGTGGCTGAGCAGGCGAAGAAGTTCAGCGCAACCATCGATCCCTGGGTCTGGGGGCTCCTGGTGGCCCTGAGGTTTGCCGCGGGTATCGCGATCCTGCTGTTCGGCGTGCGGATGTTCCTGGCCGAGATCGTGCCCGCGTTCAAGGGCATCAGCGACCGGATCATTCCCGGCAGCAAACCGGCGCTCGATGTGCCCACGGTCTTTCCGGCCGCCCCGACCGCCGTCATGATCGGATTCGTCAGCAGTACCGTCACATTCTTGATCCTGATGGTGATTTTCGGCGGGGCCGGCTGGTTCACGCTGGTGCCGCCGATGATCATGTTGTTCTTCCCAGGCGGCGGCGCGGGCGTCTTCGGCAATGCCTTTGGCGGCTGGCGCGGTGCGGTGCTCGGGGGGATCATTAACGGACTGTTCCTGGCCATCGGCCAGGCCACGGCGTGGGGCATGCTCTCCCGGACGGCGCCCGAGCTGGCGACGCTCGGCGATCCGGACTGGTACATCATCATCTGGGTTCTGCGGCTGATCCTGTCGCCGTTTGCCTCGTAGCGAGACAACAGGTGGCGCCGCGGGAACTCAAAATCCTCACTGTCTGCGGTGTGGGGATGGGCAGCAGCCTCATCCTCAAGATGACCGCGGAGAAGGCGCTGGCCGAGCTGGGGGTGGAGGCCCGCGTCGAGCACGCGGACCTCTCCTCGGCCCGCGGGATGGGGGCGGACATCATTCTGGCGCAGGGCCTGCACACGGCCGAACTCGCCGGCGCAGCGCCGGTCGTGATCGAAGTGAGCAACTTCCTGGACACCGGCGCGCTGAAAGCATTACTGGCCCGCCATCTGAAAGAGAAGGGGTGGACAGCCTAGCGCCGCCCGGCGAGTGGATGCGCGAGCACCTCCGCCGGGTGGAAGACGCCAACCGCGGGTCCCTCGACGCCGTCGCCCGCAAGGTGCTGGGGGTGCTCCGCGCCGACGGCCTGGTCTACGCGGCAGGGACCGGCCATTCGATCGCGCTTCTCTTGGAGACGTTCTATCGCGCCGGGGGTCTGGCGTGCGTCTACCCGGTCTTCCACCCGGCCCTGCTGCCGCTGGCCGGCGCCGGGGCCAGCACGGCGCTCGAGCGCGTGCCCGGGCTGGGGACGCTGCTCGTCCGGCGGGCGGCGCCGGCTGCGTCTGATCTCGCTGTGGTGTTTTCGAATTCCGGAGTCAATCCCGTGCCGGTGGAGATGGCCGAGGAGTTTCACGCGGCAGGGACCCCGGTCGCCGGTGTCGTGTCGCGCGACCACATGCAGCACGCGCCCGCCCGCCATCCCCGCAAGCTGGACGCCGTCGCCGATCACCTGCTGGATACGCTCGTTCCCTACGGCGATGCGGTATACCGCGGGCATGTGGGGAGCGGCACGATGCCGCTGTCGTCGCTCGTCGGTGTGTTTCTCTGGAACCTACTGCTTGCGCGCCTGGCCGACCTCGCCGCCTCGGACGGGGTCGTGCTGCCGGTGTGGACGAGCGCCAACGTGGAGGGCGGCGAGGGGCGCAACCGTGAGCTATTGGATCGGTACCGCCGCCGGGTTCCGTTTCTGTAGCCGGGACATGAGTGCCGATCGACCGCAGGTGCTCACCGCCGGACGGGTCATCACTCCCGCCGGTGATCTCACGCCCGGGACCGTGGAGATTCATGGCGACCGGATCGCCGCGGTTCGCGCGGGCGCGGCGGCAGGCGCCGACGTCACGGCGCCGGACGGGGTGCTGGCGCCGGGGTTCATCGACCTGCAGGTCAACGGCGCCGCCGGGGTGGATTTTCTCGCGTGCCGGGGCGAGGCAGACCTGATCCGCGTGCGCCGCTACCTGGCGGCCACCGGAGTCACGGCCTTCCTCCCGACCCTGATCACCTCACCGCTGCCGCGCGTGCGCGACGCCCTCCGGCTGTGGCAGCGGCTCGCCGCCGTCCCCGGCGCGCCGCGCGTCCTTGGGGTGCACCTGGAAGGGCCCTATCTGAACCCGCGCTTCAAGGGGGCGCACCCGCCCCGGTACTTGAGAGCGCCGGATGCGGAGGAAGCGGCGCGGCTGCTCGATGCCCCGCCGGGGTTGGTCCGCCTGATGACGCTGGCCCCGGAGCTCCCCGGAGCCCCGGACGTGATCCGGGTCCTTCGGGACCGTGGATGCGTCGTGGCCGCCGGGCACACGGCGGCTAGCTACGAGAAGGCGCAGGCCGCATTTTCGATCGGGGTGACGCTGGTCACACACCTGTTCAACGCGATGCACCCCCTGCACCACCGCGATCCCGGCATCGTGGTCGCGGCGCTGGAGCATCCGGCGACCACCGTGAGCCTGATCGCCGACCTCCGTCACGTACACGCGGCCGTGCTCCGGCTGGCGGTGAACGCGAAAGGGCCGGCGCGCGCGGCGCTGATTACTGATGCCATCGCCGCCGCCGGCGCCCTCCGCCGCGTCACGCACCTGGGGACCCGTACCGTGCGGGTGACGGACCTGCCGCGCCTGGCCGATGGGACGATCGCCGGCAGCGTGCTGGCGATGGACGAGGCGGTCCGCCACGTCGTCTCGCTGGGAGTCCCCGTGCGCGATGCAGTGCTGATGGCATCGCACACCCCGGCCCACGTCATGGGCCGCGACGACCTCGGCCGGATCACCGCGGGCGGGGCGGCTGATCTTGTCCTCCTCAGCAGGGAGATGCGTGTGACCGCGGTGTACGCCGGCGGTGAACGCATCTACGGAGAAGGCTGATGCGCAGCGGCCGGTTTGGGCGGTGGATGCTTCAGGAAATCGCCGAGCAGCCCGCGGTGCTCGCCCGGGTGTGCCGGGAGGAGGCGGCGGCTGTGGCGAGGGTTGCGCGCCGGCTCCGTGCGCGTCAACTGCCCACCGTAGTGCTGGCCGCGCGGGGCACCTCAGATAATGCGGCCCTGTACGGCCGCTACTTGATCGAAACGCAGCTGCGGACGCCGGTCTCACTGGCTGCGCCATCGGTGGTGACGCTCTACCGCGCACGGCTGAGGCTTCGCGGCGCGGTGGTGATCGGGCTGTCGCAATCCGGACGCTCACCGGACATTGTGCGCTTTATTGAGGCCGCGCGCCGCGCCGGCGCACTCACCATCGCCATCACCAACCACCCAGGGTCGCCGCTGGCGCGGACGGCCCACGAGGTGCTGCAGCTGCACGCCGGTCGCGAGCGCAGTGTCGCGGCGACCAAGACCTACACGGCGCAGCTGGCCGTGCTCAGCCTGCTGGTGGCGCATATCGCCGGGGACCGGCGGCTGATCGGTGCGCACGACGCGCTTCCCGATACCGCGGCGGCGGCGCTCGCCACGGAACCGGCGGTCGCCCACGCGGCCGACCTGCTGTACCGGTCCGATGAGTGCCTGGTGACGTCCCGCGGCTACAACTTCGCGACCGCCCTTGAAGCGGCGCTCAAACTCAAAGAAGGCAGCCGGTTGGTGGCCGAAGCGCTGTCGTCAGCCGACCTGCTGCACGGACCGATCGCGGTGGTGAAGCGAGGATTTCCAGTGATCGCCGTCGCGCCGCCGGGCCGCACGCTGGGCCACCTGACCGGCGTGCTCAGGAGGTTGACGCGCCGGCGCGCCCGCACGGTCGTCCTCTCATCCGCGGCGGCGGCCCTGCGCCAGGCGGTCGTTCCGGTGCACTTACCGCCGGTGGGGGAGGAGGCATTGACCCCCCACGTGTATATCATTCCGCTGCAGCTGCTGGCTGCTCACGTGGCGGCCCGACGCGGTCTCGATCCCGATCATCCCCGCGGTCTGCGGAAGGTGACGTATGTCCTGTAGTGGCCACTCGCCGGACCGGATTAGCGGGCGTGGGAGGCCACGAGCGCCGTTTCGACCGCGAATAGCTCGTTCGTCCGCACGAAACTGACCAGCAGCAGGCGCAGGTAGGGGGTCGCCAGCTGGCTGCGGTGTGCGCCGATCGCCGCACGTTTGGCGCGCTCGGCATCTTCCGACAGCTCGAACCGCATCCACGTCCAGTGCTGCGGGAGCGCAGTGGCGGGCGGAGGCAGCAGCGGGTCGGCGGGCGCCGACCGCAGCGGTCGGGGGAAACCCGGTGCGTGGACCAGGAACGTGTACACCGGGATCTGCCCTCGCACGACGTGGACCAGGTCAAACACGGCAATATGATCGCCGTGCCGGTCGAGGGGGCTGTGGGTGATGATGACGGTGGGCTGCACGCGAGCGACGAGAGAGCGCGTCAGGTCCACCAGCGCGGCGCGTGTGTACGGAGCGCCCCGGTCAACCACACCCGGGTAGTCCGCGGTTCTCATCCCCGTGAACTGGGACACCACCGGTTGGATGGGATTGTGCATCACCGCGGACAGCTGGCGATCCGGAAACCCGAGGAATGACACGGCGCCGGGTTCCAAGCCGAGCCGCTGGAGCGCGGTCACCGTTTCCTGCTGGCGCAGCCGGCCTTCGCGGATGAAGGCGCCCGCGCGCGGCGGCACGCGCCGCCCGACCAGCGCGGCCGCGACGCGGTTGCTGTCGCCGTTGGTGACGACCAGCACGTTCACCGGAATGCCCGCGCTGTGTGCCGTGGCGATGAGACCGCCGGCGCCGATGACCTCATCGTCGGGGTGCGCCACGACGACCAGCAGGCGGTCGTACGGTCCAAGCGGCGGCAACTCAGGGAGGTGCAGCGCCGCGGCCTGGGAGGGATGCGCGAAGAACAGCGGCCGCGTAATCACGAGCAGCACGAGAAGGGCTACCAGCAGTGCGTCCATCGGGGTGCGCCTCCGTCTAAGGGGCGGCCTCAGGGGCGGCCGGGAGAGCCTGCGCGGGTGCGCCGCCCGCGTCTGGCGGACGAGGTCGGATGAGGCGCGCAACTGCAGCGAGAGTCCCCGCACCATGCCGTACTTCCGGTGTTTGCGCCGGTGAGAGACGCCGGTCCATTCAACCTGGCATGTGGAGGCGCCGCGGGTCTTCGCCAGCCGGTCGAGCACCATTTCGAACCCGAACCCGGCGCGCTCCAATTCAGGGTCCGCCGCCAGCAGCGCCCGCCGGACGGCGCGCTGCCCGGACAGCGGCGACAGCACCTCATGCCAGTAGTCGTCCGTGAAGACCGCGACGGCCATCTGAGCCTCTCCAGCCAGCACCGGCTGCGCCAGCTCCCCGACGTGGTCAGGCGTCAGATGGCAGAGATCAGCGTCCAGCAGGAGGACGACGTCGCCCCGCGCGGCTCGGACTCCCGCCACCACGGCCGCCCCTTTGCCCAGGTTGCGCGGCAGCCGCAGCACGCGGTCGGCGCCCGCTTCGGCGGCCCGAGCCGCCGTCGCGTCGGTACTGCCGTCGGAGACCACGATGACCTCGTCGACGGTGGCGCACGCCCGGGCGGCGCGCACGACATCGGCAACCGTCGCGGCTTCATTGTACGCAGGGATGACGCAGGAAACCCTCACCATGATAGGCAAGCGCACAACAGTCCGGTCGGGTTCCCCCGGCCAACCGTCGACGTGGGAGCTGTCGCGGTGCCTTCATCTTCTCTGAACCGGATGCATCCCCTGCTGCGCAAGGCGGCCGGCGCCATCACGGATCTCGGCTATCTGCTGGCCGCCGGAATCCCAGGGCTGCGGGGAGTCTGGCGTGTCTGGGCCGGCGCATGGTACCCGCGGCTTGCCCGCAGCTACCAGTCCGTGGTGGACGCCGACCCGGCGTATTTCGTTCCCTTGAACCGGATCTTGCCGGACCTGCCGCAGGCAGCGCGGATCGTGGAGGTCGGGGCCGGGACGGGCGCCGCCACCG
This sequence comes from bacterium, assembly GCA_044868695.1. Taxonomy (GTDB): domain Bacteria; phylum Sysuimicrobiota; class Sysuimicrobiia; order Sysuimicrobiales; family Kaftiobacteriaceae; genus JBIOWP01. Next base: position 79,840 of record JBIOWP010000105.1, read on the forward strand.
GTATGCTGCGGCGCCGGTTTCCGAACGCCTATCTCGTCGCCGTCGATCTGACTCCACGCATGCTCGCATCGCTGCCCGCGGCCGATGTCCGCGCCGTGGTCGGTGATGCGTTTGCGCTCCCGGTGCGCGGGGGAATCGCCGATCTGGCATTCGTCCACAACGCGCCGTTCGCGCCCGAGGAATTACTCAGGATTCTCAAGCCGGGGGGCGCCGCAGTGGTCGTGCTGTCCCGCGCGGGATGGCTGCCGGGGCGCCTGGCACGCGCGCTGGCGTTGAGGCCGTTACATGCGGCGGTGGTGTTGCACGAACGCCGCGCGGGCGCGGGAGTGGCCTGGGTGCTGACGAAGCGTGATGGCTAGGACTTCATTCGACCCGCCTGACAGCCCCCCGGAGCCATGCCCCCAACGGGATCGTCCCGGCATCCGCTCGGATCAGCGCTACGGCGACCGCCGGCAGCGCCGCGGTACTCGGATAGATGAGATACCGTGGCGACGAGAGCGGGTGGAACTTGCGCTTGAACTGATGAAGCCCCTTAAAATTGTAGAATCGGTTCATGTGCTCATAGATGAAGTGCACCGCCCGCTCAACGGCCGGGTCCTCCGATCGCTCTCCAACACCCGCCAGCGGGCTCAACCCCAGGTTGAAGGTGGCATAGCCTCGGCCCCTGGCCCGCTCCAGTAAAGCGGCAAAGAGGAAATCCATCGTGCCCGACTCCGCATCACGCCGGCGGCGCATCAGATCGATGGTCGACTCGTTGCGTTGATATTCAGAGACGATGTTGGCAAACGCCATGACCTGACCGTGCGCGTTGCGCACAATCATGACCGGACCATCCCGGAGATACTCCTCGTCAAACCATCCCAAAGAAAAACGCTTCTCCGTCCCTTTGACCATCGTGAGCCACTCGTCGCTGACTAGCCGCAGTTCGCGCAGCAGGTCATCGGGGAGCGGCGGCAGTTGTACCTCGCTGCGGTACCCGAGCCTGGTCATCCGGTTCACCGCGCCCCGGAGTTCTTTGTTCGGTCCTCCGGACAACGTAAAGCCGCTCAGGTCCACGATGGCTTCATCCCCGATCCGCAAGACCCGGAAGCCGGCAGCCGTGTAGGCGTCGAGGAGGTCCGGAAGCGTCTGGTAGAAGGCCGGGACCCAGTCGTTGCCTGCGCAGTGAGTGGCAAACGCGGCGATGGCGGCAGATAGATCGGCGGCCGGTCCAATGGGATCGCCCAGCGCCACGGCGACCCGTCCTCTGACGGCATAGGCGACCATGGATCCGCGCGGGCTGAAGTAGTACGACTTGTCTTCGAACAGGGTGAAGCGGGCCAGCGACGAGCGACCGTGGGCCTCTACGCTACTCCGAGCCCGCGCCCGTTCTTGAGGTGTGGCCGGGCGACGCACGAGCACCGGTCGGCTCAGCATCACCGTGGCATAGCCAATCGTCGCGAGCGCCACCCATAGATGGAGTCGGCGAAATACCGGCCGAATCCAGTCAGAGGCTGAAGCCCTGGATCCGAGAACTCCGTGAACATGATGACAGTTTGCGCCAGCGCCGCCGTGATGCTGTAGTGAAACTGGAAGTGACGGTCCAGCAGGTAGAAGCCCGCCGCGCCGTACGCAAGCGTGAATCCGAACGCGCCGAGCAGCGTACGCAGTCCCTGCCCCGCGGACGGAGGATCTGAACCGGCATGAAAGTGAGGCCGCAGTATCATCAGCAAAGCTGCCAGAGTTGCGGCCAGCATCGCCTCCTCATAATCCAAGCCCTTGATCAGATGAGTGACCGCTGAAATGACAAGGAGCAGGAGGGTCAGCCACCACGCCACGCGCTTACGCCGCAATAAGTTGCCCGCCAGCGCCAGGAGACCGAACCCGGCCAGCGCGGTGATCAAGCGGGCACCGTGGCGGATCCCGATGGGGAACGCCTGTACCAGGATCTCGAGCCGCGCATCCAGCGACGGTGTGATTGCTGATAGCACGTTCATCGCGCCGATCAGCGCGGCGAGCCCAGCGGCGACATGAACCCCCCAGGCTTCCGGCGAGATGCGTGCAGCGACCTGAAAGGTCTGCACACGACGCAAGAGCACGAATCCCGCGAGGAGCGGCAGCCAGAAGGTCAGGCCGCGAAACGCGACCGCGATGACGGTCGAGCGTTCGGCGGGCACGCCCAGCGAGGCGAAGACCAGCGCCATCACGCCTTCAACGACGCCGATCCCTTGCGGCGTGACCGCGACGATCCAGAACAAGATGCCCATCGCATAGCCGGCGACCAGAATGCCCGGACCGACCGGTCCGTGGAAGGCGAGGAACAGCAGGTACAGGCTGATCAGGTCCAGCCCGTGAGCGCACAGGGCAATCCCCAGCGCCCGCGCCAGCCGCGGGAGATGGGCCGCGACCATCACCGAGGCTTCAGCGAATTCGCCAGCGGTTTTCGAGGCCCACGTTTCGGAAAGGAACCCGCGATGGCTCAAGACTGCTGCGACGCGGTTCGCGCTGCGCTGCACCCAGGCCAGCATCCGCAGCAGCCACTCCCGGCGCCACAGCCCCAGGAGAAGTACCGCGCTCAGGCCACCGATGACGAGGAGCAGGACGGCGGCCCCGGCCACTTCATACGGTTTCAGATCGTGATAGGTGAATAGATACGCGAGTCCGGCGAGGAGCACAACCACGAATGCCGTCAGATCGGCGATCAGCGCCAGCAGCACGGCCGCTGCCGCTCGGCCCGCAGGATAGCCTCGCCGGGCAGCATCGTCGACGAACAGCGCCGCTCCACTGACGCCGCCGGTCGGCGCGGCCACGTTCACTGCCAGGGAAGCGAACACGGTGGGGAGCAGTTGAGCAAGTGGCAAACGAATGTCTACGGCGGCAAACGCAGCTCGGTAGAGGCCGGCATAGACGAGGTAGTACACAGTCTGCAGACCGGCGGCCGCCATTACCCACGCCCACCGGCCCTGCCGGAGCGTCTGCGCCAGGTGCTCAAGTTCCGTGAGGCGGCTGACGACCAGCCAGACTCCACCAATCAGCAGCGTTCGGTAGAGCCACTGGCGGGTCATGATGCCACGCAGCACCGGAGGGTCTGGAAACCGAAAGTGAACTTCTGGGACCGAGCAGGAGGCCCTTCTATTGGCCCGGTTAGCGATAGACTCCGTTGTGCCCGAGACTGATGAGACCGGGCTGAGGGAAATAGGAGAGCCCATGTGGCCCTGAGCCCACGGTGATGCGAGTCAGTAGCTGCCCGGTCGCAGTGTCGATGACTGAGACCGAGCGCGCGTACCGGTTGCTGACCCACAGCTCACCGCCGTCGGGCGACAGCTGCATCATGTCCGGGCTGCCGCCGACCTGCCACGTCGCGCTGACCTGACGCGTGGCGAAGTCGATGACGCTGACCGTGCCGGCGAGCCGGTTGCTGACGTAGAGCGACTGTGCGTCCCTGCTGACCTGCAGCCCGTGGGCACCGCGCCCGGTGGGGATGAACGCCACTTCCTCCATGCGCTCCGGGTCAATCACCGACACTCCGTGCCGGGCCTGGTTGGCCACGAAGAACACCGCCCCGTCGGGGGCCAGGCGGACGTCGACGGGGAACCCGCCGACCGATACGGCCCCCACCTCCGCCCGGTGAGCGAGGTCGACCTTCACGACCATGCCGCTGAACTCCGCGCTCGCGAGCAGGTACGTTCCATCGGCCGAAAAGTCCAGGTGATCCACACCTGCATGGGAGATCGGGACGCTGCCCAAGGGGGCCCACGTGCGCCGGTCGTAGAAGTCGAGCCGCCACAGGCGCTCGGCAACAACAATGGCTGCGGTACCGTCGGGCGTGAAGTACAGGTTGTACGGGTCGACAATCCTGAGCGTGTCGGCCGGGAGGGCCGTGCTCGGATCGATCACGGTGAGCGTGTTGGCGCTGGTGTTGGCAACGTACAGGGCGGAAAAGTCCCACGCGGGAGTGATGTGATGGGGGACGAGGCCTGCGGAGAAGCGCGCGACCACCTCCCGGATCTGTGGGTCAATGACGTCCACGGTGCCGTCATTGGTGTTAGGGACGTACACTCGCGCCGCGATGCCGGATGTCTTGCGGCGAAAATAGGGTGCGATCGTAGCGGCGTAGACGTTGGGCCGGAGGGTGACGGCGGCAATGGCACGGTCCTGCTGAGCCCGCGTCTCGCCGGGTGCCGTCGCAGGCTGACGCGCAACCCGGTCAATCCCGCCCGCGGCAGCGGCCAGGCCAGACACGATCAGCGCGATAAGCGGAGCCCAGCGCGCGCGGCGCATGGTTCCTTCCCTCCGGCGTCGTCTACAGACAAGATACCCGGGCCTGGGCCTACCTAGGACGCCCGAGGTTCACGAGACGGCTCGGAGAGATTCGATGAGGTTCGCCAACCACGCCACCAGCCGGTCCCAGAGCCGTGGCGCAGACGCGATGCCGGTGCGTTCCGCCGCGGCGACCAGGCTCTGCGGCGACACGTCGCCCACGACGGTGATCACGCGACCATCGTGCGCCCAGTGTACCAGTGTGCGCAGTCCGAATGCGTGGACCCATACGGGGCCGTCTGGAGTGTAGATCACCCGGCTGTCCTGCGGCGGTGAAGCTACCGCGCCGCGGCGCTGGTAGACCACCAGAGTAGCTAGGCCGTCCGAGTAGACGCTCTGCAGGACCGGCTCACCACTGCCGGGCAGGTAATCGCCCACCTTGTGAAAACCCGCCGGGAGGGCGATCCGCAGCGGCACCCCACCAGCGGCGAGTGAAGAGCTGGCGGCCAGGCGGGCCGGCGGCTGCTGGGTCAACCGCAGGTCGGATGGCGGGAGCTGGCGGCTGCGCCATCCGACGGGCTTGACCTCAAACGAGAGGTAAATCGTCGTCTCACCGATCCCACCCGCGTGACCCTGCCGCTCCGACCGGAGCACGACGCCGGTCGCATCGTCGACATCGATGCGACGTGAAGGGCGGTCGCCGGCGCGCGGCACCAGATCCACGCGTGTGACCCGGCGACCCAAGAGGCTTTCGGCCGCGGTATCGATCCGATAGTTCTCCAGCAGCCACGGGAGGTGACTGCCGGTCATGGCATCCCGATCGCCCGGCGGCCGCGTCGCGTGCGTGCCTGTCCGCCGTAGCGGATCGAAACGGATCTCGTCGGCGTCGCGGCGCCACACCGTCCACCGGCCGGCTGGTCCAACCGCGCGATAGTCCAGCTCGGACCATCCGGCCGGGTCATAGGCGATCCTGACTAGGGACGCCGAGACATTGCGCCCGTCCCAGGTGACGATGACCTGCTCGCCAGCATACGCCACGCGCGCCGGTGCACGAGCGGCCTGCACCAGCGGAGCCGGTGCGTCTTGCGCCAGAACCGGCGCGGCGGCGGCCAGCACGGCGGCCACGACGGCTGCCGCGCTACGGACCATCGAGGCTCTCTGCCGGCCGCAGCAGATTGTAGGGAAGAGTGCTGCCCAGGTACGACGCCAGGGCCAGGTCGGCCATTGGGTGCAGGACGGCGAACTCGGCGTGCTGCCGAAAGTACCTGATGCCGGCCGCGCGGTCGGGCAGCGGCGACGGCAGGAGCCGTATCTGCAGCAGCAGAGCCACCGCGACCGCGACGGCCGCCAGCGCAGCGATCCACCGCGGCAGGACCGGCCGCCGAGCGGCCGCATCAATCCTGGCCAAAGTGCGCGGAAGCAACGAGGGATGGGGGGTACGGTCCGAAACTGCGTGGAGCAGATTCCTGACCGCCTGAAGGTCATCCAGAGTCCCCCGGCATTCCGCGCACTCTGCCAGGTGCGCAGCGACCGCGGCCGCCTCCTCCGGGGTGAGGGTCGCGTCCAGATAGGCGGTGAGCTGGTCGCTGAGGTGCGGCATCACAGGTCGCCCCGCTTTATGTCGTCCACGTACGGCCGGAGCCACTCCCGCAGCGCGAGTCGCGCCCGGTGCAGCCGCGAGCGAATTGTGCCCACCGGACAGCGGAGAATCTCCGCCGCGTCCTCGTACGGCATGCCCTGCAGGTCGACCAGGGTGACCACGGCCCGCGCGTCCGGCGGCAGTGCCAGCAGCGCCCGCAGCACCGGTCCGTCCAGCGCGCCCGCGGCGATCTCCCCGGGATCCGGCTGGTCCGTCGCGGCCGTGCCGGCCACCTCGTCGAGCGAAAATACTCGGCTGCGGCGATCGCGGCGGACCCGGTCCACGAACGAGTTGTGCATGATGCGAAAAAACCACCGGTCAAAGCGCGTCCCGGGCTGAAAGCGATGGAACGCTCGGAACGCTTCCTCCGCGGCCTGCTGCAGCAGGTCCTCGCTGTCGGTGGTGTTGCCCGTCAGGTGGTAGGCGAAGCGATAGGCATGATCCCAGTGCGTGGCGAGCAGGTCCGCGAACTCCTCGCGGGGGGAGGTCCGGTCTGAGGCCTGTGTGAGCTCACTCACCGGCAGCGAAGGATCGAGTGTGGCCTGTGCAGCAGCCATCGCGAAGACTACTCCATGATGGTGATGCTGCTGGCGCGATATGTCAACGCTTTGCCGCTGCGGGCGACGGCCCCGACGATGTCGAGCGTCTCGCCGGCCACCAGATCCTTGACCGTCGCCGCTTTGCCGGCCCGGAGGTACTTCGTCCTGGCGGTCTCGACGATGCGCAGCTTTGCGCCGGTTTTGAGCGCTCCGCCCTTCTCAACCTTGACGATTTCTACTTGCACCCAGCCCTTCCCAACCTGCAGGAGCGTGCCCTGAACCTGGAACTTGGCTGGAGTCTGCCCGGGTGCCCCCGCAGGTGCCTGGTATGGCGTCGTACTACCGGCCGCGAGCGCCACAGAAGCCACCGCAAGCACAACGACGGCGGCCGGCACGAGATACACGATCCGCTTCACGATCATCCCTCCTCATGTGTCTTCATTCACTCCGATGAGCGATTCGAGTGGTCAGGAAGTTCCAGGAAGCTGGAGATGAACGGCGCGCGCGCGGGCGGTATACTGAAACCGTGAGCAGGTTCGATCCATTGAGTGCTCGGACCACGCTGACCGTCGGGGACCTGACCGTCACCTATGTGGCGCTGAAGGCGCTCGGGGCGCCGCTGGAGCGTTTGCCGGTGACCGTGAAGATCTTGCTGGAGAACGTCGCCCGGCACGCCGGGACGGCGCCCTTCTCCTCCGACGACGTCGCTGCCCTGGCGGCGTGGCGGCCGGGTGGAACGCAGCGTCGCGAGGTGCCCTTTCTGCCCTCCCGTGTCCTGCTGCAGGACTTTACCGGCGTGCCGGTGATCGTGGACCTGGCCGCGATGCGCGACGCGGTGGCCCAGCTGGGCGGCGACCCGCGCCGCGTGAATCCCGTCGTGCCGGCCGACTTGGTGATCGACCACTCCGTGCAAGTGGACGTGTTCGGGATGGCTGGGGCGTTCGAACGCAACGTCGAGTTTGAATACCGGCGCAACCGGGAGCGCTACATGCTCCTGCGCTGGGCGCAACAGGCGTTCGACCAGATGCGCGTGGTGCCGCCGGGCACAGGCATCGTGCACCAGGTGAACCTGGAATATCTCGCGCAGGTGGTCGCCCTGCGTGACGCGGCCGGCGCGCCCGTCGCCCTGCCGGACACCCTGATCGGCACCGATTCTCACACGACGATGGTGAACGGGCTGGGCGTGCTGGGGTGGGGGGTCGGCGGTATCGAAGCCGAGGCGGTGCTGCTGGGCCAGCCGATGTATCTCACCACGCCGGAGGTCATCGGCTTCCGGATGACGGGCCGGCTAGGCGAGGGCGTGACGGCCACCGATCTCGTGTTGACGGTGACCCAGTTCCTGCGCGCGGCGGGTGTGGTGGGGAAGTTCGTAGAGTTCTTTGGCTCCAGCCTGGAAGCGCTGGCGCTGCCCGACCGGGCGACGATTGCCAATATGGCGCCCGAGTACGGCGCCACCACCGCATTGTTCCCCATCGACGGCGAGACGCTGCGCTACCTGCGTCTCACCGGGCGGCCCGAGCCGCACGTCCGGCTGGTTGAAGCATATGCGCGAGCGCAGGGGTTGTTCCGGACCGGCGAGGTCGAGCCCGAGTTTGACCAGGTAATGGTACTGGATCTGTCGACGGTGCAGCCCAGCCTGGCAGGACCGCGGCGGCCGCAGGACCGCGTACCGCTTGGCGAGTCGAGCCGCAGTTTTCATGCCGCGTTCGCCGACCAGCTCGGCCCGTCGCCCGGGAAAGGCGGTGCCGCGACCGCGGTGGCGGAGCGCCCGCCAATTGCGAGAGTCGACGTCGGAGGCAGACGGGTGGAGATGACACACGGTGCCGTCGCCATCGCCGCGATCACCAGCTGCACCAATACCAGCAACCCGGACGTCATGATTGCGGCGGGCCTGCTGGCGAAGAAGGCGGTCGAGCGGGGACTGGCGCGCAACCCCGCGGTCAAGACCAGCCTGGCGCCCGGGTCCGCGGTGGTCACCGCGTATCTCGAGCGCGCCGGCCTGACCCCATACCTGGAGGCGCTGGGGTTCCACCTGGTCGGCTACGGCTGCACGACCTGCATCGGCAACAGTGGACCGCTCGCGCAGCCGGTCGCCGACGCCATCCGCAAACACGATCTGGTCGTCGCAGCGGTGCTGAGCGGCAACCGGAACTTCGACGGACGCATTCACCCGCTGGTGCGGGCCAGCTACCTGGCGTCCCCGCCGTTGGTCGTCGCCTTTGCGCTGGCCGGGACGGTGGAGATCGATCTGCAGCGCGCTCCCCTGGGCGTGGGGCGCGATGGACGGCCCGTGTATCTGAAGGACATCTGGCCGAGCGCGGCTGAGGTGCGCGACGTAGTCTCCCGGGTGGTGTCGCCTGAACTGTTTGCCGCGCGCTACCGCGACGTCTTTTCGGGAGACGCGACGTGGCGCACTCTGCCGGTATCGGAGGGCGACCGGTATGCCTGGGATCCGGCATCCACCTACGTGCGCCAGCCTCCATTCTTCGCAGGCCTAACCGCAGCGCCGACTCCCGTGAACGACATCCGCGGCGCGCGGGTGCTGGCGTGGGTGGGAGACTCGGTCACGACCGACCACATTTCCCCCGCGGGATCGATTCCGCCAGATATCCCGGCCGGACGGTACCTGATCGATCACGGGACGGCCCCCGCGGACTTCAATACCTACGGTGCGCGGCGCGGCAATCATGAAGTCATGATGCGCGGGACATTCGCCAACATCCGGCTGCGCAACCGCCTGGCCGGAGGGCGGGAGGGCGGGTGGACGGCGCACGTTCCCTCAGGCGAAGTGGCGACGATCTACGAGGTCTCAACGCGATACCAGCGGGAGGGCGTTCCGCTCGTCGTCATCGCCGGGAAGGAATACGGCTCCGGCAGTTCCCGCGACTGGGCGGCGAAAGGACCCCTGCTCCTCGGGGTGCGGGCAGTGCTCGCCGAGAGCTTCGAGCGGATCCACCGCAGCAACCTCGTCGGCATGGGCGTGCTCCCCCTGCAGTTTCTCCCGGGGGAGACGCCCGAGACGTTAGGGTTGGATGGAACTGAGGCGTATGACATTACCGGCATCGCGTCGCTGGTCCCGAACGCCCGTCTGACAGTGCAGGCGCGCAAGAACGGGAATCGCAAATCATTCACGATGATTGTGCGAATCGACGTGCCCGTCGAGGTCGAGTACTACAGGCACGGCGGCATCCTGCCGTACGTGGCGCGACGGCTCGTCTCCTAACCCGTCACGCCGCCGTTTGGGCTTGAATCCCCTTCTGACTCCCGCGCCCCCGGGGAAGCTCCTCGCAGGATTTGGACGGCGCGTCGGCCGGCTTCGACGGCTTCATGCGGCGCCGTCTTCAGGTTCTCTCTGAGGACGGCCAGCGGCTCAGCAGGTTCAGCCTCCGCCCTCGGCATGAGTAGTGCCAGCGCGACGTACAGCACCACCCCCAGCCCGCTCGCGAACGACAGCAGGATGAAGATGCCCCGGACGATTGCCGGATCGATCTGTACGTATTCAGCGATGCCGCCGGCGACTCCAACGAGCAGCCGCTTTCGACTCTTGTGCAGCCTCCGCACCATTGGCCATACCTCCCTGTAGGGCGATCTTCCCCGACTCGCTTCTACACCACCAGTGTACGTCAAAGAGTCCCGGGCAAGATCGGCTTTTGACCCGATCTTGATGTGAGAATTGTCCCGACTCCTCGCGGCCTAGGGGACGAGTCGGAAGACCGGATGCTTGGGCGCCTCGGCGGCGAAAGCGTCCACTGAGGCGTTGTGGCGAACGCCAAAGAATGGTCTGACCACAGCAACGGATGCCAAGTAGGTCTTCAGCACCGGTGCGCTCCGCTGTGGATCGAGTTCCGTGATTCGGAGCGTCTCTGACCTCAGACCACGCGTGAGCGTGACGGTCCGCGCCGCACGGGCGTTCTTGACCCAGTTCACCTCACCATAGGGCGCAACCAGATATCGGTCGCCGTTTTCAACGATCCACACCGGTGTGACGTAGAACCGTCCGGTCCGCCGGCCGCGCACCCGGAGCAGATAATAGTGCGGCGGGGCTACGCCGAGCCTGATGAACAGGTGCATCCACAAATTCGCCAGCCGGCGGAGTGATGTCAGCCGGTATGTTCGGTCCATGTGGACGCGGTTCAGCGGATCAGGCCATCGATTCCTTCTCGGATGGTTCGGCCGGCGGCTCGCTCCCCCAGTAGCAGTCGTCGCACAACCGAATACTGATGGCCTGCTGCTCGAGCTCCCGAGTGGCCCGGCGCAGGCCGCAGCGGGAACAGGTGTCGGTCGGTCTGATCTCCCTCTGTACGCTCATTGCGCGCCTCCTCTTAGCGGCAGATGGCCCTGCTTGCCATTATCTTTGCTCCGACCGCCGCGGAGGGCTATCGGGTCACCCCCCGATTCGCTATCGGGTGACAGTGGCGATGATCGGGTTGCCGCCCGATACCGGGGCCGTGTGAGGATGAATAAGCTAAGGGGTAGCACCACATACCAGGGGCGGAACCGGCGACTGCCGGCTGGAGGTGAGTCATGAGTTGGGGGCCGTTTGATCTCACAGGCAAGAACGTGATCGTGACCGGTGGGGCGATGGGCATTGGGTTTGGCATCGCGAAGCGCCTGGTCGAAGGCGGCGCGAACGTCCTGATCGCGGACATCGATGACGCAGCTGCGGAGACCGCTGTCGGCAAGCTGCGGGAGGGCACAGGTAGGGCCATCTCAATGCATGCGGACATGACGCAGCGGGACGCCGGTGAGCGGATGGTGGACCGCTGTGTGGAGGAGTTCGGGTCCGTTGACATTTTGGTCAATAACGCCGGCATCTTTCCGATCGTGCCCATGCTGCAGATGCCGCCGGAGTTGTTCGAGAAGATCCTGGCTGTCAACCTCATAGGGCTGGCTTTCGCCACCAAGGCGGCGGGTGCGCAGATGATCCGCCAGGGGAGGGGAGGCAAGATTATCAACATCGCTTCCGTCGACGCGTTCCGGCCGTCCATGGTCGGGCTGGCGGCTTACGACGCCAGCAAGGGCGGTGTGATCATGTTTACGAAGAACATGGCCCTGGAACTCGCACCCCACAAGATCACGATCAACGCGATCGCGCCTGGGGGCATTACCACTGAGGGGACGGCGAAGCTGGCGGGCAACCGGCCGATGTCCCCCGAGGAGCAGCAGAAAATGATTGACGCCGCGGTGGCCCGCATCCCTCTCGGGCGCATGGGGGTTCCCGACGACATCGGCAAGGTCGCGGTGTTTCTGGCGTCGCCAGCATCGGACTATATGACGGGAACGACGGTGGTGGTGGACGGCGGATTCCTGCTGGCGTAGAAATGCCAGGTGAGAACCAAAATGTCACTGCGGTACATCCCGGCCTTGAGATTCCGCTTGCTTACCCCGCTGTACGATCCGCTTATGGAGCGGTGGACCGGGGCACGGACCATGCGCCGAGCAGTGATCGAAGCCCTGGATCTCCGTCCCGGCCTCCGGCTGCTGGAACTGGGATGTGGACCGGGGCGTCTGGCCATTGAGATCAAGCACCGATGGCCCGACATCTCAATTGATGCTCTGGACGTCGACCCGGCCATTCTGGAAGTCGCCCGCCGCAATGCGGCGAATGCGGGCGTCGCCATTAACTTCCGCGCTGCCGATATCACCGACCCCCGGTTGCCCGGCGTCTATGACCGCGTGTACTCCACACTTGTGTTCCATCATCTACATCCTGCGGGCAAGCAGCGGGCTCTCGCCGGCCTGCGCCGCATTCTGCGTGATGATGGACGTCTGGTCGTGGCGGATTTCGGTCGGCCGCAAGACTGGCTGCAGTGGGCCCTGCTCACGTTTTGGGGATTCTTTGACGGTATCAAGAACACCGCATCCCATCGGGACGGCGGGTTCGAAGAGCTGCTGCGGAGCGGATTCGCCGAGGTCCGCACCGAGGCGGCATGGCGCACCGCCTTCGGCACGCTGGAGCTCTTTGTCTGCCGACCGAGCTAAGGCCACTACTTCTGCTCTGCCGGCTGCAAGGCGCCATTTGACAAAGAACCGGCCAAGCACGGGCGGGATGGCCACTGGATTGACATCTTGATGCTTCTATCCTAACATCAAGATGTGCGAACGACTCTGACCCTCGATAATGATGTGGCTGCGGCTGTGAAGGCCGAAGTGCGCCGGTCGGGGCGTCCCCTCAAGCAAATCGTGAACGACTTGCTGCGGACGGCTCTGCACCTGGGGCGGAAGGGCCAGCGGGTTCCATCGTTCACCGTCCGAGCCAAACCGCTGGGCATGCGGCCGGGCCTAGACTACGACCGCGTCGGCGAGCTTGTGGAAGAGCTGGAAGGCCCGCTCCACCGATGATCCTGCTCGACGCGAACCTGCTCCTCTACGCCTACAATTCTTCGTTTCCTCAGCACAAGCCCGCTCGCGCCTGGCTGCAAAAGGCGCTGTCTTCGCCCGCCCCTGTCGCCTTTCCGTGGGCAACGCTGCTCGCATTCACTCGCATCGGCACGAACCCGCGTGCGTTCCCTGAGCCGCTGACCCTGGCCGAAGCGACATCTGTCGTGTCCGCGTGGATGGCGCAACCCACGGTGGTGATCGTGCAGCCGACGGAGCGGCATTGGGAGATCCTGAGGGGGCTGCTGGCATTAACGCAGGCGCGAGGAGCCGAAGTCTCGGACGCGCACCTCGCGGCACTGGCCATTGAACATGGTGCAACTCTCTGCACCACGGATCGGGGTTTTGCCAGGTTCCCCGAACTAAAATGGATGGATCCACTGGTTCCCCAAACTACGTGACCAACGTAGGGGGATGGCGAGAATCGGGTCGTGGCCTGATACTCCCCCTTCCGCTGTTCCCGTACGCTGGGAGCAGAGCGTTCTTGAAAGGAGATGATCGCGATGTCCTCTCGTTACTTCTTGGCAGGCCTGGGGGTGCTGGCCTTGGCAGCATCGCTGGCCATCCCAGGCCTCGCGCAGCCCGGGATGGGGTCTGGGAGCATGGACGGGCCCGGCGGGCCAGGGATGATGGGCCCTGGATACGGTGGCAACCCACTCGCCAGCGGGCCGATGAACGTCGACAGCGCGGCGGACCGTGTCAAGGAAGTGCTGCGGGCGCGCGGCGACAGTGACCTGGTCATCCAAGAAGTGATGGAGTTCTCGAACCACTTCTATGTGCTGGTGAGGGAGCAGAGCACTGGCGTCGGCGCCTTTGAATTGATCGTGGAGCGCAATGGGTTCACCCATCCTGAGCCGGGTGCGAATATGATGTGGAACACGAAGTACGGGCACATGGCCGGGTCCGGCGGTATGGGGATGATGGGCGGCATTATGATGGGATACGGGTACGGCAATGTCCCGCCGGCGCGGTCCGGGCAGCCTGGCGCGCCTGCGCAGACGGTTACTAGTGAGCGGGCCAGGCAGGTCGCCGCGCAGTACCTGTCCACGGCGCTGCCAGGCACTGCGCCTGACCACGGCACCGCGTTCTACGGCTACTTCACGTTTGACGTCGAGCGCGACGGTCTGCCGGTAGGGATGCTGAGTGTCAACGCCTACACCGGCCAGGTCTGGTCCCACACCTGGCACGGGACGTTTGTGCAGGAGAAAGAGTTCCAAATGGGAGGAAAGCCATGAATTCAAGAGATCTTGGCATCGTAGCCCTCATCATCCTCGGCGTGCTGGTGCTCTTGCCAGTGCTGGGGATGGGCATGAGTGGAGGATGGGGCATGATGGGCCCCAGCATGATGGGCGGCCGCGGCATGATGGGATACGGGTTCGGCCTCGGCCCGCTGGCGTTTCTGCTGCTCGTCGTCGGCGTCGTGCTCGTCGTCCTCGCGTTCACGCGCAGAGATGGCAAGTCGGATGATACACTGCCGATCCTACGGGCCAGACTGGCGCGCGGGGAGATCACCAAAGAGCAGTTTGAGGAGTTGAAGCAGGTCTTGCACTAGCCGGGGTCGGCATGGAGGGTGACTTCGTCAAGTAGGATCACGGTGCGGGGGGGTCAGGGTCGGACGGGTGCAGGTGGGCCCGGCCCGTGTCCTTAGGCTTCAATCAGCCCTTTGCGGATGGCGTACCGCACCAGTTCCGTCCGATCGTGCAGCCCGAGCTTCTCCAAGATGTGGGCGCGGTGCGTCTGCACCGTCTTGATGCTAATGTAGAGCTTCTCCGCGATCTGCTGGTTCGAGGTCCCCTGCGCGATGAGGGTGAGGATTTCTTTCTCCCGCTCGGTCAGCCCGTCGTAGCGTTCGCGGCCCTCGCCGGCCTCGACGCGCTTGAGGTAGTCTTCCACAACCTTTCGCGCCACAGAGGGGTACAGGAACGCTTCGCCCTTTGCAGCGGCCCGCACGGCCTGGACGAGGTCGTGGGCCGCGGCGCGCTTGAGCACATACCCCGACGCGCCGGCCCGCAGCAACTGGAAGACGTAGGTTTCGTCTTCGTGCATCGTTAGCGCCAGGACCGCGACCTTCGGATGCTGTTCTTTGACCTTGCGCGTGGCTTCGATGCCGCCCATGCCAGGCATGCTGATGTCCATGACCACGACGTCCGGTTTCGCCGACTCTACCAGCTGCAGTGCCTGCCCGCCGTCCTCCGCCTCGCCCACGACGTCGATGTCCTTCTCTTTGGCCAGGATCATGCGCACGCCTTCACGGACAATCGCGTGGTCATCGGCGACGACCACCTTAATCTTCAACCGGTACCGCCTCCACGGGAATCATGACGTCGACCCGTGTGCCGCTGCCGGGCCGCGAGAATACCTTCCACGTACCGCCGAGCAACTCCGCCCGCTCCTGCATCCCCATCAGCCCCATGCCTCGACCTTCGCGGCTGCGCGGGATAGCCGCGGGGTCGAACCCCTGACCGTCGTCCTGAACGCCAATGGTAATGTGGCCGCCGGACACCGTCACCTCCACCCGGGCGTGCGAGGCGGTGGCGTGCTTGAGCACGTTGGTGCATGCTTCCTGGACGATGCGGAAGACCGCCGTTTCCATGTGCGCTGGGAGCCGCTGTTCGAGTCCTGCGATAGAGAGGTCCACACGGAGCCCCTGCGGCTCCACGGCTTCCTTCACGTACCACCGGATGGCCGCGGCCAGCCCCAGGTCGTCCAGGATGGTCGGCCTGAGGTCATAGATCATCTTTCGAAGTTCGCCCAGGGTGTCTTCGGCGATGCCGCGCAGGCGGCCCAGACGGGTCTGCTCTTCAGGCGCCGCGGCCCGCTCGGCCACTTCCAGGTTGAGGATAAGGGCTGTGAGCGCCTGGCCGGCTTCATCATGGAGCTCGCGCGCGATCCGGCGGCGCTCGTCTTCATGCGCGGTGATGAGTTTCCGGAGCAGCTCGCCGCGCAGCAGCTCCTTCGCGCGCACTTCACCATACAGGCGCCCGCGCTCGGCGGCGAGGCCGATCTGATCGCCGATCGCCGACAGCGTCGCGAGCTCCCTGACGCTCAACGCCCTCCGGCGGGGCAGCACGAGGTTCATCACGCCGATCACGCCGCTCGCGCTGC